>SSFX01000044.1:0-33824 GCA_008015635.1 Nitrosomonas oligotropha
ATTAGCGAGTATTTCAGCCTAGAATACGCCGTAAATAATTGCCCCGATAACGAGGAAAACAGCTGTTGAAATGAAGAATAATCTTAAAACTTGCGCATCTGTTTCTCTTCTGTTGATTTCGGCCATAACAATCTCCTTTGATTAAGAATTAAAACCGATCAGTGACCGGTCCCTCCATATACGATTACAAAACTTTATAACCGTTTTACTTTATCTCTGTTCCTTAGATTCACTGTGACAGCAATCCTTTCTTTACAGAACCGAGTAAACTATTCGCAATCATCTTGCACCATTAAGATCACTGCGTGCGCAAATTCTAACTCACATTTAACAACAATGAAAGTATTGAAATTGAGTATGTCCTATTTTTACTATAAGAATCCATGCAATCCGGCAAAATATCGCGCACTCTAACTGCTGATTCACCCTGTGTTTTCAGGCTATTTCGATTCATTGAATCAATATTTTCTGGGGTAAAAATCATTTTCATAATGCCAAAGGTTTCACGTAGCCAGTTAACTCAAGATAGCCCTTTCCGGCGGGCTGATTGTCCTTGGTCAGCGTTACCGCACCTTCCCAGTAAACCGAACCGGTGGATTGACGGGAATCCAGTTCCTGATCATCCAACAAGGGCGTAAGCCGCCATTCGATTTCGCCGGTGCGGATATGCACTGCAACCGGATAAACCGCCTCCGTATGCGGCGATTGCCAAGTGCGAATCGGGGTGAATTCGACTTGCTCCGGTTCAAACAATCGCATATTACCGGAAGGATCGCGCAATGCCGCATACGCCCATACCTTACCCCCGCCTTTACGGCGTATTTGAAAAGCCATCAACGCTGAGCCATCGTCCAGATTAGCGCCCGCCCAATCCCAGCCATCCGCTTCAGGATCCAGATAGGCGGTTGACCACTCATGATCCAGCCAGGCGCGGCCACTCACCGTAACCGGCTTGTTATCGCGGAAGACCGTGCCGGTCACGCTTAGATGCGGCTCGCTGTAGTAATAACTCGCCTGTTCCGGTTTCGGGCCCTTACGCGAGAAACCGTTTTGATCTTGCAGCATCGCCATCTGCGCCGGGGTCAGCGTTAAGCGCAAACCGATATCGCTGCCTTGCATCTCCACCTGATAACGCCCATCCTCCTCGCGTACCAGCGTCCAATCGTCCAGTTTCACATCGGTATTGCCTTCTTTGGCATAAGCCAGATTGAAACCTTCCCGCAACGACTTTTCTTCGTGCATCAGCTTACCCGCGGCGGGATCGGATAACGCCAAATGCGCGATGATCAAATACTTCGCCGCAAACTGACTGGGATTATCCTGATTGTGTCCGGTCGCATAACGGAAAAAGGTAACCTGAAACCCCAATGGCTTCTTATCTTCAGTCTCCAGCCAGCCGGTGATGTACCACCATTCGATGCGAAAATCCTGATGCGCGCCGTAATCCTGCGGAAAAACCAATTTATAACCAGGCGTAACCGGTTTTAACCGGTCCGATTCAGCCAATGCTGCTGTTCCCAATAAACTAAGAAACAGCAGCACCAAGGCGATCACAACGCTTGCGCCGCCACACTTTTTTTGCTTCATTACCAATCCTCCCGCACCGCACGTATCACTTCGCCGGAAACCGCCCGCCGCCCGGCCAGCAAAGCCGTTAACGCGGCTGCGACCAGCATGATCACCGCAATCAGCGCGAGCCAATTCCACGGCAGATGCAACTGCATGGTCCAATGGAACGATTGCGGATTGACGATAAAAACCAGAATCAGGCTGATGCTCCAGCCCAATAGAAAACCCAGCACCATGCCGAGCGCGGTCAATAAACCGCCTTCCGCCGCCAGCATCACCAGAATCTGCCGGCGCATCACGCCGATATGCCGCAGCATGCCGAATTCCTTGACACGCGCCAATGTCTGCGCGGAAAAACTCGCTGCCACACCAAGCAAACCAATCACCACCGCGACCAATTCCAGCAAATACGTCACCGCAAAGCTGCGGTCAAAAATTTCCAGGCTTAACGCGCGCATATCGCTCGATCTCGATATCTCCAACGCGGCACCGAACAGCAGTTGGCGCAATCCGGCAGTAGCCGCATCCGGGCTTGTCCCCGGTTGCAGCCAAAGGGCCACGGTATTGACACCCAAATCGCCGGTTAAAGCTTGATAATCCGCCAATTGCATCTGAATCGCGCCAAATTGACGGCCATAGTCGCGCCATACCCCGGCAACCAAAAATTCGTTGGATGCCGTGCCGATCGGCAACGTTACTCGCTCCCCTACCCGGTAACCATATAGGTCGACCATCGCTTCCGACACCCAGACCGGCATGACATTTTGCGGCAACGATTCCGAAGCGATCATGTCGTCCGTCAGCGGCAATGTATTACGCGCATCCGCTTTATCGACAGGGCGGGCGAACAGTGTGATTTCCGGCCGATTGACATCGAGTGTCAATTGCTGGGTGCGGAAAAAATCCATCCGATCGAAACCCGGTAAACCGGCGATCGCCTTTTGCGCATCCGTTTGCAGATCGCCGCTGGCTGCGGCGCGCACATATAAATCAGCCGGTAACACGCGCCCCAGCCAATTATCGATCGAGATACGAAAACTCGTCACCATGATCGCCATCGCCACCATCAGGCTGAAACTCGCCAATATGCCGCCCAGCGCAATGGCGGCCTGATTCGGTGCATTCGCCAAGCGCGCCAATGCCAGCGTAGACACAGCGCCGCTCCGATGGTGCTGCCATTTAGTCAGCACTGCTGAAAAGAACCTTGCGGTCAAACGCGGCATTAACGCAATGCCGCCGATCAGTAGCAATACAATGGCCAGATAACCGAAAATCGGCAGCTCGAAAACCGGTGGCAATTGTGTAAACAATGCCGCGACTGATAAACAAATCAGCGCAAACCACGGCGGGGACAATTTCGCCATCGCCGTATCTTCACTGCCGGAGCGCAATGCTAATGCCGGTTTGGCCCGCGCCGCTTCCAATGCTGGGATGATGCTCCCCAGCAGCGTCACACCCAAGCCCACTGCAAAAAATATCCCAGCATCCCAGGGATCGAAATGAATGCCCGGTTTGACACCCGGAAAGAAATTAGTGCCCAAATCGCCGCCCAGCAACCGGATCGCCAGTACCGCAACCGCATAACCCAGCGCCAAGCCCAGCAACGAACCACTCACTCCCAGAATCCCGCCTTCGGTCATGATCTGCCGCAACAATTGCTGCCGCGTAAAACCCAGTACGCGCAGCAACGCGAATTGCTGCCGCCGCCGGATGACCGACAGCACTTGCGTGGAAAAAACCAGAAAGGTACCGGTAAACAGCGCCACCAGCGCCAGCATGTTCAAATTGATGCGATAGGCGCGCGACATATTGGCAATGCGCTTTTCCTGATCGACCGCCTCAGTCACCCAATACGCTTCGCCTAACTCCTCCGCCAGTTTGGCTTTAAATGCCGCATGATTGACGCCATCGCGCAGTTTCAGCTCGATGCGCGACAACACGCCAAGCTGCTGGAAGCGCCACTGCGCCGCGCCGATATCCATCACTGCAATGCGTTGCCCTGCTCTGGCACGCACCAAGCCACCCGCCACACGCAACGTAACGGCTTGTAATCCAGCGTTCAATTGCAGCGAATCGCCTTGTTCAACTTGTAACCATTCCATCGCGGCTGGCGACAAAAAAATCGCATCGTCCGCCAATCGGTCCAGCGTTTTCCCCTCCTCAACCAATCCGAGCAGATCGGGTGAAATCCGCATCGCCCGGAACATGTCGATGCCGATGATTTTTAGTTTGTGATCGTTTCTATTTTGCTGCTTACCGGGGATTGCCACATCGAATTCCAGCACCGGATTAGCCACCGCGACACCGTCATGCTGCGCCAGCACGGGGTATAACGCTTCGTCAAAAAACGCCTTACGCCCGCGCACCTGCAAATCCGATTGCCCGGACAAACTTTTGCTGGCTGCGGAAAATTCATTGAATGCCGCGGTATTGATCAGATGAATGGAAAACGCCATGGCCACGCCGATCGCGATGGCGATCAGCGCCACCGTCACTTGCACCAGGTGCGCGCGCCACTCACCAAACAACAGCCAGCGCGATAACGTCGCCGTGTTCATACGCGTTCGCCGGGTTTGGCTGGATGCAAGCCATCCTTGGTCAAATCCAGCACCCGGTCCGCAGTCGCCGCGGCAGCATGTGAATGCGTCACGAGAATACCGGTAGCGCCATTGGCTTTGATTTCGGTACGCATCAATTGGAGAATCTCATGCGCCGTATCGGGATCGAGGTTACCGGTCGGTTCGTCCGCCAGCACCAATTTGGGCCGATGCACCAGCGCCCGTGCAATCGCCACACGTTGCAGCTCACCACCGGACAACTGGCGGGGAAAATGATGCCCGCGATCGTGCAACCCCACATCCGCCAGCATCTGTGTCACGCGCTCCGTTGGCGCACCGTTCAGCAATAGCGGCAAGGCGACGTTCTGCGACACGGTCAAGTGCGGCAGCACATGAAACGCCTGAAAAATAAAACCGAATTGCTCGCGCCGCAATCGCGTCGCCGCATCGTCGTCCAGCGATGAAATCGCCACGCCGTTAATGCGAATCTCGCCCGAATCCGGCGTATCCAACCCGGCGATCAGATTCAGCAAGGTCGACTTACCCACACCCGACTCACCCATGATCGCAACGTACTCGCCCGCTTCCAGCGTATAACTCAAACCGGTCAGCACTTTCCGTCCCTCGGCATACGCCTTATTGACATTCATTAACTCAAGCATTTGTACCATCACCGCACAAAATTTTCATCTAACCCTCTTCGCGTAAAAATGGCACAATGCTTCAATCAGCACGCCAATCTGTGCTTAAATGTATCACGTACGAAAAATTATTTTTGATAAATACAGGAGAGAATCTTATGGCACGAGCCAGCGCACGTCATATCTTGGTTAAAACCGAAGAACAATGTAACAGCTTGAAAAGCGAAATCGAAAACGGCGCCAGCTTCGCAGAAATCGCACAACAACATTCACTCTGTCCTTCAGGCAAACAAGGTGGCGACTTAGGTGAATTTGGCCGCGGTCAAATGGTGAAGGAATTCGACACTGTCGTGTTCAGCGCACCGGTCGGCGAAGTGCAAGGTCCGGTTAAAACCCAGTTTGGGTATCATTTGGTGGAAGTGACTAAACGGAGCGATTAAATCGAACTGCACCGTAGATGCCGTATGAGCACTACACTCATTATTGGTCCATGACTTCGTGACAACACAACGGATACTTGAACGTAAGCGTGCAAAAATGATTACAAGCACTGATAAAAATCAAGTGAAAGGTACTTTATGCTGACGATAGACCCCAAATTGGAAGCGAAATTAGAAACGCTAGCCAAACAGGAACATAGTTCACCGGATGAAATTGTTACCCGGTTGGTCAATGAATATATCCAGCGAAAGCAGGAATCCGGATTGTTGATTGAGATTATCAACGATCTGCCTGAAATAGCATGCTTCAAATATCAAAATCCACTGGATATGCAAATGCAGTTACGCGATGAGTGGCATTAAGTATCTGCTTGACACGAATATTATAATCGGACTGTATCAACGCAATCCGATGGTTCTAGATTTATTAAAATCCAAGCAGGTTAAAATCGACGAATGTGCTTATAGCTCAATAACTCGTATGGAGTTATTGAGCTATCCCGCGATAACGCCTGCGGATATTAAAACCATCGAATCCTTACTGACTCGAATGACGCACTTACCTATCATAGTTGGCATTGAAAACAGAGCGATCGAAATCAGGCGCAATCAACAAATGAAATTACCCGATTCAATTATCTCTGCAACAGCTCAGCACCATCAACTTGAATTGCTGACACTGGATAAGAGATTAATGGGAAAACAGTAAAAGATTTTTACAATATCATCATAAATAGAAAAATCGACTTTGTTTAATCCTTAAATCCTCCCAATGATAGAAACCTCCTATTACGTCTATGCTTTAAAAGATCCGCGCTCTTCACCAGCCAAGCCTTTTTACATTGGGAAAGGAACTGGTGTAAGAGCCTATGATCACCTGGTAAAACCTGATAACTCTCGGAAAGGTAAATTAATCCAAGAGATTATGGACCAAGGCGCTCAGGTTCTTGTTACGATATTGGTTGATTCAGTCAGTGAAGCGCAATCAATTAAGCTCGAAGCTGAATTGATATCCGCATTTGGCACAATTGATACAGGCGGTTTTCTTACAAATGTAATCATTCCTTCCGGGTTATCCGGAAAAGTGAGAACTTCGATCGTTGTACCTCACGGCGCACAAGAAAAAGCTCAAATCGGACTCTCATTATTAAAAGATGCGATTCTCGAATTTGCTAAAGCGAATCAATCAGGAATCTCAAATTCTGATGCTGCAAGCCTTTTAGGCCTAAAGAGTGACTATGGTGGTGGTTCGAAGGATTATCTCTCATATAGTATTATCGGTTTGCTTATGCGCGAAGGAAAGCTCGCAAGAGAAGGAAACTCACGGAAGCATGTCGCTAAAGTACAATAAATCAAACCTGAATTACATGAGATGACATGTAGTCTTCATAAGTTGTGAAAAGAATTTGTCAAATTTGACTAATAAATTTTTAATCCGATACGATCAAAAGCATTGACATGAATGTACAAAACCGAGCAAGACAAATCCTGATCCACGGCCTGGCATTGGTACTGGCCGGTATCATCTGGGGATTGGTGATACCGCACACGCCCTTCCCTCGGCTGGCTTTGAGCGCGCACATTCAAGCGGTGTTGAACGGCATGTTGTTCACGCTGATGGCGGTGCTGCTCCTGACACTGCCGCATAAGGTTAGTGCGCGCTCGGCACTGGTCATGTTGGTTGCGGTCTGCTTGACGTGGCTCACGGTTATTTCCGAAATCGCCAATGCCTGGTGGGGTACTACGGAATCGCTGACGATCGCGGCGCAGCAGGCCGGTGCAAGCGGCGCTGCTATGTGGCAGGAGCAGTTTGTGAAACTGACGCATATTCCGGCCATTATCGGGCTGATCGTTGCCTGGATACTGCTCATCGCCGGATTTGTGAAAAAACCCGCCCCCCAAGATTAATCCATACAGCTTATAGCAATCACAGCAGCGCCCGCTATCCGGCGGGATTCATTCATGACAGATTCTTCAAAGAACACGCAAACCCGCTGGCAGAGCATCAAAAAAGCAGCGCAGTTTATCGCGCCGTACCGCCGCCAGGTCGTTTATAGTTTCCTGGCGTTGTTATTCACCGCCACGATTACACTGTCGATCGGGCAAGGCATCCGGCTGATGATCGATCAGGGATTTGCCACGCAATCCAAAGAACTGCTCAGTCAGTATGTGATGATCTTTTTACTGCTGGTGATCGCCTTGGCCATCGGCACGTTCACGCGCTATTACTGGGTCACCTGGCTGGGCGAGCGAGTGATTGCCGATATCCGAAGTAAAGTATTCAACCACTTAATCCATCTGCATCCCGGTTTTTTCGAGGAAAACCGCAGTCTCGAAATCCAATCGCGTCTGACTGCTGATATGACGTTACTGCAAACCGTGATCGGCTCGTCGGTATCGTTCGCATTGCGCAATTTGATCATGATGGTTGGCGGCATCGTCTGGTTATTCATCACCAACGCCAAGCTGACTGCGCTGGTGACGATTTGCGTGCCGCTGGTAGTGGTGCCGATCTTGATTTATGGCCGCCGCGTGCGGCATTTGTCGCGCCAAAGCCAGGACAAAATCGCCGCGGTCGGCGCTTATGTCGGCGAAGTACTGGGTCAAATTAAAACCGTGCAGGCCTACAATCACCAATCCATCGATCAGCGCACCTTTCACACTCAGGTTGAGGAAGCTTTCGCCGTCGCCAAGCAACGCACGCTGCAACGCTCGTTGTTGATCACCCTGGTTATTTTGCTGGTGATGGGTGCTGTCGGATTGATGCTGTGGATCGGCGGTATCGATGTCATCGAAGGCCGGATCAGCGCGGGCGAATTGGCTGCGTTTGTTTTCTACAGCGTTATTGTCGGCTCGGCGGTTGCTTCCATTTCGGAAGTCATCGGCGAATTGCAGCGCGCCGCCGGCGCCGCCGAGCGCACCATGGAATTGCTGCAAGCGCCGAATCTGATTCAGTCGCCGGAAAAACCCCATCCTCTGCCCAGCGTATCGGGAAATATTGCTATCGATCAACTGTGCTTCGCTTACTCTTCCCGCCCCGATGTCCTGGCCATCGACAATCTAACCTTGACGATCCGGGCAGGCGAGACGCTGGCGCTGGTCGGTCCTTCCGGCGCGGGCAAGTCGACGTTGTTTGATTTGCTGCTGCGTTTCTTTGACAGCCAATCCGGCTCTATCAAACTGGAAGGTATCGATATCCGGCAGCTCGATCTTTTTGCCTTACGCCGCTGCTTTGCGCTGGTATCGCAAACCCCGGCGCTATTTTACGGCACCATCGGCGACAATCTGCGCTATGCCCGTCCCGATGCCAGCGATGCGGATGTGCAAGCGGCAGCCGAAGCTGCCTACGCGCATGAATTTATCTGCCAATTACCGCAAGGCTATCAAACGCATTTGGGAGATGCCGGATTAGGATTGTCAGGCGGGCAGAAACAGCGGCTGGTGATTGCCCGGGCGATTCTGGCAGATGCGCCGATTCTGTTGCTGGACGAAGCCACCAGTGCGCTGGATGCGCAAAGCGAGTATTGGGTGCAGCAAGCATTGCAGCAGCTGATGCGCAATCGAACCACGTTGGTCATTGCACATCGCCTGGCCACGGTACAATCCGCCGACCGGATTGCCGTGCTCGATCACGGACGGCTGGATGCGATCGGCACACATGCGCAATTGCTGCAATCCAGCCCGTTGTACGCACGGCTGGCGGCGTTGCAGTTTCAGTCACTCGTTATTGACTGATCTGCTCTCGCTTAATTCGGCGTCACGATAAGGCATGTAGTCACTTGCGAAAGTCAATCCCGTTTTTTGCACGACTTCCGTTAAGGCAGAACGCGCTACGTGCATCCCAAGTGCGAGATGGATCAACGTCACGATTGAGACCGATCGGTTAAGCACCAATTTAATGAGCTGAATGGCATCCACGCTACCGTCGGGATATACCGCGCCCATCAATGCCTCCGGCGGGGAAAATTCGAGCGGATCGACAATTGCCCGGATAGCAAGAAACGAAATACCGGCATCGGCCGCCACTTTCGCCACGGCCGCCGATTCCATATCCGCCGCGCAAGCCCCGGTAGCCTCACCCAACGCCAGTTTTTGCGCGCGGGTAGTGAGCGGTGCTTCACAGGACGTCAAGACTCCACTCGTAACCGTAACATGCTTTGACATTATGCCGTGCAGCCGGTCGCGCCATTCCATGTCCACCGGTAGGACCTCACCGTCCATCATAATCGCTTCGGGCAACACCAAATCACCGGGAATTAATTTGTCATCCAATGCCGCAGCCACACCGAAACTGACTAAGGCATTAATGTTCTGCCCGCACAATTTCAACGCCGCTCCGCGCGCCGCGCTACTTCCTATGCTACTGAGACACAACGAGGTTCTATCCCCTATATCCACCACTTGATAAAGAGGAAAACGTTTATCCACCAAACAGCTTGCTTCTGACTTCAGTGCCGTAACAACTCCAATAATCTTCAATTGAAAGCCCCCCTTATTAAGGCATAATAGCGCGCCAGCATCGTATTGGAAAGAATTTTACATGACCATAATAACGCAAATTGAAAGCGTGCGGATTTACGCTTATAAGAATGTAAACATAAAAACTGCTATTGACACTACAGCGGCGACCGGACTTCTGGGAGTATCAGTGGATTGATTGATGTGCCAGCATTATTGCTTGCTGAGGGCGTGGTTTCGCAAAATTGATTTGATGTTTTTCCGAGAAAGATATTTGCCGTGATCTCACTGCTTCTGAGTATCACGATATTGGCCTCATGTATTTAATGTTGGCCGGAGAACTCTGATTCTTTAGAAGTACTTTACCGGAAGTTACGTGTCCCCCGGTAAAGTATCTGGTTCCACGGTGCAGCAGCTAGCCTAGCAAGACACCTGCGGTTACCGTTCACTAATCCTCTGTTATTTCTGAGTTTCAATGCCTTGCTTATGATTCAAAAAGAAAGCTCTCCTGCTGATTTCCTGAACCCATTGTTTAGCCGGAATGATGGGAGAGAACATAATCAATCCCAGTATGACGGGAATAATTAATCCCAAACAAACGGCCAGGATCCTTAGCGCAATATGCCACGGAGATACCGCATCAGGATCAACACCGACATGCAATGGAATTCTGAGTATATTTTCTTCGGTTATCGTATTTTCTTCCCCAACTGAAAGGTACAACGCGTAAAAACCTTCTTTGTCCAGCTCGATATGCGTCTCAACCATACCCCGCGGGTACAGCTTGGCCGGTACCTCAAAAATGGTGCCGGTATCCTTAAAGTTCTCCACTTTCCTCTCATCCTCTCCAATCAGTTCTTGTTTAACCAAGCGAACACTGATGGGTGTTTCCCTTACGTCTTCGTCAACCAGATCTGCGGTAAAGTAAAGTGAGCCTGATTTGGGGATTTTTTTACAATAGGATCGTAACAATTTATTTCTATCTTTCCCTTTTATATTCTCCAGATCGCCTTCGGGCTTCAGATAAGCACTGAAATAAATCGCATATAAATCATTGGTGACGAGGCAACCGACCGTTTCGGTATAGTCAAATTGCACGGGGGCGGTTACATTTTTCTTGCTGCAGGCAGGTAACAGCAAAATGGTGCCGCATAATAGAATCGTTAATAACTGTTTGGTAGTGAGTGATTTCATAATGTAGTGCGCTCCTATTAATAAGGAATATGGGTATTGAAGCTAGTCGGATTCCGCAACAGTAAAGTCAAATTTGCCCGAAACCGCGTGTGTATCCGCCGATATCACCCGGTACCGGACGGTGTAAGTATCCGGAGGGAGTTGCGGAATGGTGATATAGATATGCGATGGATCCAGCATTTCCTGTTCAATATCTTTGTTATCCACACGTTTTCCTGCACTATTCATCACGGCAAGCGATTTGAAAGCACTCCTGACATGCTCGTTAAACCAGACATCCACTTGCTTCGGTGATTTGCTAATTGTGCTGTCTTTTTCAGGCATCGATTTCACCATGACAGCATGCGCGAAAGCGGCTTCCGGTAAGATTGAGAAGGTAATAAAGAACAAACACATCAGTAGATTCATTGAAAAAAAGATGCTGCAACGTGCCATAGCGTTTTCTCCTGTAAAAATATTGTCGTAGCAATCCGCACTGTTCTTCATTCAAAAACATACCAAGCCAATTCGCTGGAATGCTGATTGTTTTTTTCCGTCCATAGGGCTAAAAATCCGTGTTTTGTGGCCACTAATTTGGGTTGCGTTGCGGAATACTTTGCCTCGGTCAGTCGTTTAGGCGCTGACCAGGTCGTGCCGCCATCTTCTGATTTCGTGTAAAAAATACTCGCTCCATCCGGTTCCATTTCATTCCAAATGGCCGCAACAGCATTGCGATTGCGCGCCGCAATATCACCATGCATGGCCATACTTCCGAGTTTCCGGGGAATCGACCAGGTTTGGCCGTTATCGTTTGAAGAGAGATGATATAAACCGGATTTGTCTTCAATACCGGTCCAAACAACGCTGTGCAGTTGAGCGATATTGTCTGTGCCAGCATATTTTAAAGCGCCGCCAACATGCGGACAGCCTTCGAATTTCCATTGAAAATCACCGACTGTACTGGCGTGCCGCCAGGTTAATCCCGCATCGAGCGATTGCGCCAGCGACATGTCGCGAGGTGCCGTATTGCGATAAAGAACAGCGAGTTTATTGTCAGGTGACACTGCCACTGTGTTCCAACAGCATGAGCACGTGGAGTCATCCAAAGTAACCGGCTGACTCCACTGTTTACCTTGATCAATCGACCGGGCATAGTGCAAACCTTGGTAACCATTTTCATTAGGGTCCGCCAGCCAAACCGCGTGAAAATTGCCTTTCCAATCAGCAACCAAATCAATGTGAGCCTGACTACCGTCATTGTCTATAGCCGGATTGGCGCCTCTTTTCCAGGTTTGGCCAGCATCCGCGGAATAAGCGCTGACCATCGGTCCCATCGTCGGGAACTCTCCTTCAGTCTGCCACAGTGATACCAAATGGCTACCGTCGGCCGCCAATTGAACATCGTTTCCACGACTGGCCAGTGCGGCAGGCAACGACTCATTTACAGTCACCGGACTTTTCCATTGACGCCCGCCATCTTCAGAACGTGTATAGCGAATCGAGTCATGCTTATTATGGGCAGCGCGTTTTCCGCTCGCGATGAGGTGGATAATTTCTTGATCTACATAAACGTCGAATGATGAAATATCGTATAAACCCAGCGTCGATTTCGCATAAACCGCATTATTTGCCGGATCGAGTGCGGTGTTTTCCGGCGCTTCCGTGCTCAGCACCGGTCCCGGCGAGAAGCTAGAAATCATTAAGCTGATCTGGCAAACTAATTTCAGGGAAACAATCAATCCGTATTTTCTTCCGGATTGCATGTCATTGGTCATTGCGTACATCCACTGTTTCAATTCAGGAGCACCTTGAAGATATTGTTATAGTCCTCCTTGGATAACGCGCCGCTAATGCCATGGCGTTCATGATTTTTATTGATGAAGTAGGTTCTGGGTAACTCGCCATACCATTTAGGATCAATCTCATAGCGCAATTTTTGTGCATTTTCTTCGGCAAAAATCCAGTGCTCCAAATTGGTCAATTCGTTTCTCGCCAATACGGTTTGGACTAAACCGGTTGCTGAGGCATCGTCAGCGGATAGCATCACGATATTGATTTCCGGTCTGCTTTTTGCCAGATCATGCAGCAATGGCATTTTCTTCATGCATGATGAACAGGTGGTCGACCAGATAACCAGCATGAAAGGTTTATCCGAATTGCTATCAAGCAATCTCTGATAACTGCCTGGAGTAAAAGGTTTGAGTTGCACCTGCTCGGCCCCGGCCGGTAAAACAAAACCGGATGACAGAATGAGTGCACATAGTAAAAAGATTTTTCTTAAGGTCATGCTTTCCTCCTTTTGGTGATGAATTCCGGGTATCCCGGATCAATTTAAATTTTCAATGTGAAGCTCAAGCGGAAACTCACCGGCTCTACCGGATGAAAGTGAAAATCCCTCACGCCGTCAGTTGATTCACCAGGCAGCCGCGATGTATAAAAATAAGTGATCGCAGGATCGTTACGATCGAGCATATTGAACACCTCGGCCTGCAAGCTTAATTTCTTATTGACTTCATAACCGAGCATGGCAGACAGCAGAATCGTGGAATCCGAGCGTTTGCTGTTGTCTTCGATTAAAGGACGCGGCCCTAAGAAACGTAACCGGGGGCCACCGAAAAAACCGCCCAAAACATGATGAAAAGTCGCGCCGGTTGCAACCACGGCCTCGACCGAATTCGGCACATAATTACCTTCATCCGGTACTTTATTGCGGAACCGTGCATGGGAGAAACTGACATCGGCGTCAAAGGTCAGCCAGTCCGTCGGCGAATAGTAATTTGCAAACTCAAGCCCGTAGCGGCGGCTAGGACGGCTGGCCTCCGTCGTGCCGGCATCCCCGACAAATAGCAGCTCCGAGTCAATATCCAGCCACCACAACGCCAGCGTGCTTTGCAATCCTTTGATCCGCACCGTGCGTGCACCAACCTCCGCGCCGTAAGTACGGACCAACGGATCGGCACGCTGAACGGAATCACCGCTTAGCGGATCGATGCGGGTGTTGATACCGCGCGCATCGTTGCTATGAAACCCAAGACCACCATTCAGATAAAACTCGGTATCCACCCAAGGCCCGAGAACCATGCCAAATTTAGGACTGACCAAGCCATCGTAGCGTTCGCCCATGTTTTGTCTGATATTGCTGCGATCAACATCAAAGCGGAAGCCGTCGAAACGCAGCCCCAGACTGGTGCGTAACCAGTCCGTCCAGGTCAGCTTGTTTTCTGCGTACGGACTGATACTGGTTACCCAGATGGTATCCTGGCGCGTAATGCCGGTTCTTCTTTGCGCATGCGTTCTGGTCAGTGCGTTGTGAATATTATCGTTACGCACTTGCAAGCCGAAGGTGGTTTCCGAATCAACAGAACCGATGGTGTGAAAAATTGTGTGGCTGCCTTTGAAGCCGGTTGTCCAACGATCATCCGGTTGACCGAATTGATCACCGCATGTATCAAAAAGAACTGGATTGAATTGTCTCCCTGAATCCAATCCAGTTAAACCGGCACAACCGGCAAGGTTGGTGTGCTCATTGTCATCCAGAAAAAATGTGAAGTTTGAGAACAGATTCAGCTTGGAATTCACCCCATAAACCATTAACCTGGTGATACTGTTCTCCCCCCGGTGATGCCATTCACCGGTCAGGCTATAGCGCTGGCTGCTGCCGCCATCGGTAGGATCAAGCGCATCGAAGCGGCCAATGATGCCTTGTTGAAGCGCGCGCCTGGCAATCTGATCGGTCGCTTTCCAATCGGACTTCGTGGCCATGGCAGTTACACTCCAGCCATGATTGCCATACTCCTGGCTGTATCGCAACAGACCGTTAAATTTCAGATAATCGTTGCCAATCGTCCACGGACCATTGTTGTGCACGATTTCTCCCGCATACAACAAATTACCTGTTCCTAATGCGCGGGAACCGGCGATCAATCCGCGGTAATAATCAAAGCTGCCTCCCGTGAATCTGACCATGGTTTCCGGCAGCTTTTTAAAATAGCGGATATTAGCCGAACCGGTACTGGAAAAATCTCCATTTTCGGCGTAGTGAATGCCTTTCTTGTATTCCAGCGTTTCGATCAGCTCAGGGATGAGGAAATTGGTATCTGTCCAGCCTTGTCCGTGGGAATGCGATAATTGATTGACCGGTACGCCTTCAATCTGGGTTAGAAAATCGGTGCCGTGATCGAGATTGAATCCGCGTAGAAAAAATTGATTGGCTTTACCTTCGCCGCTGTGCTGTGTGGCGATCATACCGGGAATGGTTTCCAGCACTTCCGCCGGGCGCGTAATCGGCCGGAATTTGATCTGGGCTTGCCCCACGTTACCTTGAGAAGCGCTATCGGCAACACCTATCAGTGAATTGGCCCGCTCAGTTACGCGCATCTCGTTGAATACCACCCATTTTGCTTTGCTGCTTTCGGGCTTAATTTCCTTCATCTCCCCCGGGGTTGCATTGATCAATTGAGCGGCTTCTTGAGCATGCACATTGTTACCGACGGAAAAGGCCAATGCCAATACCACCAAACGGGCAATCAGTATGCCGGTGCCGTGCAGTAGCAAGGTGGCGAATACAAATCCGGCAGTATAGGAAATCAGACTGGCGGAAGCCGATATTTCCTGGCCATGCGCGTAGCCATGAAAAAAAGCAAAAAGCGCGATAATCAGAATATTAAACGGGGCGCTAAATTGAATTTTCCGGATAACGAATACGTTGAGTAGCAGGACGGACAACAGAATGATGTTTTCGGTATAGGGTAGTGCGATGTCCACTGCACCGGCAAATCCGCCAAGACTCATGACGCTGGCAAATACCAGGGGTAATACCCAGACAGCTTGTCCGCGCGATTGCGCGGCCCATATTCCCACCGCAATCATGGTCAGAATATGATCCCACCCTTCCAATGGATGATGAAAACCGTCGTGCCAATCACTGTTAATGACAAGCATCATTGCTGGGTTTTGCGGCAGGAAAAAAGATAACAGCATGAGTGATCCGAATGCGAGGATCATGGTCGATCGTTTCTCAGATTTTTGAGTAACTTGCGGCATCTGCTTGAGACTTGAGCTAAAGATAATTGCCATTATCTTCTTAACGCAAGAGGGTACGAAAGTGACAAATTGCCACAGCGGCAATTTGTCACACTTAACCTAGGACTGGATCGGAATGACTATTTCGATAGGGAAAAACACAAACTGCCAGAATTTTCCCAAAGAGCCGGGAACGACCCTGATTATAAAAATACAAATCTGATCAGTTACTTATTCTGTAACACAGTATGATTATCGGATGTGATTCGGATAGACAGCGGCAAGTGACAATGCCCGGCCGGCTCAAACAGAGTCAAGGTCAATGGCACCGGCTTAGATTCAGGCCAACCCTGTACCGGCGGATTGAATAACCTTTGATAAAGTTTTGCGTGCCGCACGCATACCGGCACCCATTTGCAGCAATGTACCGATACGAACCGCGCGTTTCAGCAGCAATGCCGTGAGGCGCAACGGATTCACGCCGCCATCGGGATACACGGCACCGAGCAATGCTTCCGGTGGCGAGAAATGAACCGGATCGATAATGGCGCGCACGGCGATGAAAGGAATACCTGCTGTTGCTGCCACATGCGCCACGGCGGCGCTTTCCATATCCACCGCACAGGCGCCGGTTGCTTGCGCCAAATTTCGCTTGGCTTTTTCATCCGTCAGCGGCACGGCACTGTCCGCCAAGCCGCCGTTGACGACGGTAATATCCGTGGGCAGTAAACTTTGCAATCGGTCACGCCATGCCAGATCAACCGGCAACTGCGCACCTGCGTGTATGACATCCGGCAAAACCAGGTCGCCTGGTTTTAGGGTCGAATCCAGCGCGCCGGCAACACCAAAGCTCACCAGCGCTAGCGCACCTTGTTGATACAATCCTTCGGCGGCCGCACCAGCAGCCTGCGCGCCCATGCCGTTTAACCACAAACGCGCATGATCATTCAGCTGCACCATTTGATTGAATGGAATCCGCGCTGGTGATATACAACTAGCTTCAGCCCGTAAGGCTGTCACCAGTCCGGTTACACGCATGCGGCGACTGTTCTGGTCAGCGCACGGTAACGCGCCAGCGCCCATATCGGGAAGAATTTTGAATAACCGTGATAGCGCAAATAGAACACGCGCGGGAAGCCAGGCGCGGTAAACCAAGGATCTTCCCACAAGTGATCGCTGGATTGATTGCGCAACAGATAATTGATTCCTCTGCGAACCGATTCGCTGTTGACCTCACCCGCTGCCATTAAGCCCAATACGGCCCAAGCGGTTTGGAATGCCGTGCTGGTTTCAGGAAACCGCCCCGCCAGCTGCTTATCCAAATAGGAATCGTTGGTTTCGCCCCAGCCGCCATCGGCTCTTTGCACCGATTCCAACCACTTCACGGCGCGGCGCACCGAGTGGTGTTGCATATCGAACTTGGCCAGCTGGAAAGCTTCCAGCACTGACCATGTGCCATAAATATAATTAGTGCCCCAGCGCCCGAACCAGGAACCGTCTTGCTCCTGTTCGCGCAACAAAAAGCTGATGCCGCGCCACACTTCGAGCTGGTGTCTGCCGAATTTTCCCAGCAAACCGACACAACGCGCGGTCACATCGCTAGTTGGCGGATCGATCAGAGCGCCATGATCGGCGAAAGGAATTTCATTCAAATAGTGATGGGTGTTATCAATATCGAAAGCGGCAAAGCCGCCATTACGCGATTGCATGCCTGCCAGCCAATTGGCTGCGCGCTCCAACGATTTATGATGCCGCTCCGCGCCACCTTGATCTAACGCCCATGCCACAGCGGCTGTGTCGTCCAGATCCGGATAGTGCGGATTAGCGTACTGAAACGCCCAGCCGCCGCCCAACAATTCGGGGCGTTTGTCACGCCAGTCGCCCGGCTCGTCCAGAACCTGCTGTTCAACCAGCCAATCCAATGCTTTCAATACCGGCTCCTGACCGGTAGTTGGATCTTCTTGCAATGCCAAACTGGTCAACACCGTATCCCAGACCGGCGATGTGCAGGGCTGACACCAAATGCGTTCGCCTTCATCGACCAGCAATCCGCGCAGCGCGTTACGGCATTGCACCCGATTGGGGTGATCATAGGCATAGCCCAACAGCGTCAATGCTTCATGCGCATTGACCATGGCCGGAAAAATCGCACCGATACCGCATTCGCCATTCAGACGCTCAAGCGTCCAGCGTTCCGCTTTACGGATCGAATATTGCCGGATTGATTGCGGCAGCTTCGGCTCTACACGCGACAGAATACGCTCAACCAGCATAAACGCGCGCTTCAGAACGGTATCCGCTCTAGGAAAATAATTTTTTTCCTCTTCCGGCGGCACGATAAACAATTCGCGAATATTCACTTTACGCGGATTGATCGCACGCGCTTTCATGGTACACAGAATGGACAGCGGTATCATTACGGTACGTGACCAGTACGAAACTTTGCTGATATGAAAAGGGAACCAGCTTGGCAACAGTACCAGTTCCGACGGCACCACCGGCACGCCATGCCATGGAATCTGATCGTACATGGCTAGCAACAAGCGCGTGAACACATTGGCTTTGGCTGCCCCGCCGCGTTCCATAATAGCTTCCCGTGCACGTACCATGTGCGGCGCATCAGTGGAATCTCCCACCAGCTTCAACGCATAATACGACTTGATCGTGCAGCTGATATCAAACGCGCCACCATAATAGAGCGGCCAGCCGCCGTGCGTCATGTCCTGCTTGTCACGGATAAAACGGGCGATCTTGTTTTCCAGAATCACGTCGATCTCATCCATGAAGTGCATCATTAAAATATACTCGGCCGGAATCGTGCAATCCGCTTCCAACGGAAAACACCAGTGTCCATCCGGATTTTGTAACGCCAGCATGGCTGTACGAGCTTGGTCAAACTTCGTTTCCAGCTCGGCGGTGTTGATGCCATCCTGATTCAGGGTTGTTGCCGTATCCGATTCAGGGGTTTCACCGTTAACCGTAAAATCACTTTGTTGCTGCGATAGATTCGCTACTCTCTGAAGTCCGTCCATATATTCCTAACACTGTACGTTACAAATTACCCAATGGATAAAACACTTGCTGCGATCCAAACTGATTTTATTTCGAAATAAGAGCCGCGGCCTGTCGATGCCTCGCTGCAAAAGCCATTGAACGATGATTACACTGACTCATTACCTTTGCTTTTTTCCATCTTTATCAAAAGGATTATCCTGAAAATGCTCATAGTCATAAAGATCTAATGGCAGGTTGCCATCATGCACAAGAAACTCGCGTTGCTGCAACGAGGCTTCCCGCACAAACAAATAGGGGTCGATTGCAGCTTCATCGCGAATCCGCATCGGACCGATCAAACGCGCGTGCTTATCAATCGCACCCAGAATGGTCAAAGGAGCCGCGAAATAGGAACCCACCACAAGACCGGCATAAAAAAGCACATTGGTGAAAATACCGACGGGAATATTCGTGACATCACGCTCACTGCTGGGTCCCACCAGCGGAATAAACAGATAAGATCCCGGATTTACCCCCCAAACACCCAGTGTTTGGCCGAAATCCTCATCATGCTTTTGTAGCCCCATATGCGTCGCCATATCAAAAAGCCCGAACATGCCGACCGTTGAATTCACAAAAAAACGTAGAGTATCCGAGGCACCCTGCGTCACTTTTCCTTGCAAAAAAGAATTCAGCGCAACGTTAGGATAAGACAAATTATCGTAGAAATTTCCAATCGACCGCTGCGCAGCATTGGGAACATAGTCAATGTAGGCATTCACAATCGGCACAAACACGGTCCGATCGACTTTGTCGGTAATATCATACGAAGCGCGATTAATGTTTTCGTGCGGATCGGCCGGATCCAAGTCCTGATTGCTATTCTTTGGAGCTGATGCGCAACCTTGCAACACAATAATGCCAATAAACAGCAAGATAACCATCAGGTAGTCATGATTAATTATCGAATTTGTATTTCTCAAGATGCGAATATTCTCATTCATTTACGTGTAAAACAATCATACATTTCATATCAGAAAACTATTGATCAGCCCTAGGGGCAGTTTGAGCAAATGCACTTCTGGTTTGTGAATCAATTGATAACAGCGGGCTCCCATTACTATCCCTACCCGGCTGTTCCAATGTCATTTTCCCAGTCAAAAATTAATCCAGCCGAAGTATACACTACTACTTTGCTAACATGTTTTGCTACCTCAGCCATTCCGGTTTATGACCGGATAACGGCTATATAGCTGCAGATTAATCTTGTTTGAAGATACGCGCTTACGGCTGCAATAACGCGCTACTCAGCTCTCTCGTTCCCCGTGAACCATTTCGACTAGCTTTAGGGCCTGCAATTCCATCTCTATGACGATGTCGTCGACTTTGGCGCGGAAATGACGGTAGAAAATCATGCTGGGAATTGCTACCAGTATCCCGAAAGCCGCGTTATACAAAGCCACTGAAATTCCGTAAGCGAGTTGCGCCGGATTGCTACCCGTTGGAGAATTCGAGCCGAAAATCTCGATCATGCCCACTAATGTTCCAAACAAACCCATCAAAGGACTCAGTGCGGCAATCGTCCCCAAAGTTGTCAAATAGCGATTCAGATCGTGTGCGATCACCCGGCCCGATTCTTCGATGGATTCTTTCATCACCTCTCGGGTGCTTTTAACATTTTTGAGCCCGGCGGCAAGAATTTGTCCCAGCGGTGAGTGCTGCTGTATGCGCGCCAGCATTTCTGCATTCACACCATTGCGTTTATATTCGTTCAACACCCTAGGCAGTAATTCCTTTGGTGAAACAACACTCAGCCGCAATGTCCACATGCGTTCCCCGATGATGCCCAAAGCCACGACAGAAGCAATGATGATCGGCCAGATCGGCCATCCGGCTGCTTGAATTAACGATAACACGTGATAATCTCCTCACTCTCTATATTGATCCGGGTATTATTCTGTGGCTTACTCTATATTACCCGATTAATTGATTTCATAACGATGCTCGATTCGAGCATGCAATGTATCGCGATCGCCGCTTTGCTGCAAAAATACCCGATTTTCTATCCACAATTTCTGTGGATAAGTTTGTGAGTATGTAACCAATACGAGAATTAAGTTGCCCAATTCAAACATTTTTTCTAGTTTGATTATTTTTTAATCTCGAATGATACTGTTTAATAAACAATAATTTACTCTAAAATTATAGCATTCTCCAGGACTTAAACGCTACACTGACTCCGCCTCGATTAGCAGTTAAAGATTGCCTAACTCCATGATAAATCTATTTCCAATTTCCAATCTTACGCATAAAGTGCTGACTGTCAGCGAACTAAACAGCAGCACCAAGCTATTCCTGGAACAGAATATTCCACTGCTGTGGATCAAAGGCGAGATCTCGAATTTAAAGTGCTATCAGTCCGGCCACTGGTATTTTTCCCTCAAGGACAGCAGTGCGCAAATCCGTTGTGTGCTATTCAGTCACAGAAATCAATATATCGATTGGCAACCGAAGGATGGCATGCAGGTTGAAGTGCTTGCTCTTGTCACCCTCTATGAACCACGCGGCGATTTTCAGCTCAATGTTGAAACCATGCGGCGCGCCGGGCTGGGTGAGTTATTTGCAGCATTCGAGCAGCTTAAAGCCAAGCTGGAGAAAGCCGGATTATTTGATCCGGACAAGAAAAAACCGTTACCCGCATTCCCCAAACAAATTGGTATCGTCACCTCCCTGGATACGGCCGCACTGCGCGACGTACTAACAACATTGCGGCGCCGCATGCCATTCTTAGCGGTGATCATCTACCCGGCGCTGGTACAAGGTAAAGCTGCCGCCAACACCATTGCAGACGCCATAGCGGTTGCAAACCGGCGCGCGGAATGTGATGTACTGATACTGTGCCGCGGCGGTGGGAGTATTGAAGATTTGTGGGCATTTAACGAAGAAATGATTGCATCCGCCATAGCTGCCAGTGACATACCAGTTATCAGCGGCGTCGGGCATGAAACTGATTTTACCATCGCGGATTTTGTTGCCGACATTCGCGCCCCCACGCCAACGGCAGCCGCTGAACTAGCCAGCCGGGATCATCAGGATTTAAGCCAGCACCTAAATGCATTGCACCAGCGCATGTACCGCATTACGCTGCATCGCATAGAAAATGCGATGCAGCGTGCCGATATGCTGTCGCATCGTTTAATTCATCCGGGCGATCGTATTAAACAGCAATCCATTCATTTGCAGCATCTGCTAGACCACTTCAGCACAACCTGGGCGCATCACATGGAAAGGAAGCAATGGAAATTACTCGAATTCAATCAGCGCTTGATGGCAGCAAGCCCCAATATTACCGACATGGAAAGACAGCAAAAAGAACTGATTGCACGTTTTCGTGCGGCCTATATGCGCTATTTCGAAACCTTGGCGATTAAGCTGCACCATGTGCACACGCAATTAAGTCATTTAAATCCGCAATCGGTTTTGGAACGCGGGTACAGCATCACGTATGCCGCAAACAGCATCATCGTTCGTGACAGCAAACAAGTTCATTACGGCGATCGAATTCAGGTAAAATTTGCGCACGGAACGTGCGAAGCGGATATCACAAAAACCGGTGATTCCTGACATAACGCGTGTATTTAATTCTCGCTTTTCTTACTTAACAAGAACAACAAGGACGAACAATCGATGCCAAAAACTTTTCTGATCCTGGGTACACTGAATACGGTTTTATGCATCGCATTGGGCGCCTTCGGTGCACATGGCTTAAAGCAGTTTTTATCAGCCGATATGCTGTCGGTTTATCATACCGGTGTGCAGTACCATTTTTATCACGCCTTTGGAATTATTGTCATCGGCTTGCTCCTGCTGCATTTCCCAAAATCCCGGTTAATGCCGGTATCCGGCTGGTTGATGATGGTAGGCATTGTGCTGTTCAGTTTCAGCCTTTACGCACTGAGCGTAACCGGGACCAGGGCACTTGGCATGATTACACCATTCGGCGGTGTTTCATTTCTCACCGCCTGGATATTGCTGGCTTATGCGATCTGGAAAGAAAAATGAAATGACCGTCTGCACATTTTTCAGCTTACTTAGCCATTTTCCGGTGTGAGGCAGCCATTCCCGCATTAAGCTCCGCTGCTTTTGTATATTCCCGCAATAAAGCTTCATGGTGCGCCTGGAAATCTTGACCTTCTCGACCGTAATATTCGCTATGACGCTGATATTCTTCTAATAATTCTTTTTGCACCTTGGCTTTTGCAGTCATATCGTTAGCTTCTTTCTCATACATCTCAGCTAATCCGATATGATCAAATTTAGTTGTAGCTTGAGCTTCAGCTTTATCCATTTTTCCTAATTCTGCAATAGACACATTTGAAACAAATAAAGTAGAGGTAATCATCGTTATGATCAATATCTTTGTTCGCATGGTAAATTTCCTCGATTGAATAAATGAAAAGTAAATTCCAGTGCTACTCTAAACATTCGATAAACTGAATATGTTCATCATAGCAAACTATCTGAAATCCACAAATATTTTGTGGATAAACTAAGCGATCAATTCGATTGAGGGAAGAAACAAAATGAGACCATTATTCTTATTCATTCTGCTTTGCTGTACCGGTCTTCTAGGCTACGCGCAGTACTTGCAGCATGTAGAAGGGTTGCTGCCTTGTCCATTATGTGTGGCACAACGCGTTGCTTACTGGATGTTAGGATTGACTGCGCTGATGGCGTTTCTGCATAAGCCAGGAGTGATCGGACGGCGTATTTATGGTTTTTTGTTGAGCGCATTCGCGCTGACGGGTGCAGTCATTGCCGCACGTCATGCGTGGTTAATACGATTTCCCGAGGCATTTGAATGCGGTATCAGTCCGGAAGAGGCTTTTCTAAACTCCTTACCGATTGCCGGTTGGTGGCCCGGAATGTTTGAGGCTAATGGCGATTGTGCCAATATCGATTGGGAATTTCTAACACTAACCATTCCGGATTGGTCGTTAATCGCTTTTGCGGGACTTGGAATTCTGGCACTTTATGCACTACTGGCCAAAAAATAACGCAGGATTACAACCGAAAACTACCCCCGCGGATGGTGCTTGGCATGCAGCTGCTTCAGGCGCTCACGTGCAATATGCGTGTAAATCTGCGTAGTGGAAATATCGGCATGACCCAACAACAACTGTACAACACGCAAATCGGCGCCATGATTCAACAGGTGTGTGGCAAAGGCGTGACGCAAAGTATGCGGAGATAGTTGTTTATCAATCCCAATAATCAGTGCATAGCGTTTGATGAGGTACCAGAATGCTTGACGCGTCATGGCTGCACCGCGCGCTGTTACAAATATGGTATCTGTAACAATACCGTTCAACAGCGCAGGTCTGGCTTCTTTGGTATAGCGGCTTAGCCATTCGAGAGACTCTTCCCCTAGCGGCGCAAGGCGCTCCTTTCTACCTTTGCCCATGACCCGCAAAACCCCCATATCCATGCCTACTTGTGAGTACCTTAAATTGATCAATTCAGATACACGCAATCCGCTGGCATACAACACCTCCAGCATTGCACGATCACGCAAGCCAAGGGGATGCTGCAAGTCGGGAGCACTCAACAACAGATCGACTTCTTTCTCAGTCAAACTTTCCGGCAAGCTGCGCTGCAATTTAGGTGTTTCGATATTGAGACTAGGATCCGTAGTAATTTTTCCCTGGCGCAATAAGAAACGATAAAAACGCTTCAGGCTGGATAATTCGCGGCTGGTTGTGCTGGCTTTGATCTTGGCAGATACTCTGGATGCTAGAAATTCAAGCAAATCGGAGTGCGTAGCATCGGTTAGCACGCTGTTATCTTGATTGCGTTTTCTGAGCCACTCACCAAACAACTGCAAATCATTACGATAGCTATCCAGTGTGTTACGCGACAAACCATCTTCCAGCCATAAGGCATCGGAAAATTCGTCGAGCAGACCGGCGTTCAGTTCAGGTGCTCTCATGGCGCAATAACCAACGCTTAATTTCTAAAGGGTTACCTTCGCTCGCATTCATAAAGCCTCCTAATCCGCCATTTTTGGCGATAACCCGATGGCAGGGTATTACAATCGGAATCCGGTTAGCACCGCACGCACGGCCTACTGCTCTGGGTGCAGAATGCAACTGCGTTGCAATTTCCGCATAACTGCTGGTTACTCCACTCGGAATTGCCTGAATTGCTTGCCAGACACGCTGTTGATGGGTTGTACCGCTGATATGCAAACTTAAATCAAAGACAAAATCAGGCTCGTTGAGATAGGCTTGCAGTTGTCGGCATACTTCTCTTGCTAACAAAGTCTGTGGTGCTAATAGTGGTGTATCAACAGGCAGATAATCTATGGCCGTAAGCCAATCTTCTTCTGTTCGGATACCGAGAACAGCAAATGGCGCGAGTAGTTTAGCCTGATATGATTTGATCGAATCGTCAACGACCTGATTTCTTGTTGATCTACCCACTGTGTGCCCGGCTATTAACTGAAAAATTGTTGAATACTATTTATTGTGTCTCAAGAAGAGACAGTTGGAATACATAGAAGTTTCAGAAGAAATTTGAATCTTCCGGCATCAACTCAATGATGCCGGAAGATTATCGAGAGTAGAGAAGCAGAATTAAACTTAGGATTTCAATAGCAACAATTCGTTAAGCCTTTTCACGAAAGCAGCTGGATCTTCGAGCTGACCACCTTCCGCCAGTAAAGCCTGATCAAATAATAAATGACTCCAATCTTCGAAATTTTCGACCTCGTTTTTCAATCGCTGCACCATCGGATGATGCGGATTGATTTCCAGGATCGGTTTGGCATGAGGCACATTTTGTCCTGCAGATTTCAGCAATCTTTCCAAATTACCGCTCATATCATAGGTATCTGCAACGAGACAAGCAGGCGATTCAGTCAAGCGGAAAGTAACACGCACATTTTTTACTTGTTCACTGAGTGTTTGTTTCATTTTTTCTGTTAATTCCTGGAAGGCGTTGGTTTCTTTTTCACGCTCTTCTTTTTCGGTTTCATCCTCTAGATTTCCCAGATCTAAACCACCTTTGGCGACTGACTGCAACGGCTTACCTTCAAACTCAGTTAGATTGCTGACCAGCCATTCATCCACTCGATCCGATAGTAATAACACTTCAATGCCTTTCTTACGGAACACTTCCAAGTGAGGGCTATTTTTAGCTGCCTTCAGGCTATCTGCCGTTACGTAATAAATCTTTTCCTGACCTTCTTTCATGCGCTGTACATAAGCTTCCAACGAAATCGTTGGTTCGTCAACATCGCTCTGCGTGGTAATAAAACGCAATAATTTCGCGATGCGCTCACGGTTAGAAAAATCTTCCCCAACACCTTCTTTCAGAACTTGGCCAAATTCCCGGTAGAAAGTTTTGTATTTTTCTTTTCCTTCTTCATCCTCGCTTTTGGATAAATCTTCGATCAAACCCAATACTTTTTTAATCACGCCAGCGCGGATTAAGTCAATGTCTTTGGATTCCTGCAAGATTTCACGAGACACATTTAGTGGCAAATTATTAGAATCAATCACACCACGAACAAAACGCAGGTAATTCGGTAGCAGTTTTTCCACGTCATCCATAATAAATACCCGCTGCACATATAACTTGATGCCGTGCCGGCGTTCGCGATCGAATAAGTCAAAAGGCGCACGCGCAGGAATATACAGCAGCTGTGTGTATTCTTGTTTACCTTCTACGCGCGCATGCAAATACGCAAGCGGCGGTTCAAAATCATGCGCCACGTGCTTATAAAATTCATTGTATTGCTCGGCAGTAATATCATTCTTGGAACGTGCCCACAGCGCATTAGCCTGGTTAATCGTTTCATCTTCATCGGTAATTTTATTTTTCTTCTCTTCTTGCGACCATTCTTCCTTTTTCATTACGATCGGCAGTGTAATGTGGTCCGAATATTTGCGAAGGATATTGCGAGTGCGCATGCCATTGAGAAATTCATCTTCGTCTTTGCGCAGATGCAAGATGACATCGGTACCTCGTCCAGGCTTTGCGATGGTCTCCAGGGTGTAATCCCCCTCACCACTGGATTCCCAGCGCACACCGTGCTCTTCAGTCAATCCTGCGCGCCGGGTGACCAGAGTGACTTTATCGGCAATGATAAATGCGGAATAAAATCCAACACCGAATTGACCGATTAAATGCGCGTCTTTAGCTTGATCTCCGGTTAAAGAATTAAAGAATTCGCGAGTACCCGATTTCGCGATGGTTCCAATATGGTCAATAACTTCTTGCCGCGACATCCCAATGCCATTATCAGAAATGGTGATTGTTCGCTCGTCAACATCGTAACTCACTCGGATTTTAAGATCGGAGTCCGATTCATACAACGCCGCATCCGTGAGTCCCTCGAAACGCAATTTATCAGCCGCATCGGAAGCATTTGAAATCAATTCACGCAAGAAAATTTCCTTATTACTGTATAAGGAATGAATCATGAGTTTTAGTAATTGCTTCGCTTCCGTTTGGAAGCTTAATTGTTCTTTGGTTGTTTCAGCTTGCACGTTTGTCTCCTAAAATATTTTGCATGATTGTGGGGATTACATCGAGAAATTCAAGATGACTTGATAACAAATTAATGCTTTCAATTAATCTAGTGAGTTTTCCAAAAACATTTTCTGCAAAACACTGAGCGCTGAGAAAAGCTGGAACGGAATAACAAAAAGAAATGACTACTCAGTTAACCATGATCGTTACTTTGAGTAGTCACTATATACAATCACCACGAGGATATCTATCTGCAGACGTCCTTTATTGATTCAATTACTACATGGAGTTCTGGATTGCGTAAAGACTCAATCCCATCAAGGATTGAGGGAAGATACCCAGCGCTAACACAGCAAAACCATTTGCGCTCAGCAGAATTTTCACATCACTGTTAAGTACAAGCGGCTCTGTAGTTTCAGGTTCATCAAAATACATCAGTTTGATTATGCGCAAATAGTAAAATGCGCCAATCAGTGAGAACAATACCGCAGCAACTGCCAACCAAACATATCCTGCATTGACAACTGCTTGCAGTACAGCAAATTTCGCATAAAACCCGATCATTGGCGGTATGCCTGCCAGCGAAAGCATCAACATTAACGTAATGAAAGCATACCAGGGACTTCTTCTACTGAGTCCTTTGAAATCATTAATATTTTCAGCCTCAAATCCACTCCGGCACAACAGCATGATCATGGCAAAAGTGCCTAATGTCATCAACACGTAGGCAATGACATAGAATAAAGCTGAGCTATATCCATTGAAATCTGCACTGATAAATCCAAGCAATAAGAAACCCATATGAGAAATGGTTGAGTACGCAAGCATGCGCTTGATATTAGTTTGAGCGATTGCCGCGACATTACCCACAGCCATCGACAGAACTGCCAGAATCACCAACATACCTTGCCAATCCGAGACCATTTCACCCATACCCTCAACCAGCAAACGCATTACAAAACCAAATGCCGCCAACTTGGGTGCGGAACCGATAAATAATGTTACCGCCGTAGGAGAGCCTTGGTAAACATCGGGAGCCCACATGTGAAAAGGAGCAGCGCTAAGCTTGAAACTAATCCCGGCTACAATGAATACCAAGCCAACAACCAGTACTTCCTTGCTGCTTGCTTCGCTCTGAATAATTTGAGCAAGTTGAGAAACATGCAAGGTTCCAGTTGCTCCGTAAACCATCGACATGCCATACAGCAAGAATCCGGATGCTAAAGCACCTAACACGAAGAATTTCATAGCAGCTTCGGTGGCTACGACAGACTCGCGTCTTAATGCCACCAATGCATAAAGCGATAACGAAAGTAACTCTAAGCCAATATATAACGTTAGAAAATGACTGGCGGAAATCATCACCATCATTCCTAAGGTTGCAAACAAAATCAAGCTAAAAAATTCGCCTCGCAGCATACCGCGATCACTGATATATGCATGAGAATACACGAGTACCGCCGACACAGTGCCATACACCATCAGTTTCAAGATATCGGCCATCGTATCGTCAACATACATTCCGTGGAAAGTGTGTTTAATTTCTGTCGAAAATGATACAAAGGTCAGTATCGCACAACCCAATAGTGTTACTTGCGTCAACAGATAAGCGACATAGCGTCGATTGTCACCCGCAGCAAGATCAGCCAGCATAACGACACACACCATGATGAGCATAAATATCTCAGAAGAAGCTGGTGCAAAATCAGGCGGTATAAAATTCATTAATTCTTAATCCTTATATGAGGAAATACTTATATCAGGAATTATTATTGTCTCAGATTGTTTAATTTACAGTTTGCTGTTGTTAACATGCGTTAACAATTGATCAACTGTTGTATGCATGATCTCCGTTAACGGATAAGGATACACACCAAACCATAATACGGTGATAGCCAAGATGGCCAATAATGCAAATTCACGCTTGGAGATGTCCTGCAAACCTTCGACTGCAGGACTTGCAACGGCACCGAACATCACCCGCTTATACATCCACAATGTATAAGCCGCACCAAAAATCAGCGTTGTTGCAGCCAAGAATGCATACCAAAAATTAACTTTGACAGCACTCATAATGACCATGAATTCACCCACAAAACCACTTGTTCCAGGTAACCCGGCATTTGCCATTGCGAACAACATAAAAAACGCTGCAAATGCAGGCATTTTATTCACTACCCCACCATAATCAGCAATTTGCCGAGAATGCAATCGATCATACAACACACCGACACAAAGAAACATAGCACCGGAAATAAATCCATGCGAAATCATCTGCACCATGGCGCCTTCTATTCCATAGGTATTCAATAGAAAGAAACCCAAGGTCACAAATCCCATATGCGCCACAGATGAATAAGCAATCAATTTTTTCATGTCAGCTTGCATCAGTGCGATCAAACCGATATAAACAACAGCTATTAAAGATAGCGCTATCATCATGTCGGCCAAATACAAACTGGCATCGGGTGCAATCGGTAACGAGAAACGTAGAAACCCATATCCTCCCAGCTTCAGCAGAATCGCCGCCAAAACCACAGATCCTCCGGTTGGTGCTTCCACGTGCGCATCCGGTAACCAGGTATGCACCGGCCACATCGGTACTTTAACTGCAAAAGCCAGCAAGAACGCAATAAAAATAAAAATTTGCGGTGTCAGTGGAATAGCCAGTTTGTGATAATCCTCTATCGAGAAGCTACCTTCTGATGCTTGATACAAATAAATAAGTGCAATCAGCATGAGTAGGGAACCGAGCAAGGTATACAGGAAAAACTTGATCGCGGCATAAACTCGATTAGGACCACCCCAGATACCAATGATCAAAAACATAGGAATTAGCGAAGCTTCCCAAAACACATAAAACAGGATGGCGTCCAGTGAAGCAAAAACACCATTCACAATACCGGACATCACGAGAAACGCGCCCATATATTGAGATACACGTTCTTTAATCACTTCCCAGCCAGCTGCAACAACCAATGGCGTTATGAAACAGTTCAACAAAATGAGTGGCATCGATATGCCATCCACTCCCAGGTGATAATTCACATTGAATCGTTCAAACCAGACATGATTCTCCACAAACTGCATTGCACCTGTGGTGACATCAAATTTGCTATATAGCGGAATTGCAACTAGAAAACCGAGTATTGATCCTGCTAGCGCTAACCAACGAGCAAGTCGCGCGTTACTATCGTTTCCAGTGGTAAATACGGCAATGCCAAAAACAATAGGCAGCCAAATAATTAAGCTCAGTAGTGGGAATTCAAACGACATGCTTATTCCGTTTTATTTGTTAGTACTTATTTACGTATTCAAATCATTGCTATTAGGATTCACTACTTATTAAGAAGTTAGTAAAGCCATAGCGTCAAAATAACAAATATACCGACAATCATAGTGAACGCATAATGATAGATATAACCGGTCTGATACTGCCGTACCAAAGCTGCTGATAGTGCAACTACTCGAGCTGCGCCATTCACAAAGAAACCATCAATCACTTTAATGTCGCCATACTTCCATAAAGCTGTTCCCAAAGCGCGTGAACCACCAGCAAATAGCCATGAATACAATTCATCAATGTAGTATTTACGATCCAACAAGTTATATAGGAAACCACTGCGGGCTTTAATTTTTGCAGGAAGATCAGTTCTTACGTTATATAAAAACCAAGCGGTAACTATACCCGCAACTGACAACCAAAAAGGTATCGTCGATAAAGCATGCATCATCATGCCGCCGATCCCAGTGAATTCAGCACCAAGTCTCACGATAGCATCGTGCTGCGGCAAGACATGAATTACATTATTAAAATAATCACCAAAAACGATCGGACCGATAAACCATCCCGCCGCAATTGTCGGTACGGCAAGTACTATCAGCGGTAAAGTTACCACCCAAGGTGATTCATGAAGATGATCTTTGGTATGCTTATCCATTCGAGGTTGACCATGAAACGTCATGAATATCAAACGGAATGTATACAATGCGGTGACAAAAACCGTAGCCAATACACAAAAATAAGCGAAACCAGCACCTGGTATATTGGCAAAATGAACAGCTTCAATGATTGCATCCTTAGAGAAGAAACCGGAAAAACCAGGCACTCCGGCGCTTGCTAATGCTGCTATAAACATCGTCAAATAAGTGATAGGCATATAACTTTTAAGTCCACCCATTTTCTGCATATTTTGCTCATGATGCATGGCTATGATGACAGAACCCGCACCTAAGAATAAAACAGCTTTAAAGAAAGCGTGAGTCATCAAGTGGAAAATCGCAGCCGAATAAGCAGAAGCGCCCAATGCAACCGTCATATAGCCTAATTGGGATAATGTGGAATACGCGACAACCCGTTTGATATCATTCTGAACCACCGCAACCAGCGCCATAAATAAGGTGGTAATACCGCCAATAATCAAAATTGTTGTTAATGCGGTATCCGACAACTCAAATAGCGGAGACATGCGCGCCACCATGAAAATGCCTGCTGTCACCATAGTAGCCGCATGGATCAATGCTGAGATCGGGGTGGGTCCTTCCATGGAATCAGGTAACCAAACATGCAGTGGAAATTGGGCAGATTTACCCATTGCGCCAACAAACAACAGAATACAGATCAGCGTTATCACCAACCATGGCATGCCAGGGATTAACTCAATTTTCTCGTCTACTATTCCCGGTGCTTGTGCAAAAACCGATGCGTAATCCAAAGTGCCAAAATGCATTAGCACCAACGCAATCCCTAGAAGAAAACCAAAATCACCAACCCGATTCACTAAAAAAGCCTTTAAATTGGCATAAATTGCAGTCGGTCGAGTATACCAAAAGCCAATTAATAAATAAGAAACTAAGCCAACTGCTTCCCAGCCGAAAAACAACTGTAAGAAATTATTCGACATCACCAGCATCATCATCGAAAAAGTAAACAATGAGATATAACTAAAGAAACGTTGATAACCTGGATCGTCATGCATATACCCAATGGTATAAATATGCACCATAAGAGAAACCAAACTGACTACAACCATCATGGTTGCAGTTAATTGGTCGATTAAAAAACCAACTTCAAATCGCGCTTCACCTGAAATTAACCAAGTATAAACGCTACCGTTATAACTGTTACCTTCCAGGACATCTAAAAAAATAATGATCGATGCGACTAAGGAAACAAAGACCAATCCGATAGTTGCTCGATGACTCCATGTCGGTCCTATAAAACGTCCGAATAATCCAGCTATAATTGCACCGATCAACGGAGCTAGCGGCACCAGTAAGTAAAGTTTTTGCATCTCGATCAATTATTTTCTATTAATGATAGGTACTTCAATTGTTCTGCGTGGCCTGTTTAACCTTTAAGTTCATCCAGGTCATCCACATTAATCGTCCGCATATTACGAAACAACACCACAAGAATCGCTAATCCAATTGCTGACTCTGCTGCTGCAACGGTCAGAATAAAGAATACAAAGATTTGCCCCGATATATCCTGTAGATAGTGTGAAAATGCAACAAAATTCATATTGACAGCCAACAGCATCAATTCAATCGACATAAGTAAAATAATGACATTCTTTCTATTGAGAAAAATGCCAACTAAGCCAATGGCAAATAAAATTGCTCCGAGGACTAAATAATGAGATAGCGATATCAAACTAACAACCTCTTTTTTATATTTTATAAATCATCACAAACTCTTTGGAATGATTCGTCATTCCTTTTTTTCAGCTGGCATAGTCACTATACGTAACCGATCTTCTTTTCTTACTTTGACTTGTTTAGATGGATTCGGTGATCTTTTATCATCGCGATGCCGTAATGTCAGCGCAATGGCCGCAACCATCGCAACCAATAACAACACTGCGGCTAATTCAAAAGCATAAACATATTCCGTATAAATCAAGCGCCCCAGTTCTCTGGTATTACTATAATCCGCATCGTGCGGCCTAGGTACCGGCATTTCTTCGAGTCCAAAATATTTACCCATCAACACCATCGATATTTCCGCGACTATTATCAATGCAATCGTCGCACCAAACGGAAACCATTTCCAAAACCCTTCCCGCAATCGATCCAGATTGATATCGAGCATCATAACCACGAATAAAAACAATACCATGACTGCGCCGACGTATACCAACACTAAGGCGATTGCTAAAAACTCCGCTTCCAGCAGCAGCCATAAGCCTGCGCAAGTAACAAAAGCCAGCACCAATAATAATGCCGAATTAACTGGATTTCGCACCGTAATAACACCCAGTGCTGACGCAACCAAAATGGCTGAAAAAATATAAAATAAAATATCTTGAAAATTCATTCTTATCTACCAGCAAGATTCAGCGATAACGTGCATCAGCTTCTCGATCTTTGGCAATCTGTTCTTCGTAACGATCTCCAATAGCTAACAACATTTCTTTGGTATAGATCAGATC
>SSFX01000028.1:0-54230 GCA_008015635.1 Nitrosomonas oligotropha
GAATCCGCCGAAGCGGATGCGATTACACTGCATTTACGCGAAGATCGACGTCACATACAGGATCGCGATGTTGAAATCTTACGTGACCGGTTGACAACCCGGATGAATCTGGAAAGCGCGGTGACCGATGAGATGATCGGGATCGCATTGCGCATTAAGCCGCATGACATTTGCCTGGTGCCGGAGCGGCGTGAAGAATTGACGACCGAAGGCGGGCTCGATGTGGTCAAGCATTTCGATCAAGTTCAGCGCGCATGCCAGAAACTGGCGCAAGCAGGGATACGGGTTTCGTTGTTCATCAATGCCGACCCGTTGCAAATCGATGCGGCTGCGCGCGCAGGTGCACCGGTAATCGAAATTCATACCGGCGGTTTCGCCGATGCGCATACAGCGGAAGCGCAAGCAGAACAATTTGCCGCCATCCAGAAAGCCGTTGCGCTGGGTATCGACCTGGGTCTGAAAGTCAATGCCGGACACGGTTTGCATTATGACAATGTGCAAACCATCGCCGCTATTCCCGAGATTTCCGAATTGAATATCGGTCACGCGATTGTCGCGCGGGCGATTTTTGTTGGTTTTAAGCAGGCCGTGCGGGAAATGAAACAATTGATGCTTGAGGCGCGTGGATGATTTACGGTATTGGCACCGATATTGTCGAATCGGCGCGCATCGCGCAATCGCTGGACCGCTATGGCGAGCGCTTTGCACGGCGCATCTTAACCGGCAGCGAATGGCAGGAATACCATTCGAGCAGCAAGCCGGTTCTGTATCTGGCCGGACGTTTTGCCGCCAAGGAAGCATTGTCTAAAGCGATGGGTACGGGATTGCGCCATCCGGTGAATTTTACGTATATAACGATTACTCATGACGATCTGGGTAAGCCTTTTTTTCAGTTTCATCCCGAGCTAGATCAACTTATTAACGATAAAGGCATTACGCAGCACCATCTTTCCATCAGCGATGAGATCAATATGGTGTGCGCCTTTGTCGTGCTGGAAAGATAATCGTGCCGCTGGGTCCCGTGATGCTCGATATCGCCGGTACGCAGCTGACCGAGGACGATAAGCGCAGGCTGCTGCACCCGCTCACCGGCGGTGTGATTCTTTTTACACGCAATTATGACAATCACCGTCAATTGACAGAATTGACGCAGCAAATTCATGCGTTACGCAGCCCGCACCTATTAATTGCCGTCGATCACGAAGGCGGCCGCGTGCAACGTTTCCGGGAAGATTTTACGCGCATACCCGCGATGCGTGAGCTGGGAAAAATTTGGGATAAGCAGCCCGCGCGCGCGCGCCATCTCGCCAGACAGACTGGCTATGTATTGGCGGCTGAGTTAAATGCCTGCGATGTCGATTTCAGCTTTACGCCGGTGTTGGATATCGATCATGGACAAAGCGGTGTGATCGGTGATCGCGCTTTTCATCAGGATCCGCATGCCGTTTCCGATTTGGCGCATCAATTGATGCTTGGGTTGAAAAAAGGCGGTATGCTCGCGGTCGGCAAGCATTTTCCGGGTCATGGTTATATCAAGGCCGATTCCCATCTGCAAAAATCCATCGATCAACGCAGCTACATCGATATCGAAATGAATGATCTGATTCCTTTCCAGCAGATGATCGATTTTGGATTGGCCGGGATAATGCCGGCGCATGTCATTTACCCGGCAGTGGATGCGAGACCGGCCGGTTTTTCCACCCTCTGGCTGCAGAAAATTTTGCGCGAGCAGCTGCAATTTGAAGGTTGTATTTTCAGTGACGACTTGACGATGCGCGGTGCCGGAGAATTTCTCGAATCCATGCTGTCACGCGCGCAAGCGGCACTGGCCGCAGGTTGCGACATGATACTGGTGTGCAATAATTCCGACGGTGCAGATGAGATTTTGAATGGCTTGCAGTGGGAGATGACAGCGATCAGTCTCTCCCGCTTGGCGCGTATGCATGCCAGAAATCATTCCGGCTCACTGACGAAACTGCGCGAAAATGGCGATTACGTGCAGGCAGTGCGTGAAATCAGCGGCATCGGCTGTGAGAGCGGAGAGCTGCCGCTGCAATGAGCTAGGTCTGCCAGTCAAAACAAATCATCAACAGTCATTTTGTTTTACTTTAAAATTACTCCCTCATTACGATCTTCCCATAAGGTTTAATCATGTCAGAAACATTTGATGTAGCAGTAATTGGTGCGGGGCCCGGCGGTTATGTGGCGGCAATCCGTTGTGCGCAACTCGGTTTGAATACCGTGTGTATCGACGAATGGAAAAATCCCAAAGGCAAAGCCAGTCTTGGTGGTACCTGTTTAAACGTCGGGTGTATTCCATCCAAGGCGTTATTGGAATCCTCAGAGAATTATTTCCAGATTCAACACAAAGTATCCGCGCACGGTATCACGGCGGAGAATGTATCCGTCGATGTTCCGGTCATGATTGCGCGCAAGGACAAGATTGTGACTATGTTTACCACCGGTATTGCTTCATTGTTCAAGAAGAACAAAGTGAAATCGATGCACGGCCGCGGAACCTTGCTTAAGCGGGATGCATCCGCCAATACCTGGCAGATCAAAGTGGACGATAACGGTACCGCCGAGACAATTCAGGCCAAACATGTCATCGTCGCAACCGGATCGGTTCCGCGCCCATTGCCTTTTGCCGAAGTGGATAATGTCATGATCCTGGATAATGCCGGTGCCTTGGCATTAACGGAAGTACCCAAGCGGTTGGGTGTCATCGGTGCGGGGGTGATCGGTCTTGAAATGGGCAGCGTGTGGCGCAGGCTGGGTGCGGAAGTCACGATTCTCGAAGCAATGCCCGGTTTTTTGATGGCAGCGGATGAGCAAATCGCCAAGGAAGCGAAAAGTATTTTTGCCAAAGAAACGGGTTTGCAAATCAATACCGGCGTCAATATCAAATCGGTCAAGGTAGCCGGTGATACTGTCACGGTCGGTTATAGCGACTCAAATAATCAGGAACAGATTCTGGAAGTCGACAAGTTGATCGTCGCCATCGGCCGCATTCCGAACACTGCGGGATTGGGTGTTCAGGAAAACAGTTTGCAGGTGGATGAGCGCGGATTTGTTGTGGTTGATCAATACTGCCGTACCAATCTGGCTAATGTGTATGCTGTGGGTGACGTGGTACGCGGGCCGATGCTGGCACACAAAGCTTCGGAAGAAGGAGTTGCCGTTGCCGAAATGATTCAGCATGTGGAAAAAGGACAAACCGACGAGTTGGAAACAGTCGATTTCAATACGGTGCCGTGGGTCATTTATACAGCACCTGAAATTGCCTGGGTGGGGAAAAACGAACAGGAATTAAGAGCGGCCGGTATCGCCTATAAAGCAGGCCAGTTTCCTTTTATTGCCAACGGACGTGCAAGAGCCATGGGTGAAACAAGCGGTTTTATCAAAGTGTTAGCGGATGAGAAAACCGATCGCGTGTTGGGTGTTCACATGATCGGCCCGCATGTGTCGGAACTCATTTCGGAAGCGGTGATGGCGATGAAATTTTCCGCCAGCAGTGAAGATATTGCCTGCATAGTCCATGCGCATCCGTCGTTATCGGAAGTATTCCATGAGGCTGCACTTGGCGTGGATAAGCGTGCGTTGCATATTTAGAATTACGGTTTGTAATTCTCGAATCACGGCACTCTTATCCAGGATTGTTGCGATCAGTAGCGGAATCAACTATTAGAAGCAATGGGTCTTGTCCGGGTCAACTGTGCAAGACCAGCGTAAATGATGCATCCCAGCTACTTTATTCACGAGATAGTCGGCGCGGAGTTGTTTATTTTGTTCCACGGATAGTGCGGCGGTTACAGGTATAAAGCGTTCTTCACTCCAGAATCTGATTCTACAGAACTGATCGGAAGGACTGCAAAGCCGATTGATGACGGCGCTATAGATGGTTTTGTCTGTGTAGACCGCGTGATCGATGAGTACCAGATTAACGAATTTTCCAGAAGTGCCCAATTCGACTTTCCGGACTAGACGCCATCCGTTTCCTCCATCCAATTCTGATGCCGACTCGTCATGGCTGTGGTCCTCGCCCTCATGAGCAAAAGCGCTGAAAGGTAAAGCAAGTATCAAAAACAAAAAAATGCTTGGTAACAGTTTATGCATAAATTCTCCTTGGCAAATGCCAGTCCATTATTTATTAATAAAATCTTAATCTCGTTTTAACGCATTGCTTCCAGATCAATTTTTCTTCTCTGGATCGTTCTTGCAGCGGGGCAGTATACTTGAAAATCATGTTTTGAACATTATTGATGATTGGTTTTGCTGATAAACGAGCCGTGTGATTAAATCAGGCATGGAATGCACGGGAATGTTGCTTGCAATCACATGGATGTGGCGTGCGGTGCCGGTTTGTTTAACCAACAACCAAAGCGCCGGTTAGGGATTGTTTTTAAGAGCAAAAGAGAACATCCAGGGTAGACGGAATATCATCCGGATGCCGGAAACGTTGAGCTGATCGCTTGAATTCTTTGTACAGTGAATTGCTTATGCTTTGAATGGAGCAGATCGTATTCTGAGAGATGGCTAGAACAATTACATTTGTGGCGTTTAACGGTTTCAGTTAAAATCCGCTTTTCCCAGGCGCGTAGCTCAGCTGGTTAGAGCACCACCTTGACATGGTGGGGGTCGTTGGTTCGAGTCCAATCGCGCCTACCAGAAAAAATCTGGTAATTTCCTTCCACTCTCTTTGTTGTGTTTGGACATCATTGCCAACTTAGCGAACACAATAAACACCTCGTAAAACCGGGTTCTATCCGGTGTATTATGAAATCTCACCAGTTGACCGCAAGAATCGAACGCAGAAATGAAACTAACTTGTAACCTGAGACTCAATGGCTAATAATTAATGCTGCTGACAGCAGAAGCGGATTTTATGGAATGTGTATCAAGATCCATGTGTACGAACTAAAAACGGGTGATACCAAGGTTGCGGGAGAAGATAATGCGGTTTCAGATCAATAGTAAAAAAAGAATTGCGGTGCATTTTATCGGGATGCTGAGCTTGTTGTCATTTGCTGCCAGCGTCGCTGTGGCGGAACAAATCGGCAGTGTTTCAACCAAGTTCAAATTATTGGGCGCGAATGACAAAATTGTCATTGAAGCATTTGACGATCCCGAAATTCCTGGTGCAACCTGTTATTTAAGCCGGGCAAAAACCGGCGGTGTTGGGGGCGTGGTCGGTGTTGCCGAGGATACTTCGGATGCTTCGATCGCGTGCCGTCAGATCGGGCCGATTACGTTGCCGGAAAAAATAAAGAACGGGCATGAAGATGGCAAAGAAGTTTTCAAAAAAAGCACATCGCTGTTGTTCAAAACGTTGCAGGTCGTCCGGTTTTATGATGCGAAGCGGAATGTGTTGGTTTATTTGACTTACAGCGACCGGATTATTGAAGGATCGCCTAAAAACAGCATTTCGATCATTCCCATTACACCCTGGCATTAATGGGATGCGTATGCGGTAATACGGAATTGTAAAATTAATTATTTTGATTGATAGTATTTAAGAGCTCCTAATATTATAATCGCGAGTTATTTCTTACCTGTTGCTTTCATTGGCTAACATTATTTTTCATGCAGTTATTCGCCTTCGGTATTAATCACAATACTGCGCCACTGGATGTGCGTGAGCAGGTTACTTTTCCTGAAAATACGATGGAGCTCGCGCTGAGGGATCTGGTCGGGCGCAATCCGATTAAAGAAGCAGCCATTGTATCTACATGTAATCGCACGGAAGTCTATTGCTGCACCGATAAACCGGAAGATGCCATGGCGTGGCTGGCGGATTTTCATCATTTGCCGACGCGTGAACTGGATCCCTATCTATACAAATTTCCCCGTGAACACGCCGTAAAACATGCCTTCCGCGTTGCCAGCGGCTTGGATTCCATGGTGTTGGGCGAACCGCAAATATTGGGGCAGCTCAAAAGCGCGGTGAAATCGGCGGAACATGCCGGGACTCTCGGCCTATTGCTGCATAAACTCTTTCAGCGCACCTTCTATGTCGCCAAGGAAGTGCGCACATCGACTGAAATCGGCACCAGCTCGGTATCGATGGCTGCCGCAGCGGCGCGCTTGGCCGAACGGATTTTCGGCGATATTGGTGAACAGCGCGTGTTGTTTATCGGCGCCGGAGAAATGATCGAGCTGTGCGCCAATCATTTTGCCGCGCGTAACCCCAAGAAAATAACCGTAGCGAACCGTACCACCGAGCGTGCCGAAGCCCTGGCGGAGCGTTTCAATGCACAAGCAATTACGCTCAGCGAATTGCCGGAACAGTTGGCGTTGCATGACATCGTGGTGACGTGCACCGCAAGTCCGTTGCCGATACTAGGTAAAGGCATGGTTGAACGTGCGATCAAGATCCGCAAGCATCGCCCCATCTTTATCGTCGATCTGGCCGTGCCGCGCGATGTGGAATCGGAAGTGGCGGAACTGGATGACGTGTTTCTCTACTACGTTGATGATCTGGCGGAGATTGTCAAAGAAGGACTGGATTCGCGCCAGAATGCGGTCGCTCAGGCCGAAACCATTATTGACTCCAACGTCGTTGATTTTATGCGCTGGCTTGCAACACGGGAAATGGTGCCAACCATTCGCGCTTTACGTGACCAAGGCGAACGTTACCGCCGTCATGAACTGGAACGGGCGCACAAGCTGCTCGAGAAAGGTGAAGATCCGAAAAAAGTCATCGAAGCGCTCAGTAATGGCTTAACCAATAAATTCCTGCATGTGCCATCCAGTATTCTGAATCATGCAGCAGCGGATGAACGTGAAGAATTAGTCGAACTGATTAATCGGTTATACCAGCTGCATCGCCCGCAATGAACAAAAATATCACGGACAGGCTCACTCGCTTGAGTGTGCGGTTGGAAGAATTAAACCATCAGCTGAGCAGTGAATCCGCTACATCCGATCTGGATAATTACCGCAAATTGACGCGTGAACACTCCGAAATCGTTCCCATTGTAGAACTCTACCGCGCTTATCAGCAAAGCGAACGCGACATCCAAACCGCGCGGGAAATGCACGCCGATCTCGATATGCGCGCTTTTGCCGAGGTGGAGATACAGAGCGGTAAAGAGAAACTGGTAAAACTGGAATCGGAAATACAGAAACAGCTGCTGCCGAAAGATCCCAACGACGAACGCAATATTTTCCTGGAAATCCGTGCTGGAACCGGCGGCGACGAATCAGCTCTGTTTGCAGGAAACTTGTTCCGCATGTATTCACGTTTTGCGGAAAGGCGTGGCTGGCAGGTGGAAATCATTTCGCAAAGCCTGTCGGATATCGGCGGTTACAAAGAGATCATTGCCAAAATCATCGGCCAAGGCGCTTATTCCCGTCTAAAATTTGAATCCGGCGGGCATCGCGTGCAACGTGTACCCGTCACTGAAACGCAAGGACGGGTGCACACTTCGACCTGCACCGTGGCGGTGATGCCCGAGGCGGATGAAGTCAGCGAAGTAGTATTGAATCCTTCCGAATTACGTATCGATACATTCCGTGCTTCCGGCGCTGGCGGCCAGCATATCAACAAAACCGACTCGGCTGTGCGCGTCACGCACTTGCCAACCGGTATTGTGGTGGAATGCCAGGATGGGCGCTCGCAACACAAAAATAAAGCGCAAGCACTGAGCGTATTGGCAGCGCGTATCCATGCCAAACAAATGCGCGAACAGCATGCGGAACAAGCCGCCACCCGGAAATCTCTGGTGGGCAGCGGGGAACGCTCGGAACGGATCCGCACGTACAATTTTCCCCAGGGACGCATAACTGACCATCGCATCAATCTGACGCTCTATAAAATGGATCAGATCATGGATGGGGATATCGATGAACTGTGTTCGGCGTTAATGGCCGAACATCAGGCAGAACTCTTAGCCGCTTCCGTGCAAGAATAATCAGCCGTACGGTTGATTTTCCTGATTGCACATTATGCAACCTCTCACTATTTCCCAAGCATTAGCAACAGCTTGCCGCGATATCGACCGGATCGACGCACGCCTGTTATTGCAGCATGTGCTCAATGCCGATCATGCATTCTTGCTGACTTATCCGGATCGAATACTGACTGCGCAGCAACTGGAAGCATTTTTACATTTGGTTCAGCGGCGGATTGACGGTGTGCCGGTTGCTTATTTGACCGGCGAGCGGGATTTTTACGATCTGACTTTTAAAGTCAGCGAGGCGGTTCTGATTCCGCGCCCCGAAACTGAATTACTGATTGAACTGGCATTGCAATTGATTCCATCCAGCCGGTCTTGCAGGATACTCGATCTGGGAACAGGCAGCGGTGCAATTGCGATTACCCTCGCCAAACATCGTCCACATTGCGAAGTAACTGCGGTTGATTTGTCACCGGCTGCAATCGCGGTTGCGCAATGGAACGCACGCAATCTGCAAACGCATAATCTGAATTTCGTCACGGGCAGCTGGTTCGATGAACTTTCCGGGGAAAAATTTGATCTGATCGTATCCAATCCGCCTTATGTGGCTGACACTGATCCGCATCTGCAGCAGGGCGATCTGCGTTTTGAGCCGCCCATGGCATTATCCGCCGGTGACAACGGTTTGTCGTGCATTCACCATATCATCGATGAAGCACCGGATCACCTGGCTAGCAGCGGCTGGTTGCTGCTGGAACATGGTTACGATCAAGCCGCCGCGTGCAGGCAATTGTTGCAGGAAAAGGATTTTAGTAATATTTGTTCCCACCCGGACTTGGCTGGCATAATGCGGGTAAGCGGCGGTCAATTGAATTTTTGATGTAAGCTATCAGTAGGGCGCTAGCGTAGTAATTGAGAACGCGGCTTTTTGTTTCTGTATAAAACTTTTGGAATGATTTTTTGGAGAAATTAACACTATGAATGTTGAAGATTTAATCGAACAACAAATTACCACGCATCCGGTTGTACTCTACATGAAAGGCACCCCAGACCAGCCGCAATGTGGGTTCTCGGCGAATGCTGTGAATATTCTGAAGGCTTGTGGTGTTGATAATATTCACGCTGTGGATGTACTGGCGGATCCGGAAATCAGGCAAGGTATCAAGGATTATTCAAACTGGCCTACCATTCCGCAGTTGTATGTGAACGGCGAGTTTATCGGCGGCTCGGATATCGTCACCGAAATGTATCAGAGCGGTGAACTCCAGAAACTGTTTGAAAACTGATGCTGGTTTAATCGATTATCAACGATCCGGCTTATTCACCAGAACGAATAAACCGGATTGTGCATCCCTCAGTTCACCGCAACCGCAATCACCCAATAGCGCGCGAATTTCCCCGCTGCAATAAATAACAAAGCCCATAGCCAATTGGTGCGCAACCATCCGGCGGCCACACACAACAAATCGCCAATCAACGGCGTCCACGATAGCAACAGAATCGGCGCGCCATGCCGCCGTACCCATTCCAGCCCGCGTGTATTTCCACCGGCTTTCTTCAACACAGTCTTTTCATCCGGCAGCAACCGGCCAATCAGATACGAACTCATCCCTCCGAGCGTATTGCCGATGGTCGCCAAAACCAGCGCCTGCCAATGCAAATCGGGATACGCCAATAATACCCCCACGAGTACCGCCTCCGATCCACCGGGAAGTAATGTTGCAGCCAGGAAACTACTGGTAAATAACGCCAACAGGCTTGATTGTTCGTCCATGAGAATTATCAGAATCTAAGAAGGGCGATAGTTTAACCGGATACTCTGTGAAGAGATAAAGATATATGATGAAGTAAATGCGGTGCAAAAAGCGATTGGACTGTCATTGCGCTAATGATCCATATCCCTATCTTGGGTTCGCGTTATATCGACTAATACATCATCGAATATCTGATATCGCCAATTTTATCGCTAATGTAAGAGTTCTAGGAGGTACAACAAAATTCGATAAACATAAGCGGAAACTGGCTTCATCGAATTAACAGGAAAACTTAGATGAAAATTCATTTCTGATACTTAAATTTCGGATATTTTGAATTTCATTTTGAAAAATGAATTGTTGTTGAATGCTGAAAAGAAGAAAAATTTTAGTTAATTAAATCAGATGCTAAGTAACTAATATCAGTCTAAGGCAGAATTTCCAATTGCAAAAGTTTATAGTTAAAACGATGCTAAACTATCTTTACTACTGCCTCTCTTAGAACTGCTTTTTACACGAGATTGAAATATTATTCATGAATTAGTTATTAAAAAGTAAATCGATATATATTTAGGAATAGCTATGACTGAAAAGAAAAAATTGGAAGAAGTATTTAAATTATCAGGTGTGCCAGAATTTACGTTTGTTGAACCACAAGAATATGCTAGGTTGTTTGTTGCTCTGCGTTCTAAGGGCAGAGGTGTTGTGATTGAGGGGCCATCAGGGATAGGGAAAACAACTTGTGTACTAAAGGTTCTTAATCGACTTGGCGCTGAGCTTGGTGGCAATAATAATATCCAAATTTTATCAGGAAGGAAACGGGGTGATATCACGTCGATTGAGAAAATGATCGATTCCGAGAATTTTGGCACAATAGTAATAGACGATTTCCATAAGCTTGATGAAAATTTGAAACTAAAGTTGTCTGATTTATTAAAGATTCTCGCGGATGAAGAGAATGAAGGGTCAAAGTTAGTACTTGTGGGTATAAATAAAACAGGTCACTCACTGATTCAGTATTCATCTGATCTAAGGAACCGAATTGATATTATTAGATTTGAGTCTAATTCTGAGGAAAAACTACAAGAGCTATTAGTTAAAGGGGAGCAAAATCTAAAAGTAGACCTTAATGTTAAAAATGAAATCATTAAGGATTCACAAGGAAGCTTTCATCTTGCACAAATGCTCGCACATCATGCATGCTTAAGAAGCAATATATTGATAGAGTGTGATGTAGTTACCCCTACAACAATAAGTTTTGAGACATTGAGAGAATTTATTCTTGACGATTTATCAGTGAGCTTCTCGCAAATCACAATGAAATTCTGCAAGGGGCAGCGTGTAAAGAAAGGAAGTCGAGCTCCATACCTTCATGTTCTGTATTGGTTGTCCGAATCTGAAGACATGAGTATTAATATCGAATCAGCTCTTGTTGAGCATCAAAATCACAGAAATAGTGTGGGCCAGATTCTGACCAAAGGTCATCTAAAAGAACACTTTGAGAGCGATGAAAAATACTCGGAAGTAATATTTTACAACGATGAAACTACTGAACTTTCTATTGAAGATCCCAAATATTTTTACTATATAAAAAATTTAGCCTGGACTAAAGTGGCTAAGAAAATTGGGTTTCATACAGTTGAGTTTACATCAAAATACGACTACGCCCTTTCGTTTTCGGGGGCAGAACGTGAAATTGCTAACTACCTGCAAACTAAACTTGCAGATAATGAAATTTCAGTTTTCTATGATAATAATGAGCAAGCGAGAATTTTTGCTAACAATGTAGAAGATTATTTGGCACCGATATATAGATCAGAATCTAGATTTATTGTACCGATTCTTAGTCAGAATTATCCAGCAAGAATTTGGTGTAAATTTGAGGCAGAAAATTTCAAAGAAAGATTTGGTGATAACAGCGTAATTCCTCTGTGGTTTTCTAACTGTCCACCGGGAATGTTTGATTTAACAAATGGGGTTGGTGGCTATACATTTGATCCCGATAAAGATCAGAATTCTCAGCTAGATGAATTTGCAAAATTTTTAATTGATAAGATACATCAAATTCGAATTGAAGAAAGTTCACAAAATTCCTAACAAAGCATTCAGCAGAAAAGCTAAAAAAATGACTTAACTAAGAAAATAACAATCTGCCGTCATCTGGTTTTAGCTTCACATTGACAATAAGCTTTTCAGATTTTGGGAGTCCCAAATATCCGATATTGGTACAACATAAAGTTTGAATACTATAGACCTTAGAAAGGTGACACTGGTCGACGCTAATACGGATTGTCATAATTATTAACCGCAGATTATCTGCACAATAAATACTCAAATAGAAGCTGTAATGGATTTTATACTGCTGAGTTCTCAGCTATCTTTTGTCCCACTGCTATAAACTCTCGTATATACGGAACCGCTTTATCCGCCATCCGCATCGCCAAATACAATTTCTGAAAAAGCCCTTGATCGCCGATTTGGATTTTTTTGAGCTGTAAATCCTTGTTCTTGATGTCGGCGAGCCATTCTGGAAGCACGCACACGCCGCGATTGAGGGCGGTCATTTGCAGCATGATTTCCAGCGATTCGATTTGTTTCAATTTTTCCGGTTCGAGGTGTGCGGGTGTCAGGAAGTGCGTCAAGATATCCAAGCGTTCTAGCGGTACCGGGAAAGTTAACAAGGTTTCCTTGCACAAAAGCTCCGGCGTTACGAATCGAGTGTCTGCCAGTGGGTGATCAGTAGATACCAGTAGCACCAGTTGATATTCCGCCAGAATTTCATAATCAATTTTTTCTTTTTTGACCCAATCGGGCGTGATCAAGACGTCGATATGCTGGTTGAGCAAGCCTTCCAATCCTGAGAATTGAAATTTCTGCACGATATCGACGTCGATACCGGGCATTTGCCGCATGTATTGGCCGATCATACCGGTGAGCCATTCAAAGCAGGGATAGCATTCCACGCCGATGCGCAAGATGCCTTGCCGGCCTTCGCCGTAAGCTGCCAGCGTTTTCTCCGCTTGCGCCAGAACCGGCAGCACTTGCTGGGCGGTTTCCAATAGCAGCAGGCCCGCCTGCGTCAGGCGAAGGCTGCGGCCTTCGCGTTCCCACAACTTGACTCCGAGTTTCTTTTCCAGATAACCGATCTGATGTGACAACGCCGGTTGGCTGAGACAGAGCGCATTGGCGGCTTCGGTCAGCGTGCCGTTGGCGTGTAGTGCTTGAATGATTTTCAGGTGGCTGTGCTCGATCATCTATAAGGTAACCTAATTGGAATGTGAAAATTGATCATTATTATTCATTACTCAACCTTCATACAATAGCGCCACTTTGATTAATCTTGGAGTGGTGATTTATGGTAACGACACACAATCTTGGATTTCCGCGCATCGGCAGAAACCGTGAGCTGAAATTCGCTTTGGAAAAATACTGGAAAGGCGATATTGCCGAACAGGCCTTGCTGGAGATCGCAACGCATCTTCAAACGCAGCATTGGCAGGCTCAATCCAGGCTCGACTGGATTCCGGCGGGTGATTTTTCATTGTACGACCATGTACTGGATACGAGTTTCCTGCTGGGGAATATTCCCGCGCGTGTCAGCGCATTACCGGGTGGCGCGCTGGACAATTATTTTCGCGTGGCACGCGGCCGTTCGGTCAGCGATGGTAATGATTGCGCTTACGTGAGCGCCGGTGAAATGACGAAGTGGTTCGATACCAACTATCATTACATCGTGCCCGAATTTGACGCGAACACACATTTTTCATTGCATGCCAGCCGTTTGCTTGAACAGATCCGGCAAGCGCAACAGATTCACCCGCGAGTCAAGCCCGTCATTTTGGGGCCGGTCACTTATTTGTGGCTGGGAAAAGCCAAGGATGGTGGCGATAAGCTGGATTTGCTGGACGATTTGTTAGATGTTTACGCGCAATTGCTGCATGAACTTAAAGACGCCGGTGTTCAATGGGTGCAAGTCGACGAACCGGTGCTGGTCATGGAGCTTGACCAAGCATGGAAGCATGCGCTACGCAAAACGTATTATCAATTGCAGGCTGCACCGGTCAAGTTGCTGTTAACCACTTACTTCGGGCAACTGCAAGACAATCTGCAATTGGCGTGTGAATTGCCGGTCGCCGGATTGCATCTGGATGCGGTCTCGGCGCACGATGAAATTGCCAAAGTGATCGATTGGCTGCCGGTGCATAAAATCCTCTCTTTAGGCGTCGTCAATGGGCGCAATGTCTGGAAAACCGATTTAACCGCGGCGCTGGATTGGCTCGAGCCGGTGCATGCCCGTTTGCAAGACCGGTTGTGGCTCGCGCCGTCTTGTTCGCTGCTGCATGCGCCGGTTGATCTGGAGAGCGAACAGAAACTCGACCGGGATATCCGCTCGTGGCTGGCTTTTGCGGTGCAGAAATTGGATGAAATCGGCCTGCTGGCAAAGGCTTTGAATCATGGCCGGGACAGTGTTGCGAAGACTCTGCGGGAAAATAGCGCGGCGATAACCAGCCGTAAACAGTCCAGGCGCGTGCATAAAGCGGCGGTTAAAGCACGCATGCTGGAAATTAATGATGCGATGGGTACCCGGCAATCGCCGTATCGTCAACGCGCGATCGTGCAGCAAAAACGATTTCAGTTGCCGCCTTTTCCGACCACGACCATTGGATCTTTTCCGCAAACGCAGCAGATCAGGCAAACGCGCCGCGATTATCGCGAAGGCAGATTGCCGGAATCAGCTTATCGTCAGGCAATGCAGCAGGAAATTGGCTATTGCGTGCGCGAGCAGGAAACGCTGGGATTGGACGTGCTGGTGCACGGCGAGCCCGAGCGTAACGACATGGTGGAATATTTCGGCGAACAGTTGGAGGGCTACGCCTTTACCCAGTTTGGCTGGGTGCAGTCGTACGGGTCGCGGTGCGTCAAACCGCCGGTGATTTATGGCGATGTCGCACATGTCAAAGCGATCACCACGGAATGGATTCAATACGCCCAATCACTCACTAGCAAACCTCTGAAAGGCATGTTGACAGGACCGGTGACGATGCTGAATTGGTCCTTCGTGCGCGACGATCAACCGCGGCGGGAAACCTGCCTGCAACTGGCACTAGCGATACGCGACGAAGTACTGGCCCTGGAGCAAGCCGGTATCCGTATGATTCAGATCGACGAAGCGGCGCTGCGCGAAGGGTTGCCGCTGAGAAAATCGCAATGGAATAGTTATCTCGATTGGGCGATTCGCGCTTTCCGCATTACCGCCAACGGCGTAAAAGACGAAACGCAAATTCATACGCATATGTGCTATTCGGAATTCAACGATATCATGGAAGCCATCGCGCGCATGGACGCCGATGTGATTACGATTGAAACATCGCGCTCGGATATGGAGTTGCTCGATGCTTTCGACCGGTTTCAGTATCCGAACGAAATCGGCCCGGGCGTGTATGATATTCATTCGCCCAATATACCTTCCGTCGATTCGATCATCGGCTTGATGGAAAAAGCAGCGCAACGCATACCCGCCCAGCGCCTGTGGGTGAATCCGGATTGCGGGTTAAAAACGCGCAACTGGGAAGAAGTGAAACCGGCATTACGCAATATGATTGCCGCCAGCCGGTATTTGGCCAGCCATCTGAACCCGGCTCAAGCCAGCTAAATTTGACTTGCCGGTGTTATTTAGCGATGATATGCGGCATCTTTATCCATCACGGTTTAAAAGGAGTGATCATGACCACCAATACCATTCTGAAACAAAAAATCAGTGCCATTATCAGCGAGAAACATCTGCTGAAGCATCCATTTTATATCGCTTGGACAGAAGGCAAACTGACCAAGGAACAATTACGCCATTATGCCGAACAATATTTTTATAACGTTCTGGCCGAGCCAACCTATTTGAGCGCGGTTCACTTCAATACACCGCACATCCATTCGGAAACAAACAGCGGCGACATCAGCGTGCGTCAGGAAGTGTTGCGCAACCTGATCGACGAAGAACACGGCGAGAAAAATCATCCGGCGTTATGGAAAAACTTTGCTTTTGCATTGGGTGCGAACGATAAGATCCTGGCGAATGCAACCGCATTACCAACCACCGAGAATCTGGTCGACACCTTCCGCGATATTTGCTTGAACCGCCCGTTCTATGCGGGATTGGCAGCGCTGCACGCATTCGAATCACAAGTGCCTGACATCGCCGCCGTGAAAATCGATGGCTTGGCTAAATTCTATGGCATGAAAAACCCTGAAGATTATGAATTCTTCTCGGTACACCAAAAAGCCGACATCTATCACTCACAAGCCGAATGGGCAATCATTGAGCGCTTCGCCGACACGCCGGAAAAACAAGCCGAAGTGCTAGCCGCAACCAAGGAAGCGTGCGATGCGCTATGGAGCTTCCTGGATGGCATTCACGAAACCTATTGCAGCAATCTGATTTGCGAAGAAAAGCAAGCTGCAACGGTTCACTAAGTTTGTAACAACAAGCTTCCAGCTTACGATCAGCCCGGAATGGATCACAATGCAAGTTGTGTCTGTTCCGGGCTTGTTAATGGTGCATCCGGTTTTTTCATCATTTCAATCGTCATAAAATCTTCTCTGCTTCAAATCGCCTAAATCCATGTCAACACACGATCGATGTTGTTCGATAGCGCCCTATTTCAAGATTGCCGAGGGTCAAATCGACCAGTTCAAACAGCTCTGTGAGCAGTTTGTTGCCAGATCTAGTGTTGAGTCGAAATGCCTTTATTACGGTTTCAGCTTCAATGGCAGCGAAGCGTATTGCCGTGAAGGATATGAAGATGCCGAAGGGTTGCTGGCGCATTTGAACAATGTGGGTGATCTGCTGCAACGAGCGCTCGAAATGGCTGAAATCGTCCGTTTGGAAATCCACGGACCCGAGGAAGAGTTGCAGAAACTGTATCAGCCGCTGGCCCAATACAATCCGCAGTATTTTGTGCTGGAATATGGTTTTCGGCGGTAATTTACTGTTTGATTAATACTTTTTCTGGATGCCTGCTTCAATCGCATCCAGCATCATTCCCGCTACGTTAAATCCCGTTTGCTGGGTAATTTCCTGCATCCCCGTCGGGCTGGTTACATTGACTTCGGTCAGATAATCGCCGATCACATCCAATCCCACCAGCATTAAACCGCGCTTGGCCAATTCGGGTCCGAGCGATTCTGCAATGGCCTGGTCGTGTGCGGATAACGGCTGCGCTTTTCCGGTACCACCGGCGGCCAGATTGCCGCGCGATTCTCCCGGTTTTGGGATGCGCGCCAGCGCATAGGGTACAGGCTTGCCGCCGATGAGCAGAATGCGCTTGTCTCCTTGCGCAATCTCGGGAATGAATCGTTGCGCCATGATGGTTCGCGTTCCATAGTGCGTTAACGTTTCAAGAATCACACTGATATTGTGATCCGCGCTGTGCACGCGAAACACGCTGGCGCCGCCCATGCCGTCGAGCGGTTTCAGGATGATGTCCTGGTGCTGTGCGAGAAATTCCCGGATTAAATGCGCTTGGCTGGTTACCAGCGTTGGGGCGATCCATTGCGGAAATTGTGCAATGGCCAGCTTCTCGTTGTGATCGCGGATGGCGCGCGGACTATTGATGACGAACGCGCCTTGCGTTTGCGCCAATTCCAGCAAATACGTGCTGTAAACATATTCCAGATCGAAAGGCGGATCCTTGCGCATCAGTACGGCGTCGAATTGATTGAGCGGCGTAGGCACGCTGTCGCTCGTGTTGTACCAATGGCCGTCTCGGCTGGGCGTATCCGTGAAGGTCAGGGAACGGCAAAAACCGGTGACGGTGTTGCCGGTCAATACGATATCGTGCTGGTAGAGTATGTATATCTGATGATTCCGGGCAATGGCCTCGCGCATCATCGCAAAACTGGAATCTTTAGCGGTTTTAATCGAATCCAGCTTATCGATGACAAAGGCAAGTTTCATGATGGCATTTAGGTAGACCGTGGCGTTTGGGCATGCGGATCGGTTTGTTCCAATTCCAATGCGGCGGCTAGCAGCGCGAGCCGTGCAACGACACCATAGGCATAAAAGCGGTTCGGAATGACATTCGGCTGCGTGGCGCTGGCTTCCAGACAGGTGGTTTCAAACGCCAGCGGCACGAAATGCATGCCCGGCGCATTCAGGTTTTCGTCGATGCCTCGCCCGGTATGGACACGGTAAAAACCGCCGACGACGTAGCGGTCGATCATGTACACGACCGGTTCAGCCACCGCTTGGTTGATTGTTTCAAAGGTGTAGACGCCTTCCTGCACCAGCACGTGGGAAACTTGCAACCCTTCTTTTACCACGGCCATTTTGTTACGTTGCTTGCGGTTGAGGCTATGGATTTCCTCGCCGCTCTTGACCGTCATGATGCCCATGCCATACGTGCCGGAATCGGCCTTGACGATGACGAAAGGATCTTCTTTCACGCCATATTGCTGATATTTTTTCCTGATTACCGAGAGAATCCGGTCAATCGCGGCTGCAACGCATTCCACGCCTTGTTTTTCCAGGAAATTGATTTCGCCGCACGAAGTAAAACGCGGATTGATCAACCAGGGATCGATGCCGATCAGATCGGCGAATTCCTGTGCCACGCGATCGTACGCAGCAAAGTGCTCCGATTTGCGCCGTGTCGCCCAGCCGGCATGCAAGGGTGGAATGACTGTTTGCTGCAGGTTCTGCAAAATATCCGGAACACCGTTGGATAAATCGTTATTCAGAAGCACCGCACAGGGATCGAAATTATGGACGCCGAGTTTGTTATTTTTACGGACAATGGGTTCCAGCGTGATGAACTGTCCATCCGGCAAATCAATCCGGGTGGCTTCGGTCACTTCGGGCAGCAAGGTGCCCAGGCGCACATTCAAACCGGCGCGCTGGATGATGTTTTGCAGGGTTGCGATATTCTGCAAGTAGAAGGTGTTGCGCGTGTGGTTTTCCGGAATCAGCAGCACGCTATGCGTATCCGGGCATATTTTTTCAATTGCGCTCATCATCGCCTGCACGCATAGCGGGATGAATTCCGGGTTCAGGTTGTTAAAACCGCCGGGAAACAAGTTGGTATCAACGGGCGCCAATTTGAAACCGCTATTGCGCAAGTCGACCGAACAATAAAAAGGGACGGTATGTTCGCGCCACTTGTTCCTGAGCCAATGCTCGATGGTAGGCATGGCATTGATAATACGGCTTTCAAGATCAAGGATAGGGCCGCGCAGAGCAGTGGAGAGATGAGGTACTGGCATTTCCGTATGAAGTATTAAATCGGAGCGATTATAGCATTATGTCTTGCGCCGATTGTGAAGCGCGCTATCCTCAAGTATCTTAGGGTACTTTGCCCAAAACCAATTTTTTACCGGTATGTTCAATCCATTACAGCCTGTTCTCATTTTGTTAGCCGTGTCGGTATTGGCGGTGGTCGTTTTCCGTTTATTGCGGCTGCCGCCGATGCTGGGTTATTTATTGGCGGGCGTGAGCATTGGTCCGTATGCGCTGGGTTGGATCGCGGATTCTGATGAGACTCGCCATTTGGCTGAGTTTGGCGTGGTATTTCTGATGTTCAGCGTGGGACTGGAATTCAGTTTACCCAAGCTGATTACGATGAAGCGCATTGTTTTTGGTTTTGGCACGGCGCAAGTGGCGATCTGCATTCTTTTAGTGATGGCAATAGCTTGGATGCTGGCGCTGGATTGGCGCACCGGATTGGTATTGGGCGGAGCTCTGGCGATGTCTTCCACCGCTATTGTGAGCAAAATATTGGCCGAGCGGGTGGAACTCAATTCCACGCATGGCAGGCAGGTGATCGGCGTTCTGCTTTTTCAGGATCTGGCGGTTATTCCATTATTGATTGTGATGCCCGCGCTAGCGGCTGAGATCGATAGTGAAACGAACGATTTCAGCGTGATGCTGACGGTCGCTTTGCTGAAAGTGGCCGCTGTTCTGACCTTTCTGTTATTTTTCGGGCAGAAGTTAATGCGGCCCTGGTTTCATTTGGTCGCCCGGCAGAAATCGTCGGAATTGTTTGTGCTGAACGTGCTGCTGATTACGCTGGGTGTCGCGTGGTTAACCGAACTGGCCGGTTTGTCTATGGCTTTGGGAGCATTTTTGGCGGGTATGTTGATCTCCGAAACGGAATACCGCTACCAAGTGGAAGACGATATCAAGCCTTTCCGGGATATTTTGCTGGGTTTGTTTTTTGTGACGATTGGTATGCTGCTGGATATGCAGGTCGTCATTGAGAACTTTCTGTGGGTATTTGCTATTTTGGCGGCATTGATTGTGCTGAAAATAGTCGTGATTGCGGGGTTGTCGCGTTTGTTTGGCGCGGATGCCAATGTCGCGATCAGGGCGGGAATGAATCTGGCGCAGGCAGGAGAGTTTGGCTTTATTTTACTGGCGCAGGCGGGTGAATCCGGTTTGATCGGAAACTCAATTCTGCAGCCGGTGCTTGCGGCCATGGTGCTATCGATGTTCATCGCGCCTTTTATCATTGAACACAGCGAATCGATGGTTCACCGTCTATACGGCTCGGATTGGATGTACCGCGCTATGCAGATCACGTCTATCGCGGCGCAGACGATGGTGTCGCAAAATCATGTGATTATCTGCGGTTACGGGCGCAGCGGCCAGAGCATGGCGCGGATATTGGAACAGGAATCCATATCGTTTATCGCCTTGGATCTCGATCCGCAACGTATTCGCGAGGCAGCCGGCGCGGGGGAGGCGGTGGTGTACGGCGATGCGGCCCGGCGCGAAGTGCTGATTGCCGCGGGACTGATGCGCGCCAAAGTATTGGTTGTCAGTTATGCTGACACGGTTTCTACGTTAAAAATTCTGAAACACGTTCAGGAGTTGCGCCCGGAATTATCCGTTGTCGTCCGGACGCGCGATGACTCCGATATTGATAGATTGAAGGAAGCCGGGGCTACGGAAGTGGTCGCGGAAATCATGGAGGGGAGCTTAATGTTGGCGTCCCATGCGCTGATGTTTGTCGATATATCGACCGAGCGGATTTTACGCCGCATCCGAAAAATTCGTGAGCAGCGTTATAGCCTGCTACGCGGTTTTTATTATGGCGTGACCGATGGCGCAGAGGACAACAGTGAGAAACTGTTGCCGCGTTTGCTGACGATTACCATTGTTGAAGGCGCGGCTGCGATTAATAAAACACTGGGCGACATTGATCTGGCAAGCTTGGATGTCGAAGTTACTGCGGTGAGAAGACGCAACATTCGCGGATTATTGCCCACCGGGGAAACACGTCTGGAGCTTGGCGATGTTATCGTGCTTCGCGGAGCGCAGGAAAATCTCGCGGCGGCTGAAATTAAGTTAATTCAAGGCTGAAAATTGCTGATTGAAGGGATTTTGACTCGATGAGCGGATAACAATAGGATTTATATTAATATCGATTCGAGTCATTCCAATCCCATTCATTCAGTATGGCTATAATCGTTACAAGCTACTAAGAATAGACAGTTTTCTTCAAAAAGTGTATATTCTCCGTTCCGTCCTTTGGGCTCTTCATAGCTTAAAAGGCAGATGTTGGTAATCTTGATGATTACATGACAAGTAGCAATTAGAATGGCGCATAAAAAAAGCGTAAAATTCATCATTTATGGAGGGAGATATGATTAAAGCTGTTCAAGCGATTGTTGGTCTAGGATTGCTCTGTTTAGGCGCAACTCAAGCAGCTGTGGCTGCTACAGACGTTTCTAAATTACCGCATGTTAAACAAACATTGGTGGCTCCACCAAATGTACCTGCACATGAGCAAACTTCAAAAGGGCCAAAAGTTGTTCAAATTACAATGGAAACCCAAGAGAAGCTGATCGAAGTTGCGCCAGGTGCAAAAGTTTGGGCACTGACTTTCAATGGTAGTGTTCCTGGTCCGCTTATCGTTGTGCATGAAGGCGACTATGTTGAATTGACATTAAAAAATCCAAAATCAAGCACATTGGCCCATAACGTAGACTTCCACGCTGCAACCGGTGCGCTCGGTGGTGCTGGTTTAACACTGGTTCAACCAGGTGAAGAAGTTGTACTGCGTTGGAAAGCAATTAAAGCAGGTGTATTCGTTTATCATTGCTCACCTGGTGGAACAATGATTCCATTCCACGTTATTTCCGGTATGAGCGGTGCCCTCATGGTATTGCCTAAAGATGGTTTGAAAGACAACGAAGGCAAGCCATACAAATATGACCGTGCATACTACATCGGTGAACAAGATTTCTATCTGCCAAAAGATGACAAAGGTAATTTCAAAACCTATGGCTCACCAGCAGAAGGCATGGCAGATATGTTGGAAGTTGCTAAAGGACTTATCCCAACACACGTAGTATTCAACGGTGCAGTTGGTGCATTGACCGGTGACAACGCACTGAAAGCCAAAGTGGGTGAAAAAGTTCTGTTTATCCATTCACAAGCTAACCGTCCTTCCTATCCGCACTTGATCGGTGGACACGGTGATCTGTACTGGGTAGGCGGTTCATTTGGTGATGCGCCTCTGACCAACCAAGAAACCTGGTTTGTTCCAGCAGGTGCCGCAGTTGCTGCTGCTTATGAATTCCATCAACCTGGCTTGCATGTATACCTCAGTCATAACCTGATTGAAGCTGTATTGCTGGGTGCTGCTGCTCACATGACAGTTGATGGTGCTTGGAATGATGACATTATGACTCAACTTAAAAAACCAGCTAGCTTTGATGCAAAAGCTGGAATGGACCACTAAGATTTGATGTAGTGTTCTATTGAGGTAGTGTTAAAAGGCCTCAACCTGTTATGGGTTGAGGCCTTTGTCGTTTTAATTCCTTGCGTTTTCATTATTGCTTGTTACAACTTTATGACGATTAAATCCCATATTCGTACGGTTCCTCACTACCCCCATCACGGCATTATGTTCCGTGATATCACGACATTGCTAAAAGATCCGATCGGACTGCGAACAACTATTCAGGAAATTGCAAAGCGTTACAGCAATGTGGAAATTGATAAAGTGATCGGCATTGAGTCGCGCGGTTTTATTATCGGTGCGCCCGTGGCCTATCAGCTGGGTAAAGGTTTCGTGCCGATTCGTAAGCGCAATAAATTACCGGCGGAAACGATAGGAAGAGACTATCAGCTGGAATATGGCAGTGACCGGATTGAAATTCACGTCGATGCGATCCAACCGGGAGAACGAGTACTACTTGTGGATGATTTGATTGCCACCGGTGGAACCGCTGAAGCTGCTGTTGGCCTGATCCGTGATATGGGCGGTGAAGTGGTGGAGTGCTGTTTTGTGATCGATCTGCCGGACGTGGGCGGTAAAGCCCGGTTGGAAAATCTGGGATGTCCGGTGTTTGCGTTATGCGAATTTGAAGGCGACTAGATACGTTGTTTATAGTGTTCTTTTTAGTACCAACGGGTTTTTATTACGTTCGTTCTAATGCGGATAATATTTTTTCATGGATGCCGCCAAAACCTCCATTGCTCATGATTAAGATATGATCGTCAGGCTCAGCGATTACTGCGATAGCTTGGACGAGCTGATTCAGATCATCAAAACAACGCGCCTTGTTATGTAATGGCAGCATGGCATCTTTAGCCCAGTGTGCATCGCGGGTGAAGCAAAGCACCTGATCAGCTTCGCTCAAACTCTTCGCAAGAGAATCTTTCCATACTCCCATTTTCATGGTGTTTGAACGCGGTTCCAGGACTGCAATAATCCTTGCTTTACCGGTATGAGTCCGTAAGCCTTCGATAGTCGTTTGAATGGCGGTTGGGTGGTGAGCAAAATCATCATAGACGGAGACACCGTTGACCGTGCCGCGTTTCTCCATACGGCGTTTGACATTCTTAAATTGTGCTAATGCTTCGATGCCAATGTTGACGGGTATTCCGGCATGCCGCGCAGCGATCAGCGCAGCCAGCGCATTCATGCGGTTATGTTCGCCTAATAAATCCCATTGTAAGCTTCCGTGAAATGTTTCGTTGCAATAGACATCGATCGTATTGTCAGCCCGCGCTTTGGTATGCCAGCCACTATCAGTGCCGAATTCTTCCACCGGTGTCCAGCAGCCTTGTTTCAGGACATGCTTCAGATTTGGATCTTTGCCATTTGCGACGATTAAACCGTTATTCGGAATAACTCGTACAAAGTGATGGAATTGCCGTTCAATCGCTGCAAGATCTGTAAAAATATCCGCATGATCGAACTCAAGATTATTCAGTATCGCTGTTTTCGGGTGGTAATGAACGAATTTAGAACGTTTATCGAAAAATGCTGTGTCGTATTCGTCTGCCTCTATGACAAAGAAAGGCGAGGTGTTTCCGATCCGTGCCGAAATACCAAAATTCTCGGGAATTCCACCGATCAGGAATCCCGGATTCAATCCGGCATAATCCAAGATCCAAGCTAACATGGAGCTGGTCGTCGTTTTTCCGTGGGTACCGGACACAGCGAGTACCCAGCGATGCCGTAAAATATTTTCCGATAGCCATTGCGGACCGGAAATATAGGGTAAATTCCGGTTGAGTATTTCCTCCATCAGTGGATTGCCGCGTGTAACGACGTTACCGATGACGAAAATATCCGGCTGTAACCGGATCTGTTCAGGCGAATAACCTGCTATTAATTCGATCCCTTGAGACTCAAGTTGCGTGCTCATCGGTGGATAGACATCCTGATCGCAACCCGTCACCGTGTGACCGGATTCGCGTGCAATGGCGGCAATACCGCCCATAAAGGTACCGCAAATTCCGAGTATATGAATATGCATGATTGGTTTGAAATTCTTGATTCTGCTGACTGGAAACCACTAATATGATTGGCAAGTTTGGGCAATTATAATGGATATGGCAGGGCAATACCGGAAGTTGTTGATACTTTATTCATTCATAGAGCGGCTAAAAGGAAAGGGTGCGGTGGTTATTATTCTTTTAATCTCAATGTGCTAATTTCCAAATGGAAAGCACTCGATCGATTAATACGCATTATCGCGGACGATTCGCACCATCGCCAACCGGACCGCTGCACTTTGGTTCGCTGGTGGCGGCTGTAGGCAGCTATGCCGATGCGAAATTTCATGGCGGCAAATGGCTGGTTAGAATTGAGGATGTCGATTTGCAACGTAGAGTACCTGGAGCGGCCAAACAAATTTTGGATACGCTTGAGAAATTGGGTATGGAGTGGGACGAGGAAATCATCTACCAAAGCTGCCGTTCCGAGGCATACCGGGAAGCTTTGCATGTTTTGGATAAACAAGGTTTATTGTATCCCTGCACGTGCTCCCGGAAGGAAATCGCGGATTCCAGTATCACCGGTTTATATGGCTTCATTTATCCCGGAACTTGCCTGAACAATCCCGTCTCACTGCAAAGTGCACATGCGCTTCGTATTCAAACCCATGATGATGTCATTCAGTTTACCGATGGTTTGAAGGGATTGTATACGCAGAAGCTGCGCAGTGAAGTGGGTGATTTTGTGTTACGCCGGGCTGATGGAATTTATGCCTATCAGCTTGCGGTTGTGGTGGACGACGCTGCGCAGAATATCACGCATGTAGTTCGCGGCGCCGATCTTATCGATTCCACACCACGGCAAATATTTCTGCAGCGGCTGTTGCGTTATCCGGTACCGCAATACATGCACTTACCCGTGGTAACAAACGCGGCAGGAGAGAAGCTCAGCAAGCAAACAAACGCTGCGCCGGTGAATACGGCCGAGGCATTAAAGGAGCTGGTTGATGCGTTGCATTTCCTGGGTCAGCAGCCGCCACTAGAAATTCTGGAGGGCGATATTGCTTCTTTTTGGTGTTGGGTCATGCAAAATTGGTGCGTGAACCGGATTCCAAACGGTGTGGTATAAAGATAAAGCCATGCAGCCGGTAATTATGCTAGGCTGTAGTGCAGCCGGGTTCAAGTTAACATTACCGGCGCAAATGTGTGGCTAGGTTTTGCGTTAATCATAGATAAAGGTAAGGAGTGACCGTGGCTTTGCTGCCATTTAATATTTCCAAGCAAAAAAGATTGAAGGTGGTCATTGCCGGTGGCGGATATGCCGGGCTTGCTGCGTTAACCAATCTATTACAATTTGCTCCGGATACCGACATTACGTTGATCGATCCTAAAACGCAGCATCTAAAGATTACGCACTTGCATGAAACATTTCGCTATCCGCTAGCCGATTTGCTGGTTCCTTTTACCGACATAGAAAATCGTTACGGGTGCCGACACATTTCAGCAGCGGTGAACTTTGATCAAAGCGCGTTGGAGAGCTATCAGGCCGAGCGGCAACTGGTTGTGAATGGTGGGATGATTGATTTTGATTATTTGATCATCGCGAGCGGTTGCGAGAGTCAAAAAAATGATCATGACGATAGCGGCAATTTGCTGAGTCTGCATGATTTTGCCACGATGAGCGGATCAGATTTATTAACCCGGCTGCTTGATCGGAATGATTCATCGGAACTGTCGATTTCCGTTGTGGGCGGAGGAGCCACGGGGATACAGTTTTTATTCGAAATAAAGCAGTTTCTCGATCGAATCAGGCGTAAGGTGGAATTGCGCTTGATCCACTCGGGCGAGCATGTGCTGGAACAATTTCCTGCCGGGTTTGGTACTTATGCGGAATCCCGCATGCGGGATATGAATATCGCTTTTTATCCGAATACGTATTACCGTGAACAGCAAACCGGAAAAATTTTACTGACGGACAAGGTGACTAAACAGCAGTTTGAATTGCCTTCCAGTCTGACTCTGCTATTTTTGGGAAAAAAGCCGCGTAATATTTTTACCGCAAATGCTTTCGGACAGGTTATAGTTGATCAGAAACCGCTGCCCAATATTTTTGTAGCGGGTGATTGTTCGTATTACCAGTCGCTTGGGTCGAATACATTGACCGCGCAATCCGCTGTCAGGAAAGGTAAATTAGTGGCGCGTAACGTGTTGCGGCATGCGGGATTTCCCGGATTGCTCGAGCCTTATCTCCATCATGAATTGGGTTATGTGGTGAGTCTGGGGCCGTCGGATGCGGTAGGCTGGCTGGTTGCGGAAGGTAACTTGATCACCGATATTCCGGCTTTAACGATTAAAGAAATTGTTGAAGCGCAATATGACTTATTATTGGCAGGAATCGATACCTATTTGGTTTAGCAAACACCGTGCGGGAGGCATTTTATGCTTGGTTTGTTCAAAGACAGCCCTGTAATTGGCAAGGCCAGTGCAATAATTCAAAGTCCCACCGATAAACTTTTCAATTTTATCGGTAATGATCTGCTTATTAATTATCCCCGATGGTCTCCGGAAGTTAAGGAATTGGAGAAACTGACCGATGGTCCTATAAAAATAGGAACCGTCTGCCGTCAAGTCCGCATCGATCAAGGCAATCGCTCGGAATCGACCTTCAAAGTTAAATTTTTTGATACGGGTGCACGTATCTGTTTTGAAGGTGTTTCCAATCCTTACCGGTGTGATTATGTCATTGAGCCAGTGAATGCTTCCGATAGCCGGATAACTTTTATTTTTGAGTTACTGAGCCTGGATCTGCATGTCAGGCCGTTTGAGAAGCTGGTGCGTATCGCCGTTCAAGATGGAACCGAAAGGACTGTCAAGAATATCAAGAAACTGATCGAGGCGGAGTAGATTGATTCAAGACGGCAGACCCGTTCGTACGTATTTAATTATGCTAACAGTTGATTAACTTGGAGAGAAGATCATGGATTTTATCGTTGAAAAAGACCCTGGATTAATTCCACAAGTATTGTCCAAGATTCTTGATTCATGCGTGAACGGTGTAACACTGGCTGATCCCGATCAAGAGGACATGCCTTTGGTTTATGTGAATAAAGCGTTCGAGACAATAACCGGTTATACATTAGCGGAAACGGTAGGCAGGAATTGCCGTTTTTTGCAGGGCGATGAACACGATCAGGCTGGTGTTAAGCAGCTCAAGGAAGGGATAAAAAATAGGAAACCGGTGGAAGTGGTCCTGAGAAACTTTCGTAAGAACGGTGAGCTATTTTATAACCACTTACTGGTTTCCCCGCTTTTTGATTCGCATGGAAACTTACTTTATTTCCTTGGTGTGCAATTAGACATCACCCCGAAAATCCGTGCGGAAGAGGAAATTAAGGCTTTGAAGGAGCAACTGGCGGCACTCAAGCGATGAGGCCGGATGCATGAGCGGCATCCGGATAAATAACCGCACGATTTAAGCATTCTTACCCGTGCATGAAACAGTCAAACGACGTGCAAAATTTGCTCTATGTGCGGTTCCGCCAATCTGATCGGTTCTGTAAGCTCACCGTAGCGGAGAAATAAAATGAATCAGCTATTTACTGTCACTTTCTTGCTGGTTTTTCTTTTGCCGGCATCGATTGATGCTGCTGCGCCAGCGGATGATAAGCGATTGAATGAAGTAGCGGAACGCGGCGCTCATGTCATGCCGTTTGATTTGGAAAAGACCGTGCATGTCTTCACCAAGACTGAAAGTGGTGGCGTTCAGAAGGTTACCGTCAGAAACATATCGGATCAGGAGCAAGTCAGTTTGATCAGAGCACATCTGTCTGAAATTACCAATGAATTTAAGCAAGGTGATTTTTCAAACCCGGAAAAAATTCATGGTGGAGACATGCCCGGATTGGCTGAATTGAAAGCAGCCAAACCGGGAGAAATCAAGATTGAATACAAGGTGCTCCCTATCGGCGCACAAATAGGCTATTTCTCTGAATCACCGCAGCTTGTCAATGCAATCCACCGTTGGTTTGATGCGCAGCTAAGCGATCATGCGCGTCATGCTGAACCCGGACAGCCGCATCAGCATATGCCCAAAAAATAATAGGTACTCATTGGATACTGCGGGCTTCAGCGCGCACTTAGTGTTACTGTAGCAGTGTAATGCCATGCAGTCTTTTCAGAGTGGAACAATCAACGAAAAACGGGTCGGATTTTTACGATGGATAGTGAGTTCCGCGGAAATTTGCTCACTGAGTAACTGAACAAGTTGTAAACCCAGGGATTGGGTATTTTCAATATCAAAATCATCCGGTATCCCTACACCGTCATCGCTAATACATACCAGCAGCTGTCCTTGATTCTGGCGTTTAAGGCTGATATCGATATGGCCGCTGCGGTTTTCAGTAAACGCATATTTCATGGCGTTCGTGCACAGCTCGTTCAGAATCAATCCCAATGGAATACTGACATCGATGGGAAGAAGCACCTCCTGATCGGTATCGATATTTATAACGATTCTCGACGTATCCAGCGCATAGGAAACGGATAAATTATCAACCAGGGATTGGATGAAACCGGAGAAATCAACGCGGGAGAAATCCAGTGATTGATATAAGATCTGGTGAATCAGCGCCATGGATTTCACCCGGTTCTGACTTTCCTTTAGAACGGATATAGCAGCCGTATTATTATCCAACATATCGGATTGCATACCGAGCAGGCTATCGATGATTTGAAGGTTGTTTTTAACCCTGTGATGAATTTCCGATAGCAATAAATCTTTCTCCTTCAACGCTGCTTTGAGTTGTTCCTCTTGAGACTTCCGCTCGGTAATGTCGATAACGGACGCAAGCACCATAACGCCTCTGGGTGTTTGAATCGGATTCAAACCTACTTCGACCGGAAATTCTTTGCCGTTTTTGTGCGCCCCATGCAGATCTCGGCCATGCCCCATCGCGCGTGTGCTGGGATATTGGAGATAATTACTTCTTAATGACGGGTGATGGTCGCGATGCGACTCCGGTATCAAAATTTCAATCGGTTGACCCAGTAATTCTCCCCGGTGGTAACCGAATAGTTCTTCAGTGGTAGAATTTACCATCATAATTTTTCCTTCATGATTGGTCATCACCATACCGTTCGGAGAAGCCTCGACTGCGAGGTATATCATTTCCTCCGCATGCTTGCGATCGGTAATATCGACGATGGCGGCCAGCACAAAGATGCCGTCATGTTCGGTTTCGACGGGATTCAGACCAACCTCAACCGGGAATTCCTTGCCGCTCTTGTGCAGGCCGTAAAGATCCCTGCCATGCCCCATGGAACGCGATTTTGATTCGCTGATATAAGCTTCCCGATAGCCAGGATGATGTCGGCGGAATCGTTCGGGAATAAGCATTTCGATGGAGTGACCGATTAATTCCTGCCTGGAATAGCCGAATAGCTTTTCCGTGGCGGAATTCACCATGACGATTTTTCCATCGCAACCGGTCATGACCATGCCATTGGGAGAAGCTTCCACAGCAAGATGCATCATTTCCTCGGTATTGCTCAAGCTTCTGAATCGGGGCGGCGGCATATCGCTATTTAATCCTAGTGTGAAGAAGTGGGGGTAGTCTAGAACTTCAGGGAGCTCAGGCGATCCGGCAGTTTCTGAATCAAATAAGGTATCTGTTCGGAATCTACCGGTTTACTCAGCAAGTAACCTTGCAACTCATCGCATCCAAGATTACCGAGAAAATCGGCTTGCTCGTAAGTCTCGATACCTTCCGCAGTTACCTGCAGATTCAGTTTCTGAGCCAATGCCAGAATAGCTGCTGCAATGGCGCAATCATTCGTATCATAAGGTATGCCCTTGACGAAGCTCTGATCGATTTTCAGCCGCCGTATCGGAAGGTTTTTCAGTGAACTCAAGCAAGAATAACCGGTGCCAAAATCATCAATGGAAATCGGTATACCCAGACTTTCCAGTTGTTCTAAACATCGGATATAAATCAATTCATTTTGCAGACAGGATTCTGTTATCTCCAGCTCGAGTGACTGAGCTGGCAATGCATACTGCTGCAATAATTCTGCAATAAATTGCTGCAAATCTTTATCGGCAAGTTGACGTATCGAGATATTGACTGCAATGCGGATATCGCAAAAACCTCTATCTCGCCATTGCTTGAGTTGCTTGCATGCTTCCGTCAGGATCCAGTTGCCGATTTCAACGATAAGCCTGCTCGTTTCAGCAACCGGAATAATTTCAGCGGGAGATAACAAACCCTTTTCCGGATGCTGCCAGCGGATTAACGCTTCCACGCCGGTTATTTTTTTCTGCGATAAAGAAAATTGCGGTTGATAATGCAGCAGAAATTCATTCTTAATTAAAGCGTGATGCAGTTCCCGTTCCCGCGTCAAATAATGAGCGGCTTTTTGTGTCAGGGATGGATGATAAAAAGCGTAACTGTTGCGCCCTTTGTTTTTTGCTTCGTACATGGCGGTATCCGCCATTTGCACTAATTCATCATGATGTGAGGAATGATCCGGGTATGCGCTGATACCGATACTGCACGATGGGACGACTTCCATGTTACTGATGACAATGGGATGGGAAAGACATTCCAGTATTTTTTCCGCGACGATTACCAAGGCATCGCGGGATTCAGCATTCGTCACAATGACGATAAACTCATCACCTCCCAATCGGCCCAAAGTATCGCTTTGCCGCAGCACGGAGAGCATTCTCTGTGCCACGAAGCAGAGCATCGAATCTCCGTGCGTATGCCCCAGGGTATCATTGATTCTCTTAAAGTTGTCGAGGTCAATGAACAGCACGCCAAGAAACGAGGAGCTCCGTATGGCTTTTGCCAGCGCCAATTGCAGCCGATCCATGATCAGCATGCGATTGGGCAAGTTGGTCAGATTATCGTAGTACGCAATATGCGATAACTGTTCCTGCGTTTCGCGGATCGCCGTAATATCGGAAATCATGACGACGAATTGCTGTTCTTCATTTGCTTCGGCGGGAATGAGTCCAATCGTCAGCCAGACAAATATTGTCTCATTATTTTTTTTGAATGCCGTGATTTCCCCTCGCCAATGGCCATGCTTATCAATACCTTGCCATATGCTATTGTAAATATTCTTACTCAAGGAACGGCTGGTAAGAAACGGTAACTCCTTATTCCGGAGATTGTGGGGCTGAAATCCGGTGATCTTATAAAAGGCGCTATTGGCGCAATTAAATTTTCTATTTTTGTTGAGAATGATGATGCCTTCCGATGCGCATTCAAAAACAGTAGCCGCTTGCGCCAGGCGGTCTTTTGCAAGGCGGTTCTCGGTTGTTTCCTGCAAGATACCGACGATCTGATGCTTTCCTGCATCACTATTTTTAAACGATTTGCCATATAACTTGTACCAGCAGCTTTTTCCGGCATCGGGGCTAACGCGGAATTCTATTTCAGCAGCCAAGCCCTTTTTATTGCGCAATTTATCGATAAATTCAGATACTTTCGGCTTGTCTGTTTCGTCTATTGAAAGATAGAAGCTTTCCCAGTCGGATATCGGTTCTATGGTTCCTTCAGGGCTTTTACCCATGAATATCTCACGAGATTCTTTCGTGACTTCCCAGGTGCCCAAGCGCGCCGCTTCCAGTGCGAGACGAAAGTGCTGCTCATTCTTTTTTAACAGAATATCGTTTTCGTAACGCTCTATACTGACTTGGATGATGATGTGTAGTTCTCTGTCGGAGAATGGCTTTAATAAATAACCGTAGGGCTTGGTCGCTTTCGCCCGATTCACGGTTTTTTCTTCGGAGTAAGCGGTTAAGTATATGATCGGGATACTATGGGCTTTTTGCAGCTGATCCGCCACTTCAACGCCATCCATATCCCCTTGAATATGAATGTCCATCAACACAATATTGGGGATTTCCTGATCCACCAGCGCCAGTGCTTTCTGGCCGCTTGCAGCCATTCCGGTAACTTGATAGCCTAATTTTGTCAGACGTCTTTTCAGGTCAAGCGCAACAATTTTTTCGTCTTCAACAATCAATATCTTGATGTATCCGCTCATACGTTCCCAGTCTCCTGCAACTAATTATTTTGAATAGACAATTACTTGAAATTCAACACCTCTTTTGCGGTGATTTTTTCTAAAAACCAATACATTTTCGAACGTAATATATTGGTTTGAATAAACATCCTCTATTGATAACTATGTTTAAAATTTCGGAACGCTGTGTGGAAGGAATCAAGAGGGAGGAGAATAAATTAACAAAAAGAAGAAAAAATTTATATCAGCGTTGTCTTACACGTATATTAAAGAAACGCCAGGTTATGTTGGGTCTTAGGATGCTAAGCATCTGGCAATGCAGTAAGCAGCGCTAGAAATTGTTCCAAAAGTATCAATTGCAAGCATTATTTATAGCGATAGCCGGTGTGGTTAGGATGGTTTGGAGCTTTACTAAGCGGCGGCGCACCGGTTAATGAGAATTTAAAGGGTGCCGGGAAACAGCCTGATGCACTTGCGAAGGAACTATGGTAGCTTATCGGATATTATTAACTCTGCTAGTTCAGAGAGGCTAAAATATTTTTTATTCTCAGCACACATCTATTATGACAATAGTCATCGATCACATATCTATACACGAGAAGGAGTTATGATGAAAAAAAGCAATTACGTTCAATTAGGCGCCGTGATCATTTTGACGGCAGTTACGGGCTGCGCGACCAATACCGGCGGTACGAATCCTGTGGGTGCGGTCAATCAAAGTCTATCAACGATAGAAAGCGCGACACAGAGCGGCAAACAAGTGCTTAATGCCGGTGCCGCAGTTGCTGGTAACGCTGAAGGAGCTGCGCAGATTGGTCTGGTGGATATTCTGGCTCACCGTCTTGGTGTCTCGCCGCAGCAGGCTCTAGGTGGCGCCGGGGCGATATTTCAAATGGCGCAAAGCAATATGAATCCGCAGGCATTTTCGTCATTGTCCCGGTCTGTTCCCGGAATGAGTACAATGCTGGGCGCAGCACCCGCCACGTCCAATCTATCTGCTTTAGCGGGCGGTAATAGCACACTCGGCAGCGCGGCTGCACTTGCTGCATCATTTCAGCAATTGAATCTTTCCCCTGATATGGTGGGAAAATTCATTCCGGTAATTACCAACTATGTGAGCAAAACAAGCGGACAGGCAACGGCTAATCTGCTGCAATCCGCTGTGACTGCCCGTTAAACTCCAAAGTTTGATTAATGGAAACGAGCAAGTGCAAGTCACAGGGCGTAAGTGACTTGCACTTGCTCGTATCGGTTCATCCGAGGTGCAGCATGGTGTGCTGTTACTGCATCTCGTATCAGCGCCATAAAACGCAAACAACCTAGTCGGCGCTTTTCTCCGGATTTTGCCATTGCCAGTAGATGCCAATAACCAAAGCGCATGGTATTGTGCAATTTGAGCACTCGAGACAAGGTAATTCAAGAAGAGGGGCGGGATGCACAATCGAACAGCTTTTCTGAAAGCGGGCGCTTACGCGGGTTTCGCGGGCGCGATGATATTCATTGTGCAAGCCGTTTTCACGTCGGCCAGTTCAACGGCTGCTATTGGCCTGATCATGATCCCTTTCTATGGTTTTCCAGCTGCGGGTGTGGGGTGGGCGTTGGTTTATAGCGCTTTTGCCGTGCTTGATTTACGTTCCGGTAAAGCGTCATGGAATAGCAGGAATGTGCAATTTGCCGCCGTATTCCTGGCCGCGCTGGTGTTTGCTGGGGTTGTTTTCTTCGCGCAACAGCGTGCGTTAGCAGTTGCCAAAAATCCGGCATCTGCACCGCAAGCGCTGGAGGCAGTGAGTCAACACTGGATTCCTTGGGGACGCCGGGAGGTGGAAATCGCGCTAGCCCAGCATCCATCAACGCCAACGGCTATTCTCGATAGATTGGCTGTGTCCAGCGATAATGCCGTGGTGCAACAAGTTGGCGCCAATGCCAATACGACGCTGGCGGCTTTGGAAGGAATCGCGGCAGGGGCACTGACTTACGAGCGGGTCGCAGGGCTGGCCGGTAATCAAAAAATCTCTCGGGCCATGATGGAGAAATTGATAGCGGCCACGCTGAGCGATATTAATGCGGCCGATCCCGTTCGTCAGGGATTATATAAAACCTATGTTTTGTCGGCGCTCGCCGCCAATGCGGCGCTTCCACAGGATCTTTTCGATCGCGTGGCTGCTAGTGATTCACCAACGCATTTCCTGGTACTGGCAGTGATCAATTCGCCCCATGTCAATTGCCTGCAAATGTCCGGGCTACTGGTGTCTGCACCTGCGCTGGAGAATGCCGGCTTATACAACACCATCCTGAATAAAATGACCGAGAAAAATTGTTTCGTCGAGAACAAGTACCTAAAACAACCTGTAAACGAGTAAACTGCCGGGGTTGATCTGCGTCAATGGATCCGGTTTCAACGCAGGTATTACTTGAAGAACTGAAAGGAGTGAACGTGTGATGGACAAAATTATCTATGGCGCCGCGGCGATACTCATGATCGCCGCGATAGCTTATGGCGGATCGTGGTTATATCAGTTTTTATTGGAGTTGTTTAAGAAAACAGCGTAGTACGAACATGAGTAAAAGCTGCTATCCCGAATGAATCAGCAAACCGGGACGGACCATTTCTTTTTTAAACTTTCATCGAAACGGAGTGTTCTTTAGCCGGGATTTCACTCACACCGGTCGATACCCAATTTTCTGGAAACTTAGCCCATCCCATCCAGCAACCGGCGATGATTGAGCATTGCGCAATTCCTAAGTGGGTGGATTTGCGCATGGGCGGCAATGTGCGGTTTTTTCAACGCTTGTTTGACAGCCTTTCCACTCCTCAGTACACTCAAACCCAATGAACGACAACTTCTGTCACTCACTTCAAACCTAGCAAAAAGGCAAATTCCATGGATATCAATGCTATTCCTGTAGGCGGAAATGTGCCTAACGATGTCAACGTCATCGTCGAAGTACCGACCGGTGGTGAACCTGTCAAATATGAGTTTGATAAAAAATCCGGTGCATTATTTGTGGATCGGATCCTGCATACGCCCATGCGGTATCCGGCCAATTACGGTTTTGTTCCGCATACCTTGTGCGATGATGGCGATCCGCTCGATGCACTGGTGATTGCCCGTTCGCCATTTCTCGCCGGTTGCGTCGTGCGCGCCCGGCCAATTGCGTTACTGCATCTCGAGGATGAGCATGGTGGTGATGAAAAACTGATCTGTGTGCCGGATAATAAAACTTTCCCGTATTACGCCCATGTGCGCGAACGCGACGATCTGCCCGATATTGTGTTTCAGCAGATTGAGCATTTCTTTACGCATTACAAGGATCTCGAGCCGGAAAAATGGGTGCGCGTTGGCCGCTGGGGTGATGCCGCCGAAGCGCGTGACATGGTGATGCGCGCCATCGACATGGCGAAAGCCGCAGATTGAACACCGGTGTGCCCAGAGCAAAGGTACGGGCTGTACGGCAAAAGTAGAAGATCTCGCGAATAGGTATCCAGCAACGCAAAATATGCGTTGCCTTGCTTCGTTTCGTTATTTAGTTGTTCATCTGTCAGATTAGGCTTATTGCTATCCTTCATAGCAAAATCAGCCAGACAATAAAACCCGGCAGGTTGTGAAGTCGCTGGGAATCGCAAACCCATGCTGCGGATAATTGCCGGAACTGGCGATTATCCGCTCAAATCGAACGGACTGAACAGTTCATCGGCCTAGGAGTTATTCATGTTTGATGCCGCAATTGACACCATTGTCATGCGCCCCTATGTATTTACTTTTTTTGCGGCATTTTTGCTGGTCTGTGTGCCGCATTTGGGCTGGCGCAAGACGTTGATTTTTACATTGGCCGGATACTTGATCGCTTTTACCTCCGAGAAACTCTCGATTACCACCGGATTTCCTTACGGCTGGTACTATTACATCGACGACACCAGCCATCAGGAGTTGTGGGTTTGGGGTGTGCCCTTCTTCGATTCACTCTCTTACGTTTTCCTGACTTATTGCAGCTACACGACGGCATTGTTTATTTTGTCACCGCTGGCGACCAAAGGTGCCGATCTGATCACACTGGAGACGCGTGCCATCCGGCATTCATGGGCAGCGCTGGTATTGGGCGCTTTTTTGCAAACATTTCTGGATATCATCATCGACCCGGTGGCATTGCAGGGAAATCGCTGGTTTCTCGGGCAGATTTACGGTTACTACGAAGCAGGACTGCATTTTGGTGTACCGATTTCAAATTACCTCGGCTGGCTGCTGACCAGTTTTCTATTGGTGGCCGCTTTGCAGCAAATTGACCGCAAGCGGGACGGGAAAACACCGCGCGGGATTTTTACCATGCCATTCCGCTCTTTATTGGGGCCGGTTTTGTATCTGTCGGTACTGGTCTTTAACTGGATAGTCACACTGTGGATCGGCGAATATCTGATCGCGCTGACCGGTATATTGATTTTTACCCTGCCGATCGTCATGGTGATCGTTTTGGCTGCTTTGCGGGTCAATCGCTACCGTGCGGAAGAGTTACAGGAGCATTTGGAAAATTATCCGTGGTCACCGCTGAATAAGTCATGAAAATTGTAAATCGCGCGGGTTCGGTGCAAATTTCACGGCAACCGTGGTTTGTCTTGTCAAGTAACGCATACTTAGGCACTATGGTAGCGGTGTTAGATTAGCCGGGAAGTTAAATTTATCCATCTATTAACCGGGTTATATCCATCAGGAGATGACAAATGATGAACATTGATCGAAGAATACCGGGATTCGGCGTATTTTTAGTTTCTGTTTGTCTCGTGGTGACGCTGGCGTTATCCAGTTGTACAGTAAAACTGGTCAGCGGTTATGACGAGACGACCGATAGGGCGGTGACTGATTTACAGCGCAAAACGGAAGCACATCTGGTGACGCTTGAATCGGTAGAAGGTTTGCCCGAGTGTACATATGAAAATCATAAGCAATTTTACGATGAAGCCAAGGTGGATATTAACGTGATTACCGTCCGTGCTGCGGCGATTCCGAAAAATGACATCACCACGCAAGAGTCGCAATTGCTGGCCAGTCAGTTGGATAATCTCGAAAAGCTACATAAGATCGCATGCTTATCCAAGGATCAAATCACGCTCGCGCGTACGCATTTCAATACCAGCTTTACGGCAATTCTAAAGCTCGAGCTTGCGAAACGGCGTGGCGAGTGATTGTTGCGCAACGATTGATATCTATCTGAGGAGAATATGATGAGCCTGGATGCGGTTAAATTGGGAAAAGACATACTCGCTGCGTTGAGTGGCAGCCTCACGGAAAAATGGCCCGATGTCAAAGATTATGGTGAAGCCGAAGCGAAAAAACTCGCACAGACATTGGTGATGATCGCAACGCTGAAAGCCACTGGGAAAATCAATAAGGAGCAGGCCGAGTTACATCTGGAAATGCAAAAGAATGCGACGCGCATGGTACTGATGACCATAGAAGGATTAGGTGTTCTGTCTGCCGAAGCGGCCATCAATTCGGCATTGAGTGCCGTGAAGGATAATGTGAATACGGAAATTGGTTTTACGTTACTTTAGCAAAAAGCTATCCGATAAAAAAGATCACCCCGGGCTTATCCGGGGTGATCTGCTTATTGCAAAGTCTCATGTCACGGTTATACCGCTGACTTCGAACTCTGGAGAATGATCAATTACGAATTGCCCTGTGAGGGACGTTTTCTGCGATATACGGTAGCACTCACCAAACCAAGCCCGATCATCAGCATCGCGTAGGATTCAGGTTCCGGCACCGCAATCATTACGGTACGGTCATCGCCGCTGAACGGATGTTGCACACTCACATAAGCGATGTTCGGGTTAAATTTGTCAAAATAAAGCCCGGTCGGTTCTGCACCCAAAGTTGACAGGGAAGCCCAACGGCCAACCGATTCGGCAATACCGTCGTTATTTGCATCTTGAGCAAACCAGATATCGGCGGAGCCGCCCGGTTGGTCTTCAACGATGTATATGTTGCCTTTGGCATCGATAGCCAAATTATCCGGATTCTTGAATACGCTGCCGACACCCAAACCGGTGGCTTGGTCAAGCGTGGAAGTATTGACAAACAGACTGGCGTTATTGCTGGCGAGATTGAAGGAATACACTTCATCCGTCGTGGTAGTGGCGACGTAGAGGATCTGATCGCCGTTCGCCAGTGTTTTGATTTCCAGATCTTCCGGGCGTTGATAATCGGTTCCCAAAGCATTGTTGGCGGATAAGCGGCCATCGATACTGCCGTCGCTGTTAAGAACGGAAACACCGGCTAATGCGCCGCCATTGGCATCCGTGATCGGCGCCCAAGTGATGGCGCCGGTCGCATTGGCATTGCCGCCACCGTTAACTTGCATTACGAAAGTTTGGCCAGCAGCAAAATAATCATCGCCGTTGGTTGCATTCGGGCTGACTGAAACAAATTTGTAGATGCCGCCACCGTTGACTTCATCGATAAAGTAAAAATTATTGTCTTTGTCAAATGCCAGACCTTCGTGTGATACGTGCGGAATGACGGAGCGTTGCACGAAATGGGAATCGCCTGCGCCGGTTGCGGTGACTGGGTTGGTTAATTCAAACAGACGTCCTTTGGTGCTACCGGCGCCCCATGATTCCTCGGCGGTCAAGTAGCCACCCCAGGGGGTCCAAAGGGAAGCGTCGCCGGAAACGAAGTTTTGCGTGCCAGATGCGACCAGTGTCACGGTACGGGTATTGTAATCGGCATTCCACAAATCGATACGTTGCACGCCAGCGGATCCGGTTTCAAAAGGCATGAAAAGATAACGACCCGCATCCGCGCCGGATTCGTTGGCCGTGATCATGTCCCAATTGCCGCTATTATCGATGCCTTGGCTTAATTGATTGGCACGATTGGCAATGGAAGTCTGACTCCAGGCTGGATTAGCGAGTAAAAACGGACTGGATTCCGCTAACGAACCGCCGGGAACGCTGCCAGGTAAAGCAGTAAAGCTATCAAAACCGGTGCTGGCGGCAATGGCTGGCGGTGCTCCGGATATCATCATGAGCGCTCCGGAAACGACAGTAGCGAGTATTCTTTGTTTGTACATTGTATTCTCCCGAAATATGCTAAAAAATTCTTTAATCCAATGATAAGTACAGGCAATCTGGCTATCTGCGTTGCAGATCCTGGATTTTCCGGTCCCCGGCTCACACCGGGTATAGCTTTACAGTACGCGATGGATTATAAGAACGGGATGTGACGTGCCTATTGCAGGACTATTACCGGGCCGGTTGGAAATTACTTGGCGCCGGAATAGTCTGTGTGGATGTTTGGGTTGTCATAGGGCAAGGGAGAAAATGCTGTTATGAAAAAATGCGATAATTCTGTTTACAGCGATGAGTTGTGGCTCCGCTATGGGACAGCGCATGCTTCGGATTAACAGTAATGAGAGGAGAATCAATGAAGTCGTTAGTTTTGCCATTCCTGGCGATTGCCTTGCTTGGCTGTACTGCGTTCACAACCGGTAATCATCGCCCTGCGCTTGACGTCAAGCTGATCGGGGTATGGACAGGCGAATACCTGGAGGAGGGCGGCACGTTAAAACGCTGGACGCAAACGAGAAATGCCGATGGCACTTATACCATTGAATTCAGTTTCACGGAAAAGGATGATACGGCGCAGAGTTTTAGCGAATCCGGCCGCTGGTGGATCAAGGATGGTTTATTTCACGAGATTGCTTCACCGGAAAAAGGACATCCGGATAAATACCGCTATTCTTTTAAAAAGAAGGACTGTGTCAGTTTCGTACTGGTTGAAAGCGAAGGATTCGCCGAAGAGGAAGACAGTTATGTATTCAGCGAATGCTTGGAGGCGGACTCACCACCGGCAAATTTTGGTAAGTCCATATAGTTTCTAGAAAACTTATTTCTTAACGATTGTTTTCTGCCACTGCGCTTTATGCTGAGAATGGCCAGTGGCAGAAATAGTGAAGCGATTAGCGCATGTGCGCTTCGACAAAAGTGGTTTCGCGGTTGAAATCATCCCAGATGGTGGCTGGTTTGACAAAAGGCGTCGTCGGTACCAGGAAAGTTGCAATATCGAATGCGCCGCTCAGTGAACGGCCTACCGCATTGGCGATACCGGTCAGAAAACCGACCGTCATGCCGTGAACAACGCCATCCCGGTTGCCGATAATCGTGATTGTTTTCGGTATTTCAACAACCCCAGTCACCGCATTGGCAATACCATTTCCCAGTTTCTCTACAACTTTGTCCGGATACTGATCGGCAAATACCCATTGAGGGGCTGCTAAAAGCATCGTGCAGACGATTAATAGTGCTTGAATCGTTTTTTTCATTGTCAATCCTGTCGAGTAATTAATTGCATTTTTCATTCTACCGAAATGCCGGGTAATTTTTCTACTTGCTATCCCCTGGTTTGGCAGGTTGTTTCAGAATGCCCAGAATTCCTTCAACATCACGTTCGATCCGGCTTTCCGCATGCCCCAGGTTTTGCAGTTCCGTTCTGATTCTGTAGGCGATTTCCAGAGCGAGCAAATCCATGGTGTTTTTGTCACCTTTCTGCGATGCCGCTTGATACTCTACTTGGAACCGATCGATAGCATTCAGCATAATATCGTTTTTGATATTCAAACTGGCTAGGATGGAATCCAATTCATATTTCAGATTGCCGGGTAATGCCGGTTGCGCCAGCTGAGATCCTTTTTCAGGCTCATACGGCATGTATTTGGGTAGCAAGACCGAGAGCATGAACAGGGCTACACCCGATCCCACAGTAATTGCTACAAACTGCCAGATTTTATATTCCTTCCCACGCAGTTTTATGACGCTGGTCCGTTTCACACCAAACCAGGCTTGAACGATTATTCCAATTAAAAACAGAATGGCACCAAGTGCCATGATAATAGGTACAAGCGGATGCACAGTTTTACTCCTATATTCTTATCTTAAAGTTCAAATGCAATTGGCAAAAAACGAATGGCGAGTTTCTATTCTGAATCGCTGGTTGCCGATGTTCAGCGATCGTTTTCGATGCATATTCTAACGTAATATGATACGGAGTTATTGGTTGTTTGATAAGCAATGATCTATCCGTTTGAACACGGATTCATGCTGACCTCGCCGCAAGCTTTTCTCCCCACACTGAAACTCCGGGTATTGATGACTCGCAATGTTATACCTGTTATCAAGATTAGTGCAGGAGGCAGAGCGAAAAATTATCGCGGTGGCGGTGGCGGGGGATTACCCGGGGGCGGAGGTGGCGGAGTAAAATTGGATGGCGCAGGTGCCGTGCCGCTACCGCTATTTGCAGGCGGGCCACCGCTAATTCTGCCGGATACCGGGACGCGATGGCCTTTGGCGTACATGCATTGAATATAGCTCATGTCGTAGCGCTGCTGATTGACGTATGCGGAAGTACTGGCCGTGCCCGAACCGGCCAGTCCGCCGGCTAACAAACCAGTGCCCGCGCCGATCGCAGCGCCTCCACCACCTGCGATGGCTGCGCCTGCCGCCGCACCGAGTCCGGCACCGATTGCTGCACTTTCTACACCACTCGCTTGCGCCGATTGCCGTGGTGTTATACCGCCGACTTGCTCATAGGCATAGCGGCGGCAATCGTAGTCATCATAGCGGAACTGCTCGAAGCTTTTACCGGAGCCCGGCAAGGTCATCACGCTGGGGCCGGACGGTAAACTGACGCAAGCTACCAGAATGCAGGAAGCTATCGGCGGTATGATCAGTTGTTTGATTGCTTTCATGGTGCTTTCACTCCATTATCGTGCATGCGGGTTCAGGGGGGGGTGCGTGCGGTCAAGCAGTGGTATTTCTCGCTACGTGAATTCGTATAATGCTTTCAGACAAAGTTCAATGCAAAGCAATTATCCCTGTCAAAGATTAGCAGAAAAAAGGTATCATATAGGATGCAAAATTTTAATAGTGATATATATTTTAGGAGAAAATAAGAATGTCGCAAAAACACCCGGTTATCGCCGTTACCGGATCATCAGGTGCAGGCACCTCAACGGTTAAAACCAGTTTTGAACATATTTTCCGCCGTGAGAAGCTCACTGCGGCGGTGATCGAGGGTGACAGTTTTCATCGCTACGATCGTGAAGCGATGAAGCAAGCCGTAGCCGAATCAGAAAAAAACGGCAACCGCCCGATTAGCCACTTCGGTCCTGAAGCCAACGAATTTGAAAAATTGGAAGCGCTGTTCAAGGAATACGGTGAGAAAGGCACGGGACAGAAGCGTCTGTACTTGCATAACGAAGAAGAAGCTGCGCCTTGGAATCAAAAACCGGGAACATTCACACCCTGGTCGCAGATTCCAGCCGGATCCGATCTGCTGTTTTACGAAGGGCTACATGGCGGCGCCAAGAGCGATACCGCTGATGCTGCCAAATATGTGGATTTATTAGTCGGTGTAGTGCCTATCGTCAACCTGGAGTGGATTCAAAAAATCTATCGCGACACCAGTGCGCGCGGTTATTCGGCTGAAGCTGTCACACACACCATATTGCGCCGCATGCATGATTACGTGCATTACATCACGCCGCAATTCTCGCGTACGCATATCAATTTCCAGCGTGTGCCGACGGTCGATACTTCCAATCCGTTCATCGCCCGGGAAATTCCAACACTGGACGAGAGTATGGTCGTGATTCGGTTTAGACATCCTGAGACAACGGATTTTCCATTCCTGCTGAGAATGATCCATGATTCGTTCATGTCCCGTCCTAACACCATCGTTGTTCCCGGCGGCAAAATGGGTATGGCGATTGAACTGATACTGACGCCGCTGATTTTGGATATCGTTGCCAAAAGCAGGGCATAGTAGTTTCTAACCAACGGCCGGTTAATTCGTGAATCACGATATCAAGTGCAAGCTCTGATTTATCGTATTCCGGATTAATCAGTGCGTTGAAAATGCGCTCGATCCCCTTGGTTTCAAGTCTAGTCAGTCTGTTGCTGGCTATATCGGCTACATGACTTCTTTATTATCCAACCTCAATCCGCAGCAACTTGAAGCGATTACGTTACCGCATCAATCGGTACTGGTGCTGGCTGGCGCCGGTAGCGGTAAAACCCGTGTACTAACAACGCGTATTGCTTATTTAATCCAATCGGGGCAAGCGAATCCGCATGGCATCCTGGCCGTGACGTTCACCAATAAGGCGGCCAAGGAAATGCTGACGCGCATTACCGCAATGCTGCCGGTGAATCCGCGCGGTATGTGGGTCGGCACGTTTCATGGTTTATGCCATCGCATGTTGCGGACGCATTATCAGGATGCCGGTTTGCCGCAAGCGTTTCAGATTCTCGATTCCGCCGACCAACTGGCTTTGATCAAGCGCATTCTGAAAGATCTATCGGCTGACGAAAAAAAATTCCCGCCGCGCCAGGTGCAATGGTTCATCAATAATGCCAAGGAAGCCGGATTGCGTGCGGCGTATGTGACGATCGAAGATGCTTATTCGCGCCGCATGCTGGAGTTTTATCAAACATACGAGCAGCAATGCCAGAAGGAAGGTGCGGTGGATTTTGCCGAATTGCTGTTGCGCAGCTATGAATTGCTAAGCCGCAATGAAGTCCTTTGCCAGCATTACCGCGAGCGTTTCCAGCATATTCTGGTGGATGAATTCCAAGACACCAACCCGCTGCAATATAAATGGCTCAAATTACTTGCGGGTACAGGAACTAAGAATGCCGCTGCGGTTTTTGCCGTCGGCGATGATGATCAGAGTATTTACGCGTTTCGCGGCGCTTATAGCGGTAACATGCGCGACTTTGAATATGATTTCGGCATTACCCGGGTGATCAAGCTAGAACAGAACTATCGTTCGCACGGCCATATTTTGGACGCAGCGAATGCTTTGATCGAAAACAATAGTGAGCGATTGGGGAAAAATCTCTGGACGGCGGAAGGAAAGGGCGAGCTATTGCGGGTTTATAACGCTCCGAATGATTTCGACGAAGCGGCGTTTATCGTAGGAGAAGTCAAAGCATTGCATGCGGAAGGTGTCGCGTTGTCGGAAATGGCCTTGCTGTATCGCTCCAATGCCCAGTCCAGGGTGCTTGAGCACAGTTTGTTCAATGCCGCGATACCTTACCGAGTGTACGGCGGCATGCGGTTTTTCGACCGGCAGGAAATCAAGCATGCGTTGGCCTATTTGCGCCTGATTGCCAATCCCGGCGATGACAGCGCATTATTGCGGGTGATTAATTTTCCGGCGCGTGGCATCGGTGCTCGCGGTTTGGAGCAATTACAGGACGATGCCAAAACACTGGGTGGCAGCTTGTGGGCGGCTGCGGTGCAGAAATGCGGCGGAGAAGATAGCTTATTGCAAAAATCATCGGAATCGTTAAAAGGCATCGCCGGGTTTGTGCATCTGATCCTGACCATGCGGCAGTATTGCCATGCTTTACCATTGCCGCAGATTGTGGAATACATGCTGACGCATAGCACATTGTTGGCCCATTACAGTAAAGAGCGTGAGGGCGCGGAAAGACTGGAGAATTTAAACGAATTGATTAATGCCGCAACCAGTTTTGTGCATGAAGCGGAAAATGACAGCTTGGCGGAATTTCTTGCGCACGCTTCGCTGGAAGCCGGCGAACATCAAGCGGGCAGCGGCCAGGACGCACTGCAATTGATGACAGTGCATGCCGCCAAGGGACTGGAATTTCACAGTGTTTTTCTAAGCGGCCTGGAAGAAGGATTGTTTCCACATGAAAACAGTCTGAATGAAATCAACGGCATTGCTGAAGAACGGCGGCTGATGTATGTGGCCATGACGCGTGCGCGCCGCCGGTTGTATCTCAGTTTTGCGCAAAGCCGCATGTTACATGGTCAAACCCGTTATCACATCGCGTCGCGTTTTCTCGATGAAATCCCGCAAAACTGCTTAAAATGGCTGCAATCAGCACCGCGAATGAATCAAAGCGCCTACGCTTCCAATAGCGGTAATCATCAATCCGCAGCAGGTTTTTCAAAAACCGCTTACGGTCAGCCAAAATCTTCCGGTGGAGAGTGGCGCATCGGACAAAATGTCTCGCATGCCAAGTTCGGCGACGGCGTTATCATCAACTGCGAAGGCAGCGGCAGCGACGCACGCGTTCAGGTTAATTTCGATCATGCCGGTGCGAAATGGCTGTTGCTCGAATATGCCAAATTGACCGCGCTTTAGCGCGCTGCATGCGCGTGCTCAGCGGTCGTTTTGGTCCTTATCCTGGGGTTTATTTCCGGTTGTAGTCGTTTCCTGCTTGGCTTCAGGCTCATGTTGTTCCGGTTGCTGATCGGCATCACCCCAGTTGGTTTTTTGTAAATCCGCTTCGGATTGGTTGTTTTTGAAGCGGATGGGTTCATTGAGGAAAATATCTTTGTAGCTGACGTAAATGGACGCGAAAATGGTAGGAATCAGGATGATCAGACCTGCACCGTAAGGCATCACACTGATGATAGTCAACACGATGAGCGTGACGCCATACAACTGAAATGGAATAAAGTTTCTCAGGCAGGCAAAAAAGCTTTTTTGCATGGCTATAATGGGCGGTACGTTATCAAACACAACCAGCAACGGTGAGAACCAGGAAGCCATCATCAATGGAATGGAAAGCGTCAGTGCAATCAAAGAGGATGTCAAGAAACTGCTCATCACACCCATCAGCTCACTTTCATCGACCCGCTTGCCATAGAGCATCATGTCCGTCATTTGGGAACCGCCGATCAACATGACCAAACCGATGATGAGAATCTGCCCGATCAAATAAATTCCGCCGATCGTAATGAGCGGCACGGCATTGGTTCTGAAGGCAACGAATAAGTGTGTCATATCCAGTGACTTGCCTTGTTCCATGTCCTTGCATCCCAGCATGATCCCCGCCAGAAATACCGGTGAAACCAGGGTAAAAATAAATTTTCCCAACAACGGGATCAATGACATTGATATGGCGATCAACATCAAGGTGAAGCACACAAAAATCCAAGCCAGCGGTGCTCTACGAAACATGTAGAAACCGCTTAGAATCCATTGCAATCCTTGTTTTGCGTGAACTTGATGAATTTCCATTAATGTTTCTCCAGTTAATTTCAGTAAAAGGTTTTAATCGAGCGTTATATCCAGAGCTGTTGTAGTTTTACTGAATCGCGTGCATGATTTTTCAATATATCCCGGAAATGCGCCGGATCTTTGGCGTGTGTCAATTCCCCCGGGCGTGGTAAATGATAGTCGTATAAACGGGATACCCAGAAACGCAGAGCGCCGGCACGCAGCATGGCTGGCCAGACATCGTGTTCGGCCGCGTTGAGCGGACGTACAGCATGATAGGCTTTAATCAGCGCTAGCGTGCATGATTCATCCAAGACTTTGTTCTCAGTCATGCACCAGTCGTTGACCGTAATGGCCAGATCATACAAGAATGCATCGTTGCAGGCGAAATAAAAATCGATAACACCGCCGATGGTATGCCCGGTAAACAGAATATTGTCGCGGAACAAGTCGGCGTGAATAACGCCGCCCGGTAACGCACTGGTTTGCTGCGCTTGTTGAAAATTCAATTCTGCCGCAAGCAGGGATTGCTCGTCAGCGGAAAGAAAAGGTGCAATCTCAGGTGCTCTGGCTTGCCACCAAGGGAGTCCGCGCGGGTTATTCATTCGTTCCGGATACGAGCTGCCTGCCACATGCATTCGAGCCAGCATCCGGCCAACTTCCGCGCAGTGTTCCGCAACGGGATGCATAACGGATTGCCCCGGCAGGCAGGTTACGATCGTTGCTGGTTTGCCGTTGAGCTCGCCCAGTAACTGCTGATCCAACATCGCAACCGGCGCGGGGCAGGGAATGCCATGCCGGGATAAATGTGCCATCAGATTCAGATAATACGGTAGCTCGTCACGCATCAGTTTCTCGAACAACGTCAATACAAATTTGCCTTGCGTAGTCGTGACGAAATAATTGGTATTTTCGATGCCCGACGAAATACCTTGCAACTGGACCAATTGACCCAACGCATAATTTTGTAACCAGACCGTGAGCTGGCTATCGGAAACAGGTGTAAAAACTGACATGGGCTAACAGACTAAAAAAGCGGAAAAGTGGAAACAGAAAGGTTTCATCGGATTACATGCTTTCGCTCTTTATCGGGGTTAAAATTTCAAGAATTGCCACATCGGCGGGCTGACATCAATACCGGCGTCACCTGCGTGCGTATGGCCTCGGCTGATGTTCTTTTTCAGATAATAAGGCGGACCGATGCGCGGAATCACTTTGATCATCATCAATTCGCCGTTGATGCGATGCTCTTCAATGGTGTCTTCGCCACGCTTGATGATGGTGACTTGCGTTTCCAGTTCGGGATCCGGCTGAATATCCGGCGGAAGCGGTGGAGGATCCGCCAATTCTTTAGGTAACTCGGGAGGCTCCGGCAATGGAATGAGGTTATCCGGGTGCGAAAGCTTTTTAGCTTGCTTCGGCTGATCGGATTGCGCCGTGGCAAGCGGTGCAGAAATGATCACCAAGATAAGAATAAGTGGATACAGGTACATCATGTTGGTTACCGGCGGGTCGGGATTAACGGGTATTCTACCTAAAATCATCGTTGACAGTTAAAGATTGAGTTGAATTTCTCGCTCGGCGGCAGTCGGTTCAAATCCGCTGCTTTCATAGTATTTAAAAATGGCATTGACGATTTGATCCGGCTCATCAATGACCTGAATCAGATTCATGTCTTCAGCTGATATGAAGCCTTCGGTGATCAAAGTGTTCTGAAACCAATCCAGCAAGCCGCGCCAGAATTGGGAATACACCAGAATGATCGGCATCTTGCGGGTTTTGCCGGTTTGTACCAATGTCAGCGCTTCCATCAATTCATCCAGGGTGCCGAAACCGCCGGGCAGCACAACATAAGCCGTGGCGAATTTGACAAACATATATTTGCGCGCGAAAAAATGCCGGAAAGTCTGGCTGATATCCTGATATGCATTGCGATGCTGTTCGTGCGGCAGCTGAATGTTCAATCCGATGCTGGGTGATTTGCCATAGTAAGCGCCTTTGTTGGCGGCTTCCATAATGCCGGGACCGCCGCCGGAAATGACCGCGAAACCGGCATCGGAAAGCTGCTTGGCAATCTGCTCGGCTAATTTATAGTGCGGACTGTTAGGGTCGGTGCGCGCGCTGCCGAAAATGCTCACGGCGGGTTGGATGGTATCAAGACGTTCTGTTCCTTCGACAAACTCTGCCATAATGCCGAACAAGCGCCATGATTCTTTTGCTGACCAAGGTTTATCCACAGACAAATGCGTGGCCGGTTTATCGTATAGGCTCATAGGAAAATCTTATCAATGAAAACATTGTTGCTGGTTGACGGTTCATCGTATTTGTATCGCGCTTTTCATGCATTGCCAGACTTACGTAATCATAACAATGAACCGACCGGCGCAATTCATGGCGTGCTCAATATGCTGCGGCGCTTGCACAAGGATTACCACGCCGATTATAGCGCGTGCGTGTTTGATGCAAAAGGTAAAACTTTCCGCGACGATTTGTATCCCGACTATAAAGCGCACCGGCCGCCGATGCCGTCCGATCTGGCGGCGCAGATCGAACCCCTGCATGCTTGCATTCGTGCGATGGGATGGCCGATGCTGATTGTTGATGGCGTGGAAGCCGACGATGTCATCGGCACGTTGGCCAAACAAGCCGCCGCTGCCGGTATGCGTTGCATCATCTCGACCGGCGATAAGGATATCGCGCAACTAGTGAATGCGCAGGTGACGTTGGTGAACACCATGAGCAATGAAATACTCGACGAAGCGAACGTGCAGGTTAAATTTGGTGTGCCACCGGATCGTATGTTGGATTATTTGATGCTGGTTGGTGATACCTCCGATAATGTTCCCGGTGTGCAAAAAGTCGGCCCCAAGACGGCGGTCAAATGGCTCGCGCAGTACGGATCGCTGGAAAATCTTATTGTACATGCCGGTGAAATCAAAGGCGCGGTTGGTGAAAATTTACGCCAGGCGCTGGCTTGGTTCGATACCTCGCGCCAGTTAATCACGATTAAATGCGATGTCGATTTGCCGGTCAAAATTACCGATCTTTCGCCGCAGCCGCAGGATACTGAGCGATTGGTTCAGCTGTATGAGCAGCTCGACATGAAATCGTCTTTGCGAGAACTGCGCCAGCAGATGATTGAGAGCCAATCTGGATCGATCGTTGCCGATGAAACGCCGGGTAACGCGATGAGCGATAGAAGCGCTCCTGCCGCACTGGATTGCCCCGTTATGTACCAAATGATTCTGACCGAGAGCGAGTTGGATGAATGGCTGGCCCGGCTGGATACAGCGCCCTTGGTGTCGGTCGATAGCGAAACGACCAGTCTCAATCCGATGCAGGCGAAACTGGTGGGGATTTCGTTTTGTATTGAAAGCCATCATGCGGCGTATGTTCCGCTGATGCATAACTACGCCGGTGTACCGCAACAGCTTGCGCTTGAAACGGTATTGCATAAATTAAAGTCGTGGCTGGAGAATGCGGCAAAACCGAAGCTGGGGCAGAACTTGAAATACGATAAGCATGTGTTTGCCAATCATGGTATTCAGTTGAACGGTATTACGCATGACACGTTGCTGCAATCGTACGTGCTCGAATCGCACCGGCCGCATAATATGGATAGTCTAGCGTTGCGACATTTGGATGTGAAAACAATCAGTTATGACGACGTGACCGGCAAAGGCGTGAATCGCATCGGGTTTGACGAAGTAGCGCTTGATATCGCCACAAAGTATGCCGCGGAAGACGCGGATATCACACTGCGCTTGCACCAAACGCTATATCCCGGCATTCAAAAGGAAGAACGGCTGAATTACATTTATCGTGAAATAGAAATGCCGGTTCTGGATGTGCTGTTTGAAATTGAACGCAACGGTGTGCTGCTGGATTATAAATTGCTGCAAAGGCAGAGCCACGAATTGGGTGAAAAATTGCAAACGCTAGAACAACAAGCGCATACGCTTGCGGGACAACCCTTCAATCTGAATTCGCCGAAGCAGATTCAGGAAATTTTGTTTACTCAACTCAAACTGCCGGTTATTAAAAAAACACCCACCGGCGTGCCTTCCACCGATGAAGATGTGCTGCAGCAATTGGCGCTGGATTATCCATTACCCAAACTGTTGCTCGATTATCGCGGTCTGGCCAAACTGAAGTCGACTTACACCGACAAACTGCCCTTGATGATGGATCGCAATACCGGCCGGGTACATACCAATTATGCACAGGCGGTTGCGGTGACCGGGCGCTTGGCCAGCTCGGATCCGAATTTGCAGAATATTCCGGTACGTACCAGCGAAGGCCGCAGAATCCGCGAGGCATTCATAGCGCCACCAGGTCACAAAATTGTGTCTGCGGATTATTCGCAAATCGAGTTACGCATCATGGCGCATATTTCCCAGGATGAAGGATTGCTCAAAGCGTTCGCTGCCGGGGAGGATATCCATCGCGCAACAGCTGCGGAAATTTTAGGGATTCCGCTGGACCAAGTCGATCAGGAGCAGCGCCGTTACGCCAAGGTGATTAATTTCGGTTTGATCTATGGCATGTCGGAATTCGGCCTGGCGTCTCAACTCGGCATCGAACGCAGTGCCGCGCGTGCTTATATGGAACGGTATTTTGCCCGCTATCCGGGGGTGGACACGTATATGCGGCAAACCCGTGAGAAAGCCAGGCAATTGGGGTATGTTGAAACCGTACTGGGGCGCCGCTTATGGTTGCCGGAAATCAATAACGCCAATGGAAACCGCCGCCAAGGCGCGGAGCGGGCCGCCATTAATGCGCCGATGCAAGGTACTGCCGCCGATATCATCAAACTGGCGATGATCGCAGTGCGTAACTGGCTGCATCAGGAAAGGTTAAACAGCAAATTGATCATGCAAGTGCACGATGAATTGGTTCTGGAAGTGCCGGATGATGAAGTGGCATTAGTCAAAGACACCTTACCGGCGTGTATGGGCAATGTGTTGCAGCTGGATGTTCCGCTGCTGATTGAAGTTGGTGTTGGGGACAATTGGGAGCAGGCACATTAAACTCAGTGTGCCTGCTGCATGTTAGAGGTGTTTATTCGCGCGTTTCAACTTGCATCAGCGGTTCAGTTGGCGTCGTAGCGGCTTTTCTAACCCTTCTACGCGGTCTTTTAGGGATGATGATTTCTTCAGTCACCATTTCGACCTTTTCGGGCGGTGTTTCTATCATGATCAAGCCGCTCTTGCTTAAATCCGGAAGTTCCTTGGGTGCACTGATTTCCGCTATGGGTGTTGGAACTGGTGCGGATTCCGGTGGAATAATACTGTTTTGAACCGTTTGATCGACCACCGGTGCTCTCCTGCTGGATTGCTTTTTAACAGCGGGGGGCGGTGAATCTTCGTTAACAGGTATCGCTTCCGCTACTACTACCACCGGTTGCAGGCTGACTGGATATTCATCATGTTGTACAGCATCACTCGGCGCTTCGTCCGTCACAGTTTCGTGGTTTTCCGCAGCATTTCTCCCTTGTCCGTTATGGTCGCGGTTTTTATTGCCACGATGCCGGCGGTTTCGTCTGCGCTCATCGGTTTTCGTAGCGTTGCCTTCAGCGCTTTCGGTTTCCGCAGCAGAAAAATCGTTAATCTCGGCGGCTTCCACAAAGTCTGCGGTCACTGGCTGAGCGGCTCTTCTCGGATTGTTCCTTGGGGATTCTGCGGCTACCGGATTATATTGCGGTGACTGCCCGGATTCCGGATTATTGAAATCCTGCGCCGCACCGGTTGAATCTGGGGCATCGCTTTGCTTGGCTGGTTTTTGTGCGGAAGTATCTTTGCGTTCATTCCGGTTGCGTCCACGCCGTCCGCGCGAGCGTCCGCGCTCCTGCTGCCGGGTTTTATCCATATCAACCGGCTTTTCTTCAAGATCAATTCTTGTTTCTTCGCTGTGCGCGGGTTTAAACCAGCTGAAAAATTTATCCAGCAGCGAGGTATCGCGTGATCTATCTTCGCGGATCGGTGCAGGTTGAGCGGGTGTTATGCCTTGAACTGCGGCTTGAGGGCGGGTGGGTTTGTTTCTTTGCTCGGAAACGACCAGGTTGTTTTCCTCGGTATTTTTTTCGACCAGTTTATAACTTGCTACGGATTCGTTTGCTTTGCTGTCTTCGTGGCGTATTCGAGTGATATTGTATGTGGGTGTTTCAATATGGATATTAGGTATGAGGACGATACTAATCCGCTGTCGCACTTCAATATCATAAATTTCCGCTCGCTTCTCATTCAGAAGGTAAGTGGCCACATCCACCGGAAGCTGGACGTGCAATGCATTGGTGTTTTCTTTCATGGCTTCTTCCTGGATGATTCTTAGCACATGCAATGCCGAAGAATCGGTTCCGCGGATAAATCCGGTACCTTGGCAGCGTGTGCACGGAATATAATTGCTTTCACCCAGGGAAGGGCGCAGGCGTTGCCGTGATAACTCCAGAAGACCAAAACGCGATATTTTTCCGACTTGGATGCGCGCGCGATCTTGCCGTAATGCTTCGTGCAACCTGGCTTCAACTTCACGTTGATTGCGCTGCACATCCATATCAATAAAGTCGATGACGATCAATCCGCCCAAGTCGCGCAAGCGCAATTGCCGGGCGATTTCATCAGCGGCTTCAAGATTGGTATTTAAAGCAGTATGTTCAATATCCAATCCACGGATAGCGCGTGCTGAGTTGACGTCAACCGATACCAACGCTTCAGTGTGATCGATCACAATGGCGCCGCCGGAAGGAAGCGTAACCTGCCTGGAATAGGCCGTTTCTATCTGATGTTCGATCTGAAAGCGTGAAAAGAGTGGGACATCGTCATGATAAAACTTCAGGCGATCAACATTGGCGGGCATGACATGCGCCATGAACTGACTGGCTTGTTCATAGATATCGCGGCTGTCGATTAAGATTTCACCGATTTCCTGGCTGAAATAGTCGCGGATCGCGCGAATCACCAAGCTGCTTTCCTGGTAGATCAGAAAAACACCATCCTGATGATTGGCTGCTTCTTCAATCGCATACCAGAGCTGTGTCAGGTAATTCAAATCCCATTGCAACTCTTCCGTGCTGCGGCCGATTCCAGCAGTTCTGGCAATAATACTCATTCCATCAGGAACTTGGAGCTGCGCAATTACTTCGCGTAAATCGTTGCGCTCTTCACCGGTGATGCGGCGTGATACGCCCCCGCTATTGGGATTGTTGGGTATTAAGACCAGATACCGGCCAGCCAGCGAGATATAGGTTGTCAGCGCGGCACCTTTTGTGCCACGCTCATCCTTATCGACTTGTACGATTAATTCCTGGCCCTCTTGCAATAGATCTTGAATACGGCCATTGGCGGTACCATTTTCGGCAAGACAAGAGGAGGCTATTTCTTTGAAGGGTAAAAAACCGTGACGTTCGCAGCCATAATCTACAAATGCGGCTTCCAGACTGGGTTCTATTCGTGTGATGACAGCTTTGTAGATATTGCTTTTACGTTGTTCCTTACTGATAGATTCGATGTCAAGGTCGATCAGTGTCTGACCATTGACGATTGCAACTCGCAACTCTTCAGGTTGGGTCGCATTAAATAACATTCGTTTCATTTACAAGCCTTACGTGTTCTATTTATAAATACACTATCCGCAATTTCTTCGGTTAGATTTTTTTGGTATGCGTAGTTGTAATGACGAGGCTTTGATTTAATAATTTTATTGTAATGCTTATTTATCAATTAAATTATTTTATTGTTATATTTCAATATCTTATTTTTTTTGGTGAAATTATTTTCGTGTCGAAGTCATTAA
>SSFX01000094.1:0-11689 GCA_008015635.1 Nitrosomonas oligotropha
CGCATTCCGAATACCTGTTATTTCGCGCTGCCGGATATCGAGGGCGATACGCTGGTGGTTAAATTGGACAAAGCCGGTTTTGCCGTTGCCGCCGGGGCGGCGTGTTCCAGCGTGAATCCGGGGCAAAGCCATGTGCTGGCGGCGATGCAAATCGATCCGATGCTCGCGCGCTGCGCGGTGCGTGTCAGTCTGGGCCGTGACAACACACTGCAACAAGTGGACGATTTTTTGCGCGCTACGCAACGCATTGTTGCAGAATTGCGCCAGATCAACAGTCTCTCCTTCTAAAAATACCTCGCTAAATCCAAACTTGGTTACAATGCAGCGTCGCTATTATCGCTTTGTATGCAAAGCTGCCTAAAATCCATTCATTTATGACGAATCAAACCACAAAGCCAGTCAAAGCCATCATCCTGAGCGCAGGGCAGGGGCGGCGCTTACTGCCGCTGACCGAGAACACCCCGAAATGCCTGTTGCCGGTTGCCGGCAAACCTGTGCTGGCTTGGCAAATCGACGCTTTGCTCGCGGCCGGTGTGGAAGAGGTCACCATCATCACAGGTTTCCAGGTGGCGCAGATTGAGGAGTTACTCCAACAACGATACGCCCATCATCCCAAGATCAAAATCCTGTTCAATCCTTTTTACGAAGTAGCGGACAATCTGGCGAGCTGCTGGATTGCGCGCACCGAAATGGATAGCGATTTTTTGATATTGAATGGCGATACCGTGATCGAAACCGCGTTGCTGGATAAAGTCTTGAATTCAGAATCCGCACCCATTACACTGAGCGTGGATTTTAAGGATAGCTACGACGCCGACGATATGAAAGTGCAATTGAACGCCGATGGCTGGGTGCAGCAAGTGAGCAAAATCGTGCCGCCGCATCAAGTCAACGCGGAATCCATCGGGCTGATTTATTTTCGCGGCAACGGTGTGCCACTATTCCGCCAAGCCGTGGAAGAAGCGTTGCGTCATCCGGCGGAGCTGAAATCGTGGTATTTGTCGATTATCGATCGCCTGGCCAAAGAACATATGGTGAACTCCTGCTCGATCAACGGATTTCGCTGGTGTGAAATCGATTTTATCGAGGATTTGGCCAGAGCCGGTATCATCTTTGACGAGAACTCATCATGATCAGCACCACCGAGCCAGAGCTGAATGCCACCATGCGCAAGTTTGGCGCGCCGCAAACGATTATCCGGTCGTTTCAATACTGGTCGGTATTACTGCGTCCCGCACAGGCAACATTAGGCGCTCTGGTTCTGGCCGCGCATGAACCGGCACAGGCCTTCTCGCAGCTGAGTCCGGCCAGCTTCGCGGAACTGCACAGCATCACCGGGCAAATTGAATCGGCACTGGCGAAAGCCTTCCACTATGACAAAATCAATTATTTGATGTTGATGATGGTCGATCCCGATGTGCACTTTCATGTGATTCCACGTTATGCACAACCAAAGCCGTTCGCCGGGATGGAATTTATCGACGCGGGCTGGCCCGCCATGCCGAACCTGGGGCAAGTCAACACCACCGATGCGGCTATGAATCAGCACATCATGAATCACCTTCAATCCTGCTGGTCTTAGGCGAAACAAAGCGAGACAACACGTGACCGAAGAAAAAGCCCCTTACATCAAAGAATTTCCACTGCGTGAAGCGCATCATCTAGTACGCGACCTGATGACGCCGAATCCTTGGATTTACTGGACGGATTTTCTGTTTCATATCACGCTGGGTTGGGCGGCTTTTTTTACCGCGCTATTTTCACCGTTTTTCTCGCTCTGGCAACTGGGCGGGTTCATCGTCGCTGTACTCGCCTTGTACCGTTCGGCGATTTTTGTACATGAGCTGGCACATTTAAAGAAAGGTACTTTCAAGAACTTCCGTCTGGTGTGGAATATCATCTGCGGCATTCCGTTCATGATTCCGTCGTTCACCTACGATGGCGTGCATAACGACCATCACAAACCGGATGTGTACGGCACCAGCGCGGATGGCGAGTACCTGCCGTTTGCGACGCATAAACCGGCGGAAATGGTGGTTTATGTGTTGCTGTCTTTTTTGATTCCAATTGTACTGGCTGCGCGGTTTGTGCTGCTGACACCGGTTTCGTATCTGATTCCGCCACTGCGCAAAATCGTCTGGGAACGCTCATCATCATTGACGATTGACCCCACTTACCGGCGCGCGCCGGATGCGGTCCGCAACGATCTCAATTGGCGCCAGCAAGAGCTGGGCGCTTTCCTGTTCGGCGCGAGCGTCATTGCACTGGTTGTATTAGGTGTGCTTCCTTATTCGTTGCTGGTGTTGTGGTACCTGACCGCAGTGGCCGTGTTCATTCTCAATTCGCTGCGCACATTGGCGGCGCATGCCTACCGCAATCCAGGCGACCGCAAAATGACATTGGCCGAGCAATACCTGGATTCGGTCAATATTCCCGGCAATGTTCTGATCACGCCGTTATGGGCGCCGGTCGGCTTGCGTTTTCACGCTACGCATCACTTGTTCATGAGCATGCCGTATCACAACCTCGGTAAAGCGCAACGCCGCTTAGTCAATAACCTGACCGATAATTCGCAATACATCAAAACCATCCGCAGCGGTTTATGGCCAGCGCTCAAACAAATTTGGCACGAATCCTCCGAAGCCGCCAAAACGTCACCGCAACAAAACAGCTAATGCTGAAAGTCATCCCAACGGTACAAAATGCCCAGCAACGCATCACCCAGCTTGTCTTGCTGCGACACGGACAGAGCATCTGGAATCGCGACAAGAAATTCACCGGCTGGAGCGATATTCCGTTGAGCGCGAAAGGCGAGCAGGAAGCGGAACAAGCCGCTTATTTACTAAAGCAGGCCGGTCTTACCTTCGATCTATGTTTTACCTCCTCCTTGCAGCGCGCAAAAACCACCGCGCGGATTGTGCTCTCCGCCATGCAACTGGATCTACCGGTGCATGAAAGCTGGCGTTTGAACGAGCGCCATTACGGCGCGCTGGAAGGCATGGAACGCTGGCCAGCCATCAAGAAGTTCGGTATCTGGCCAATTCTGGGCTGCCAGATCAAATTTGATGCAACACCGCCGTATCTGGATGCACACGATCCCCGCTTTCCCGGCAATCTACCGGGTTACGCCGGTATCGATAAAAATGAGCTGCCGCTCGCAGAAAGCATGCAAAACACCCTGGCGCGGGTAAAACCCTATTGGGAAGAAACCATTCAACCGGAAATTCAGCACGGAAAACGTGCCCTGATAGTTTCCCATCGCAATACCTTGCGGGTAGTCACGATGCTGCTGGAACATCTCACTCCCGGACAAGTGATGAAAACAAGATTGGCTACCGGCCGCCCGCTGGTTTACGAACTGGATCAGCAAGGTCACGCCGTGCGGCATTATTACGTCGACTAACCGGCTGCAAAAGGCATGCCGACCGTTTATAGTTTTCCTCCCATCGCCGGCAGCGAGGCAAAAATTCTGATCCTCGGCAGCATGCCGGGCGAAGCATCATTAGCCGCCAACCAGTATTACGCCCACCGCCGCAATGCTTTTTGGCCGATCATGGCGCAACTGCTACAAATCAATGCGGAAGCTTCGTATCAGGAAAAAATTGCCGCGCTGCGATCATCGCCGATCGCGCTGTGGGATGTGCTCAAATCGTGCAAGCGCAACGGCAGCCTGGATTCGATGATTGAAACCGGCACGCAAATCAGCAATGACTTCCAGTCCTTTTTTTCCGCACACCGCGCCATCACACAGGTATTTTTTAACGGCGGAACGGCGGAAGCTTGTTTTAAACGCTATGTATTGCCCGCCCATAACCTGGGATGGCTCAAACTCTCACGGTTGCCTTCCACAAGCCCCGCCAATGCCCGTTTATCATTTGACGATAAATGCGGAATTTGGCACGAAACGATTGGCTCGGCCTTACGTTCCTGCCATCCCACGCCAAAAATAAAGCAGACGCTTGACGGCGAAGCCCGGGATGCGTTTTACTTATGCGCTGGTAACACAGAACAAAAATGATTAATCAATATTCGACTGAAAGGAATTCACGCGATGAAAAAACTCATTGTCATTGTCCTCGTTATCTTTGCCGCTGGATATATTAGCTTGATGATCCAGTATTTCTAGAAATCCATAGCGATTGATGGCCAAGACCGCCTTATCTTAAGGCATGCAATGCGAAACAAAGCCCGCACGGAATGATCCGGCGATACGAAGGAACAAGTGTTTGATCTCTTTTCCTGAATACGGAAGCGGACTGGATCTTTCTATCCGGCTGCGCACAGCGGGCTGACGTATGCCTTTGTTCAAAACAAATTGCTTTTTATTCATACTGCTGGCCATGGCCACCCTGATAACCCACGCCAGACTTGAACAGTATGTGCAAATTGGTCCCGAGCTTCAGACCGCCGATTGGAAGTTCCGTACCACGGAAAGCAGCCGGGTCGAGGTCACGGAAAATGGCTTGAGCCTTTTTTCCAGCGATGCCAAAACCGGCGCCAGCGCGCTCCAGCATCTTCCAATGGTAAAACCCGGCACTGTCTTATTAGTATCCGCTGATATGCGGTGCGCAAATGTGATCGCGGGCATAAAACCCTGGAACTCCGCCCGGCTTCTATTGGCACAAAATGATGGCAAGAAAGACCGCTGGGATCTGCCTCACACGGCAGTTGCCCTGACAGGAAGCCATGACTGGAAAAATTACCGCAAGGCTTTCACCATCGCACCCGGAATCCAAAACATCCAGCTAACCGCACAATTGAGCCAATCCACAGGCTCGTTGCAGATTAAAAATATGCGGGTTTATCCGGTTTACGAAAATCCAGATTATAAATGGGTTCGCGATATCATTCTGTTGGCTTGGGGTGGATATTTCCTGCTGTTTACCGGTTCATTTCTGTTCATGGACAAGAAAAACATTTTCGCCCGCTTCCTGCTGGTTTCCGCTTTTACTGCCATCATCGCCGGGACAACCCTGCCGGGCGATATGAAGAACCAGGTCTCCAACGAAGTTAAAATTCAAATCGATGCCGAAAGTGAATCATTTAAAACAGTCATTCCTTGGGATTTATCCAAGGTCTGGCATCTCGGTTTCTTTTTCCTGTTCGGTCTAATTCTCAGCGTGATGATGAAAAAAGAACCCATCCTGCAAACGATCACGATTATTCTTCTGCTGGCTGGCGGCACAGAAATCGCGCAACTGTATATTGAAGGGCGAACTCCGTTAGTGAGCGACTTCTTTATTGATGCGGCGGGAGGAGTAACCGGTATGATTTTGATCAGGGCTTTTGTTTCAAATCAACATGAAAACAAAGCCGCTGCATAATGATTCTTGAACAGCGGAAAACTTCTAGCCGTTAAAAGCCCGTCATCAGAACCTGACCTGGACGCGATACTTCAGCGTAAATGCGCTTTCCGCTGGAATAGCCACTTGCCATACGGCTGTGTTACTGGCTGGTTTATGGTGCGGCTGGCTTTCTTCGATTATTTTCCAGTCGCCCGGTATGGGTTCTTGCACAGTGACCGTAGCCATTTCCTTTTTGGCATTTTTGAGCGTGATTTCGTAAGCGCTTTCAAAACGGTTAATGCCATTGTTCCCGGTGCTTAATTGCTTAAAATCGGTTTGTTTTTTATCCGCGGTGACATCAAAAGACTGCCCCAGCTTTACCCGCACGATCTCGTTCTTCGGTGTGTGATCTATGCGGTCTTCACCGACGAACTGGGCATTTCCGGCTTTATCGCGTTTATAGGCGCGTAAAATACCTTTGGGCAGCGGTATGCCTAACCGGGCCGATTCTTTATTATCAAACTGCATGAATACGCTGACTTTCAGTTTCTGTCCCAGATCACCATAACCGGAAGCATAGTAATAATCGCTGCCCGCCAGCACCAGCTCTTTTCGGGCTGGCACGCCGGAGGCATTCAGTAGCGCGACTTGCTTGGTTTGGTTCTCGGCAATCGTCGTTAACCTATCCAAGTTATAGAGATGATATTCCATGAGCGATTCCTGGCGCATCGGCTCGACAGCAGTATCAGCCGCCATTTTGGCTCTCATCGCTACCGGTGCAGCGAATTCTTGCTGCACCCGGTTGATATCACCGGCCACCAATTGCAGCTTCGCATTGACATAACGGGTACCACTGGTATTCGTCAACGTCACCCAGCCGGACAAATCCAGCTGATCATCCGCATCATTCAGTTCAGCGACATAGTCCGCTTTCCAGGTCAGACCGCCGGTCAAATAACTCAGTTCCAACGCTTGCGCTGTGTGGCCATGATGAATTCCCTCGATCACTAGCGTGGGACGATCACGCAAGTTGCCGGGCACATTCTCAAAAGTGATACGGCCCGGCAGTCCGGTTTCAATGCGATCGGCCATTTTGAGCACCACACCATCAGTAGCGGCCAGCACCAATGCGCTCTCTTTGCTTTCAACACCGGTAGCCGGATTGATTTTAACGACCGACACTGTTTGACCGACGTATTTATTCAGCAGGCTTTGCGGCGTAAGCAAATCGAAATTAAAGTTTTGCTCGGTAATTGTAATGCTACCCGGATTGGTGACACTCCTTAACAACGCCGTTTCAGGCCGCATAAGCGCGCTGACATCGCGCCAGGCCAGATTAAAATCACCGTTGGCCAAGGAAACATTGCGCACATCTTTTACCAATGCTAAGTCACTGTTATAGATCGTTACTGCCACCACTTTCTGATCGTTCAGCGTACTCAGCCGTTCGTCAGCACCAGCCATGACCGTAACCTGACCAAACGATAGGATGCAGCTTGCAATGAACAGCACAGGATAAAAAGCGCGGCGCGTTGTACGCATTGAATTCCCCTATTGAAGAAGCTTAAAGCGGATTTACTTGCCGGATTTAGGCCGTTCAAACGACAAGACTTTACCGGCGGGCGCTTGTTCCAAAGTATGCAGTATTTTTTTAGGTTCCTGGAGCGCTTTCAACAGGCCGGTTTCTCCAAGCACATTGGCCCACATTTTCTGCGAAATCTGCACACAGGCAGCCATCGGGTTGCCAGCCTGCTTGCGAATTTGATCAACTTGCCATTGCAAGCCGGTCATGCGCGGTTTGAGATGAGCCGGTGCTTGCGCAATCAATTTATTGATCATGTCCTGGCGCATTGCTTCAAACTTCTCCGGTTCCTCGCGAGCAATCCTGGACCACTGGTCAAAATCAAAATCCGGTATTTTTTCTTTTTCATCCATGAAAATATTTTAGCACTTTGATATCAGAGCGGATAAGCGATGTGCTGACAATCAATGCAAATTGTGGCAACTAAAATGCATTGTTTCACGCTCTGATCCAATTATATCCTGATGCTACGGACAAAAAATTTGGATTCAGGAGCTATAGCGCTCAGTCAAATCCCACGCGGAGTTATTTTCCTGTAATCAATAAAAAAGCCGGAATCAGCTGCGCATCAATTCCGGCTTTTTGGATAATCCAATCTTATTGGCGTTGTTACTTAAATTGATCCGCCAAACCAGAGATCATTTTGACTTTATCAGTCATCGCACGGCTGGACGATGATAATTTCTCTACTAATTGTCCATTCTGCTGCGTTACCTCATCGATTTGTGAGATTGCTTGGTTAATCTGCTCAATACCATTGGCTTGTTCCTGAGAAGATTGAGAAATTTCGCCAACGATATCGGAGATTTTCTTAACGCTCTCGGTAATCATTTTTAATGAATCTGCAGATTGACCTACCAGCTCGGTCCCGCTTTCCACTTTGGCGACACTGTCATTGATCAGCTCTTTGATTTGTTTTGCCGATTCGGCACTGCGGCCAGCCAAGCTGCGCACTTCATTAGCCACCACTGCAAAACCACGCCCTTGTTCTCCGGCGCGGGCAGCTTCCACTGCCGCATTCAGCGCCAGCAAATTGGTCTGGAATGCAATTTCGTCAATAACATTGGTAATATCGGCAATTTTCTTGCTGCTTTCGTTAATTTGCGACATCGCTTGCATTGTACTTGAAACCACCGAGCCGCTTTTCTCGGCTTGCTTGCGCGCTTCCATCACAAGAATATTAGCTTGTTTAGCATTATCGGCATTTTGCTGCACGGTCGAGGTGATTTCTTCCATACTGGATGCGGTTTCTTCCAAACTGGAAGCTTGATTCTCCGTACGGCCTGATAGATCCACGCTACCCGTTGCTATTTCAGAAGCAGCATTTTCCAATACTTCAGATGACTCTTTGACACGGCCAATTGCAGTACGGAGTTTCGCCGTTTGGAATATCTGCGCATATTCCAATTGACCCAATTCATCGGTTCTACCTGTATAGATATAACGTGCTACAGGATCATTAGCAATTTTTTCTGATTTTGCAGCAAGTGCCCGGAGCGGGCTCAACATTTGGTGAATCACGGTAAAACTGATCAAACTGCCAACCGTACAACCTGCTAAAGCAAAAAGTAACGAAATTTGCTCAGCCAGTGCCAATCCGGTAAAAAGCAGCGCAATAACACCCGTCACAGCCAATGCGATTTTGGCGGATAAACCGATTGGGAATCGAGTTAACTTAACCGCATCCAGTTTTGAACGCCGTTTATCATCGGCAGATTTTTTTGACATGATCTTGGTGTACAAAGCATCTGCACGATCAACCCAGACTTTTTCCGGTTTTACCCGGACCGATTGATAACCGATAATTTTACCGTCTTCGTATTGCGGGCTGGCAAAAGCATCAACCCAATAGTGATCGCCGCCTTTGTGACGGTTTTTTACCATACCCATCCACGGACTACCCGCTTTTAGCGCATCCCATAGCATCGCATAGGCTTCCGGCGGTACATCGGGGTGGCGGATAATATTGTGATTTTTATTCTCGAGCTCTTCCCAACTGAAACCACTCATTTTGATAAAATCTTCATTGACTGATGTGAGCGCACCTTTTAAATTGGTTGTCGAGATGATCACACAATCATTATTCATACCCATATCCCGCTGGGTAACCGGCTCATTTACTCTCATTGCATACTCCCGCTATAGCGATTAAAAAAGTAAGAGTTTTCTTACGACAAAAAATTTTATATCTTTAGTTTTTGAAATATTATTTAAAGCCAAATAAAGCTATACTTAGTAATAAATTAATAAAAAATTAATTATTACAATAAGATTTATTCATAAAACTAGTGAGATTGCTAAATTTATTGACTTAATAAATTTTAATGGTACGAATAATAATTAATGAATGTAGGAAGATTTACCAATAAGAAAATTAATAAATGTAGGAAGATTTATCCAAGAAAAATTGATGGCGAGGGTTTAACTCTTGAACCGACAACTTAAATTCAGAGCTCCGTCATTGCAATTCAGACCTTTCTGACCGGAATCCGCCAAATATAAAAGGCCAATATGCTGCCGATTACAACCAACATTATTTTCTGCCATAGTTCAGGCACAATCAGAATTGAACTGCCAAATGACAATGTCATCAAAAAATACACCCAGCGTTTAACACGCTGCGGAATACTGCGATAGAGCGTCCATTCACGAATGATCGGTCCGGCAATCCGGTTTTCCAGCAATTTACGATGAAAGTGCTCGGAGCCGCGTGCAAAACAGGCCGCCGCCAGTAACACAAACGGCGTCGTTGGTAATACCGGCAAAATTGCCCCTAATACGGCCAGAAATAACGCCACAAAGCCAGCGCCCAGATACATGGCGCGCACCACCGGCGAATCATGCAGGCATAATAAATCGGCCGCTTGTTGCTCCGCTAACGGCTGCTCGTTCCGGCCGGTTTCACGTTGTTCGGGTAAGTGCATATTGGATGTCATAAAGAAAAAAGCTGTTACCGTAAAAATACTGCACACTATGTGCTTTGATCAAACCCTGGTAAAAACGATCCCTTCAAGTAGCCAGTGATAAAAAGAATTGATGTTACCAGTTATAATATGCAAGCGTTAATTGCTAAAATTAGCCGGATTTTATTTATTCTCGAGGAAACCATGCGTACTATTAAAACACTATTTCACTTAAGTTTCGTTCTGCTGGCACTGACACTGCTGCCACAGACTGTCTTCGCTGCATCGTCCGATGGTCCCGCGTTTCAAAAAATCGATACCAAAACAGGCGCCGGCGAAGAAGCGGAAATTGGCAAAACCGTCAGCGTACATTATACCGGCTGGCTCTACGATGAAAGCGCGCCCGACAAAAAAGGCAAGAAATTCGATAGCTCCTATGATCGTAAGGAACATTTTTCTTTCATGCTCGGTGCAGGACGTGTGATCAAAGGCTGGGATCAAGGTGTTCAAGGCATGAAAGTCGGCGGACAGCGCACGCTCATTATTCCGTCCTCAATGGCTTATGGCTCGCGCGGTGCTGGCAACGTCATTCCTCCGGATGCAACCTTGATATTTGACGTCGAACTCATCAGTCTGAAAGCAGGCGCGTATCATTAACATAAGCCGTTTATCCGGTTCCGGTAAATTTCGTAAATTGAGCGATCAGATTGATTCTGCAATAGTTTCTGAGCAGCTCAATTTACCCCCGGTTAGAAATTTATATCATCAACATCATATCCATCTAAAATGTTTTGAACACTTCGCTAACTCGCTGTAGAAATTGACAGGGCATCGCTATGACTCCGACCTCGCAGCAACGTGTTATTCGATACAAACGGCTGAGCATTACCCTCGGCGTGATTGCGGTTCTGATTGCCGTATTAGCTGCGCTTGGCACATATTGGCTGCCCGGTTATGCCAAATCCCAGCTCGAAATCCGTTTGTCAGAAATTCTGCAACGCCCGGTAACAGTTGCATCGATTGAACTAAAACCGCGCACGCTCGAGTTGAACATACAGGGTTTCCGCATTGACGAGAAAGCAGATAACGCTGAAGCGAACACGGCTCTTTTTTCCTTCAACACGCTGCACATTGGCCTCAGTCTGGAATCGCTCAAGCAACGTGCCGCTGTGGTTTCGTCCATCACCCTGACAGAACCGCAACTGCATCTGGTGCGGAAAAGCAAAGATCAGTTGAATATCTCCGATTTGCTGGAACGGTTCAATCAACCGGCGGAACCGGAGGATACTGCAAATAAAACCGTTATTCCTTTTTCAATCAGCAATATCGCTATTCAAGGCGGGCGCGTTGAATTTATCGATCAGCACGAAAATGCCGAGCACAGCATCAGTGAAATCAATTTCGGCATTCCAATCGTCGCCAATACCGGCGACACGCAAAATGACTGGATAGCACCGCATTTCAGCGCGAAAATTAACGGCGCGCTTCTATCACTGGACGGTAAACTGCGTCCTTTTGCCGCCACTCAGGAAGCAACGCTGACTTTTAAGCTGGATAATGCGGATTTAACCCGCTTTGACCGCTATGTCACTTTGCCGGAAGGAATTCGTCTGCTTTCCGGTTTCTACGACAGTAACCTGAATCTCTCTTTCACCCAGGAAACGGATAAAGAACCGCAAATAGAAGTGACCGGCGCCACTTCGCTACGGCAGCTCACCCTTAAGAATAGTGCCGTAGCCGCGCCTTATCAGGCGCAATTGAAACATTTGAATATCGCGCTGACCAAAGCCGATCCGACCGGAAAGCAACCTTCGCGGATAAAACTCCATATCGACCAAGCCGCACTGACGCGCGATGGCGAAAAAGAACCGGCGCTATCGCTCGCCAAATTGGCCATTCCTGATATCACCATCAATACC
>SSFX01000035.1:0-20022 GCA_008015635.1 Nitrosomonas oligotropha
AATTTATGTATACTCCGCGAGGTATTTTTGAGCTCAAATATTTTTTTGGCAGCCATGTTGCCACGGATTCAGGCGGTGCTTGTTCAGCCACGGCGATTCGTGCGTTGATCAAACAATTCGTGCAGGATGAAAATCCAAGGAAGCCACTGAGCGATAATAAAATTTCAAGTATTCTTGAGCAACAGGGCATTGTTGTTGCGCGTCGAACCATTGCGAAGTACCGGGAATCGCTACAGATTCCCGCGGCAAATCTTCGCAAGTCCATTTAATCAAATTAGAGGAAGGATATGAACCTTAAACTTACCGGTAACCATGTAGAGATTACTGATGCCATGCGTGATTATGTCACTTCAAAAATCAGTAAAATTAAACGCCATTTTGATCATGTCATTGATGTCAGCGTCATTCTCTCGGTTGAAAAGCTTAAGCAAAAGGCTGAAGCTAATGTTCATATACGCGGTAAAGATATTTTTGTCGAAGCCGACAGCGAAGACATGTACGCATCGATTGATAGTCTGGTAGACAAACTGGACCGGCAAATCCTCAAACACAAGGAAAAAAATCTTGAACGGCGCAATCATGGCGCGTTGAAAGATCAAGAGCTTGAACAATAATAAGATGCCGCGTTCATGCGGTTTCAGCATGAATCGCGGCATTATCATCTAGAAGAAAGTATTCCATTCTCCATGAATCAAATTTCGCAATTGCTGCCATTGACGAATGTCATTGTCGATCTTGATGTCAGCAGCAAAAAACGTGTTTTTGAACAAGCCGGATTGTTATTTGAAAATACGAATCAAATTGCGCGCAGCCAGGTTTTCGATAGCCTGTTTGCGCGTGAGAAACTCGGTTCAACCGGATTAGGGCAGGGTGTCGCTATCCCACATGGCCGGATCAAGGGATTGCGCGAAGCGATCGCTGCGCTGGTGACCATGAAGGAAGCGATACCGTTTGATGCGCCTGACGGTCAACCGGTTAATATCGCCTGCATTCTGCTGGTTCCGGAAAAAGCCACTGACAAGCATTTGCAGATTCTAAGCGAGCTGGCGCAGATGTTCAGTGATAAGCAGTTTCGTGAAAGCATACTGAAATGCAAGGACGCTGCGGAGATCCATAAGCTCATTACCGACTGGGAACCCAATGTCGCGAATTAGTATTGCACAGCTTTTCGAGGATAAAAAAGACAAACTCAAACTGACCTGGATCACGGGTCAAGCCGGTGCCGCCATCGAGCTGAGCGATGAAGAGATCGCGCAATCGGGGCAGGGTATAATCGGCCATTTGAATTTCATTCATCCGGATTGGATTCAAGTCATCAGCAGTGATGAAATTCATTATTTGAACAAGCTGGAAGCCGCTTCGCTGGAGAAAAAGATCAATCAGCTCACGCAGATTAATCTGGCCTGCATCATCGTCGCGGATAATGCCGAAGTGCCGCCACCGATCTTTAATATGGCGAGCGCAAACAATATTCCTTTGCTGCATTCGCCTTATCCCGGCTTGGAAGTGATCTGGCTGATCCGCACCTATCTGAGCACCGCGCTGGCGCCATCGTGCAGCTTGCATGGCGTGCTTTTGGATGTGCTCGGCATGGGGGTGATGATAACCGGTGAAAGCGGGGTCGGTAAAAGTGAATTAGCGCTGGAATTGATCAGCCGCGGTCATGGCTTGGTTGCGGATGATGTAGTGGAATTACGCCGTATCGCACCGGAAACATTGGAAGGTCTCTGTCCGCCGATGCTTCGGGATTATCTGGAAGTGCGCGGTCTGGGCATGCTGAACATCCGCACCATTTTCGGCGAAACGGCAGTGCGGCGCCGCAAAAACATGAAATTGATCGTGCATTTGCAAAATAGCGGCGGATCCAGCTCAGGTCAGTTGGAGCGCCTGCCGATCAGCGATCTGACCGAGAACATTATGAGTGTCGATATCCGCAAGGTTGTTATTCCCGTCGCGGCTGGCCGTAATTTGGCTGTTCTGGTGGAAGCGGCGGTACGGAATTATGTGTTGCAATTGCGTGGGATCGATGGCACGAAGGAATTCATTGAACGCCACGAACGTGAGATGAATAACGAATTAGCCGATAAGAATTAATTCCGGTGCGGATTAACTCTTGCGTTTATTTTTCTCAGCCTTTCCGGGAGCGACCTCCAAGTCAACACGGATGTTATGAACAATCCTCAAACAATTACCTTGGCGTTGACGGGCGCATCGGGCATGCCGTACGGTATTCGTTTGCTGGAAATGCTGTTGCGGGAAGGTAAACAAGTCTATCTCCTGTATTCAAAAGTAGCGCAGATTGTTGCGCAACAGGAAATGAATCTGGCGCTGCCCTCCAGCGCCAAGGAAACGGAGGCGTTCTTTAACCGCCGGTATCAGGTGCCGGATGGACAGTTGCGGGTGTTCGGACGCGAGGAATGGTTTGCGCCGGTTGCTTCCGGTTCTAACCCGGCCGATGCGATGGTGATCTGCCCATGCACCATGGGTACAATGGCTGCGGTGGCTGCCGGTTTGAGTCAGAATTTGATCGAACGTGCAGCCGACGTCATGTTAAAGGAACACCGGCCGCTCATTATCGTCCCAAGAGAAACGCCGTTTTCTGTCATTCATCTGGAAAATATGCTCAAACTGGCGCGAAGCGGTGCAGTCATTCTTCCAGCTAATCCCGGCTTTTATCATCATCCGCAAGCGGTGCAGGATCTGGTGGATTTCGTCGCGGCTCGCATTCTGGATCACTTGGGTGTCAAGCATGATCTGATTGCTCGCTGGGGAATGGATAACTGACGCTCGTTTTATTCTCTGGTTGTTACTGAGGTGTGTCTTGCAGTATCGAAGCAGGCATTAGCTGATGGTCCTTAGTGCGAAAAATTCCAGCTTCAGTTACCACATAGTGCATCGAGATATCGTGTGCTTGCGGATAAATACTGTCGAGCCGTTGCAGCTCAAAAGCCACGCCGATAGTCAGCGGCTGGCGTTCGTAAGTAGCCAAAGTGCGGTCAAAGTAACCGCTGCCGTAACCTAACCGGTAGCCGTGTTGATCAAAACCGACCATCGGTATAATCAAAGCATCCAACCGGACAATCGGAGTTTCCAGTGGGACTGGAATACCATAAGCACCGCTTTTCATTGGTGTATCCGGCGACCATTCTCGGAAACAAAGCGGCTCGTTTTTGCTGGTTATTTCCGGCAAAGCTAGGATGGCGCCCTGTTGCAAAAAATACCGGGCGATCGGGCGCGGATCGTATTCGCCGCGAAATGGCCAATAAATCCCGATAATCATTTTCTGCGGTTGCTGCAAACCTTGCTTGAGAAAGCCGGTAATGGCCTGGCTCCATTGTTGATGGATTTCTGCCGGGATGGCTTCGCGGGCTGCGATTAAATGCTTGCGCTGCTGTTTCTTCCATTCCGGTAAATTGTCCATGAGTCTTAATTTAAACGCTGTGAATGGCGTTGTCAGATAAAAAATTTTGTTTTAACAGTTTTCTGACCGGGGCCGGAATACCTTGTTCAAGCGCATCAGCTGGGTTGATCCAAATTGATTCCGGTTTCGTAATCCCGGTGTCCGGCACAACCTGCAGCAAGCGCGGATGAATGCGCAGCTTGAAATGTGTAAATTGATGGTCCAGAACCGGTAACTCAAGCGGCGAGTGAGCCTTGATGCCAAGCTGATGCTGGCAATAATGAATCGCATCGGTACCAGTTTCGATTTCCGGAGGGCACCACAATGCTCCCCAGATACCCGAAGAAGATCTTTTTTGCAAAAGCAATTTCTGCTGCCACATCAGCAATAAAAATACGGTTTCTTTTTGTGGCAGCGCCTTACGGGGTTTAGCGGACGGCAATTGATCCACACGTTGTTGCTGGAATGCAGCGCACTGTGACTGCAGCGGGCAGACTTCACAGCGCGGAGTTTTGCGTATGCAAACGGTAGCGCCCAAGTCCATGAGTGCCTGCGTATAGGTTTCAATCGCACCGTCACTGTGGTCAACGGGCAGTGATTCTTCCGCTTTTTCCCACAGCAGGCTCTGAACTTTGGCTTCTCCCGTATAACCGCTAATGCCGAAATAACGCGTCAAGATTCGCTTAACGTTGCCGTCCAGGATCGCTTCGCGCTGGCCAAAAGCAAAGACTGCGATGGCGGCGGCTGTGGATCGGCCGATTCCAGGCAATTGCTGAATAATTTCCCGGGCCGCGGGAAATTGACCTTGATAGTCTTGCATAATCGTCCGCGCTGCCAGATGCAGATTGCGCGCGCGGGAATAATAGCCGAGGCCGCTCCACAAAGCCAATATCGCATCGAGTGGCGCTTGTGCCAGACTCGCAACGGTCGGGAATGTTTGCATAAACCGGGTGTAATAAGGAATGACCGTATTGACTTGCGTTTGCTGCAACATAATTTCAGATAGCCAAATCGCATAGGGATCGCGATTCTGCTGCCAAGGCAAGTGGTGACGGCCATGATCGGTATGCCAATGAATTAACCGGGATGCTATAAACGACATGAAAGCTTAAATGCGCCGGAGCAGGTGACCTGGAAAAACTGCCATGATTGCTATATTGCGATCACTCTTTGATAAGATTTACGGGAAAATGACTTCACTGAATTTGGCATTGGGTGTTAGCACTTCCATTTTGGCGAGACGGATTAATTCGACTTGCTGCCGCGTATCGCTATCGATCACCAGGCATTCATTTTTCTCGGGTGAATTGACAATATCGATGGCTTTTCCTTCGATAATTTGATCGTTTTTTAAGATGAGTTTCAGCTGGTAGCCGTACATGCAAGCAACCTCCACAAAATCATGAAGATCGCATGAAATTGCGTCTTGAGTCATGGTGATGAGTCCTTAAATGATAGTATGAGGGCATAATATACACGATACTAAAGCCGCAAAATCAAATTATGGAAATTCTAAAAACACTGGGTTTATTCACCGTTACTGCGCTCGCTGAAATAATCGGCTGTTATCTGCCGTACCTCTATTTGAGAGGAGGCAAGCCGTTCTGGCTGCTTTTCCCCGCAGCGGTCAGCTTGGTAATATTTGTTTGGTTATTGACACTGCATCCGCAAGCGGCTGGCCGTGTTTATGCCGCTTATGGCGGTGTTTATATCTGCGTGGCGCTGATGTGGTTGTGGGCGGTCGATGCTATCCGCCCGGCAATGACGGATTGGATTGGAGTAAGTATCTGCCTGATCGGGGTAATCGTGATTATGTACGGAAGACAACTGGACCGGTATTTATAGCAAAACTGACTGGCGTATTCCGGTGTGACAAGTTGTTTTCCGAGCAGTTATTTGATTTTTCTTATCTGCTCCTGCTTGATAATGTAGCGTTGAATCATCGCTTCCATGCTGGCTGCCAGTTCAATGAATTGACATCCTGCGCGCATGCAGTTCTGTCCGTTACGCAACGTGATTTCGTAGGTATTTTTTACCTGAACGGTGGCCGTGATGGTTCCGATTTCCGGAAGAGCGATTACACAATCGCTATAGATCATGCCTGGATCAAAATCAATGATTGGATGGTGATCAATCACGGCGATTCCGCCGCAGCTGATATCGAGTAATGCCACTTCAGCTTTTGCGGATGCGTCCTTTCCTGGAATTGGAATGACGCATTTAAGCGGTTTGGCGATGGGAGTGGTAATGCGGAAATGATTTCTTCTTTGTATGCGTAACAGTGATTTAGGGATATTGACTGCGAAAGCATCTTTACCGTCAAACTGAATTTTTCTGATTTGATCGCAAACAAATTCAATTTTTACTCTATTTTGTGTGGTTACAAACACCAATGCTTTGGAATGCAGTGCTTTTTGGCAATGTTTGTCATCGATCCCGTAATCAATCACCATTTCTTTTTTGTTCGTATCGATCGCGAGGATTGAAGTTAAAATAAAATCACTGGCGTAATCGGGATAGAGAGTGATTAATGAATTTGTTTGCATAATTCCGCGAAGAATAAAGAGAATATCGATTTCCGAATGGATGCGGAAATTCTCGCTCATTTCTTCTCGAGAGAATTGAGTGGGCGTAAATACGGTAGGCTCTTCGGTGACTTGATCGGATGTATGCAACATTATTAATTCTCCAGAATTTTCTGTGTAATCTTTTTGTTCAGGCTATTTGCGGTTAAAGTTGCTTTGCCTTGCTCCAATTTGTAAAGCCATGCTAATAATTCCGCCACAGCGAGGTAAAGTTGGGGTGGAATTCGATCGTCAAGGTTCACTTGCATGAGTAGCGCGACCAGTTCACTCGATTCATGAACATAGATTCCAGTTTCTTTGGCGCGTTTAATAATCTCTTGGGCAATCAGACCGCGGCCTTTGGCAACTACTTTAGGGGCAATTTGCCCTTCGCGATAAGCAAGTGCAACCGCAGTGAGGTAAGACTCATTCTCCATCATACTCGACCTCTACCGCGCGAATATTTAACCCCGCGGATTGCATGCCGGTGGCGAGCGGTAATTGATTACCTTTCAATAAACCGGCAGTTTCTAATTGCGCGGCGTTCAGTTTGATGCTGATGCCATTTGCACTCAGCGCAATGTTGGCGGTAATATCACCCAGCTGCGGCATCGATAAACGAAGCTGTGTGCGCCACTGTGCTGCTTGATCGAGCTCATTTTCCTGCGTCTTTTCGTCTGCGGGCTGTTCATGAATATCCCATTCCATCGACTGACCTTGCCAGACTTCTCCTCGCCAAAGCAGATGACCGGTTTCCAAGGTGGTCAGCTGTTGTTGCACTAGCGGGATTGCTTGGGTGTGCACAGGCATCTCCGGACTTAACGAAGTCGTTACAGCCACTTTGGCAGTAGACAAATCAGCCGTGACCAGCATTAATTTTCCTTGAGGTTCTTGCTGCAAGTTTTCAAGTGTATTTTCTCCATTAACCCATTGTGCTTGGTGTGATTCATAGAATAAACCACTTTGCACAATTGCTTTTTGCAATAAACTGGGTAAATCAGTGCTATTTATTGGCGCACTGGTCAGAATAGGAGCGGAGCTGCTGAGTGATTGCGTGGCTGGGGTATCCGGCGCATTTGCTGGCGCTTGCTTCAGGATGTTTTGCATCAGCGCTCCCAAGAAACGTCCAGTGGTACTTATGGATGTATTATTTGTTTGATTATCTGATGGGGTATCGCTCAAGGCCAGAAACTCAAGCTTTGGTTCATTCGAGATGAAAACGAGTTGCAGTTTGTTACCCGGCTGAAAATTCTCAGGCAGGCGCATTTGTAATGACCTGCCCGCAACCAATACCCGTGAATCACCATTCAATAAGCGGGATTCAACTAGTGCTTGATACTTTTGACCTTGTATGAGCTCTGCGGGAGAGGTTTGTGAATCGAGTATCGCCGTTACGGGCGTAACGGGGGCTGTTGGCTTGATTTGATTTGAAATTGCAGCTACATCTGTTTTAATTATGGTCGGAATCACGACAACTCATCTTAAATCTAAATAATGAATTGGAAAAATTCTGAGTGCGGCATATTGTTTCTAGTGTGTATTTATAGATTGCTAACGGGTTGATAAGCTAGTTGAAGATTACGTGTGCGGCTATTCGTGTAGAGCATATCTTGCAGTTTCATCATCCATGGCTCTGTGATCGCTCTGATTTGCGCATCATCAGCTAATATTTGATGGATAATTTTCACTTTCTTTTGAAGTAATTCTTCGTCTAATATGGGCTCCTGGTCGTTCTTAATAAGTACTTCGGTTAACTGCCTGCATTCTTGTTCCAATTGTATCAATTGATCCCATTCGCTATTTTGAGCCGCTGCCAGCATTTTTCCAGTAGTTGCTAAAATAGCATCATATGTTTTCAGTGTTTGTACACTATCCATTTATCTTTGTACCCTTATTTTTATTACAGAATTGTGAGCTAGACTGCGACTGCTTTGATTGCGGTTTGTGTTTCACCGGTTTGCCCAATTTCTTTCCAAGCGCCATGCAATTCAGATAGCAATTTGCTGACTTCGTTGACAATTTCAAGATTATTCTGGATATTGGCAACCAGAAGTCGATATGCCATGTAATCGTAAAGTGCTTGAAGCTTAACTGCTAGATCACCACCGGCGTTCATATCCAAGCTTGCTTTTAGGCCGTGATCAATGATCATGATAGCTTTTGAGATCATTTGCCCTTTCTCTGCAATTTCATTGTGGTGCATGTGCATTTTGGCTTTTGCCAAAGCTTCTTGCGCACCTTCGAATAACATCAAAATGAGCTTGTGCGGATCGGCCGACTCAATTCCTGTTTCAACGCCAACGCGTTGGTAAGCGGATATCGCACTATTCATGGCTGTATACATTTTGTACTCCTTTATTTATTGACGAGACTGGTTGCTGGTTATTCTGATTTTGGTAATCTGGACAATTGCTGTTGTAAAAAATTGCTGGTTTGAGTCATGCTGGCAATGGTTGTATCCAATGCGGTAAATTGAGCGCGTATTCGTTTTTCTGTGTCAGCAAGGCGCTGAGTTAAAGTTTCTCGTTGTGTCCCTATATCTTTGATAGACGAATTTATACCATCAATGCGACTGTCAATTAGCTGGCCGTTCAGCATTCCTCCCACCAATTTATTCAATTTCGCTGCAAAACCATGCGCGAAATCTATATCCCCTCTTGCACCTGTGCTGCCTCCAGTTATTTTGAGTACGAGTCCGCTGCTATCAGCGGCACCGGTTAGAGTTTGGCCAGAACCTGTTGCAGTGACGCCATTTATCGTGCCAGCTACGTTTGCTCCGGCGGTTTCAACGGGTGTGCCAAATAAATCCGATTTGCCATTTCCACCTGTAATGGATACGGTTGAGGCAGAGCCATAACGATCTGAGGTAATAGCTAGATTTCCAGCAGACTGACTCACTGCTACTTTGACTCCTGCAGAGGAAATTGCAGATGTGCCATTAATTCTTGATTGAATCTCAGCTGCCAGAGAGGTTGCCGTATAAGTACCAGCTGCAAGGGTTATACTGGCATTGATGCCATCAATGGTGAGATTCAGTGAATCATTAACCCCTGTATTGATGGTTAATGCTGCTGCGGTACTACCAATTGCGGTACCTTGTGTTGCAATCTGGCTGATATTCAGTGCATATTTGCCATTGACGGTTTCGGGTTTAGCGCTGGTAAATGAGACGAGACTGTCGCTGGTTTTTCCAACAGAAGCAAATAGAGTTGAAATATCTTTGGTTGGATCATTCAGTGCCTTTGATAGCTTAGCTGAATCCAATTTAAGTGTTCCATCTGACTGAAAGGAAATACCGGTCTCTGATAATAAGCTTAAACCTCCACCCGCAGTAGTCAATGGATCAGAAATTGCACTACGTATGCGTGTTTGAATTGACCTAACTGTTGAATCCCCAGTTAAAATTGATGCTTGCTTTGTTGCTGCATCATATTTCGAGAGATCAACAATCGTCTTGTTCAAATCGTTAAAGGATTTTACAAATGATGACACAACATTTTGAATGCCTGCTGTATCTCGCGATAAATTTAAGGTAGATGTGGTACCAGGATTTGCTTTTAATAAATTTAATGTAACGCCCTCAATAGCATCCGTGATATTGTTTGATGCTTTGCTGATTGAGATACCATCGATAACCAGTGTGGCATTGCTAGCAGCCATCGTTTGAGTCATGTTGGTCGTGCCGCCAGTCGATGCATCATAAACAAGCTGGGAGAGTCCAGCGTTATCCGTATTGTTCCCATCGGTATCAGTCGCAGTTATTTTCAGAGCATTACTTAAACCAGTATCTTTAGATGCGACAACTAAGCGATTGCCTGTTCCATCATTGACTATACTGGCGTTTACTCCCGCATTCGCTTGATTAATTGCGTCACGAATACCAGATAGCGATGAATTGCTCGGGGAAATGATAATAGACTGTGCAGCTTTATCCGGATTAAGCGTAAATGTACCGCTATTGTATGTGCCAAATTGTATCGTTAGAGTGCCGCTACCGACTGTGGCGCTGGTGTTTGCAAAGTTAGCCGATTTTAATTTTTGAGCTTGAGCGAGTGTTTGGATTTCTACAGAATGACTTCCAGTGACTGCTGACGATGATGCACTTGCACTGGCCAATGTTGTATCAGAAAAATTAGCCGTGACGGCGGTAAATTTTGCCGGGTCGGACAGTGCCACAAGGTTGCTCTGAAATGAAGATAATGCTCCCTTCAAAGTACCAAAAGCAGTTAACCGGGTTTGTTGTTTAGCTTCTTTGGCATCAAGAGCGGTAAGTGGCTGGCTTTCCGCCGCCATTAACTTACTGACTATGCCATTGACATCTAAGCCTGATCCGATTCCTGGAGATGAAAGCATTTCTGAGCTCTATCCAATATGATTGTAATTATGCTTTTCCGTTGAATAACAATCCTTGGACTTTGTCTAAGGTGCGGGCTATTTCAACAGCTTCTTCTGATGGAATCTGGCGGATAATTTCTTCGGTATGCACATCCATTACTTTAATAATTGTTTTCCCAGTATCCTCATCAATTGAAAATCGCAAGTTGTGTGCCAGATTGTCCACAGTGCCTTGAATTTTTTGAACAGCTTCGTTAACTTGATCTTCGGATCTCGGGCTACTATTAACTCTAGGGTCTGCGGTTGAGACGGGTGATGCAACTACATCTGCATTAGATATGGATAATTTTCGAGATGTCGATAATGGTGGCGAAGACGGTGGAAGTGCGCCGATAGTATTTATTTGATTGATAGTCATGTTGTAACTCCTTAAAGTTGAGAGAAACGCGGAATATTTCTTGAATTCCGCGTTCTATCAGCTTTATTTAATACGAAATATCATCTGTTACGATCTACTTAACGTAATAGTGATAAAACGTTATTGGGTAGTGAATTTGCTTGCGCCAGAATCGCTACACCAGCTTGTTGCAGAATTTGTCCGCGCGTTAGGTTGGCAGATTCTGCGGCAAAGTCAGCATCTTGAATCCGGCTGCGAGAAGCAGACAGATTCTCCGACGCTGTTTGCAGGTTTGCGATGGTCGAACTGAATCGATTCTGAATTGCACCCAAATCACCGCGTGAGCTATTGATGGCTTTTAAAGCTTCATCCAATGTTTTAATTGCTGTCTGTGCGTTGGTTCCGGTAGAGATATCCAAAGTGGCAACAGAGTTAAAAGAACTGGCAGTAGCGCCGAATACATCAGCATTTCCGCCGCTGACAGATATCTGACCGCCAGCACTAGCGAGTTCGACAGTACCCGTAGCAATTGTAGAATCGGTTGCTGCACCGCCTGTTAATGTAGTTGTGGTTGCGCCAGAAACTACATTGGCTGTTTTTGTTGCGCCAGTATTATTAAAGTTCTGGATTCCTATGTCTCTACCATCAGCCGTCGTCAGTGTAATAACTGATTTGTTAGTAGGGGATGCAAATGAAGCGGTAACACCAGTTAACGATTGCAATCCATTGATAGCAGAAGCTAAACCACTTAGATCGGAAGTGTCAGTAACCGTGGCGGATACAGTGTTGCCGTTTAAATCAAAGGATACTGTACCAGCGGAAGCAATACTGCCTAATGTCGCGCTATTGGTGGCTGTTGCCGTAATACCTATGCTGGAAGCAGAAGAGTTAATGGCAGCGGCTATCGCTTTTGCGTCAGATCCTACTGCGTAACCAATATTGCCTGTGGCTCCTTTATTATTGGAAAGCACCAAGGCGGCCTCAACCGTAACGCCATTACCCGCTGAGTTATCGGCACCGGCTGCAGTTGTTGTATTTACGGCGGTTCCATTGGTGGTCAATATATGACTGCCTAATGCAGTAGCGCGTGCATCTGAGATTGAAGAAATATTAATGGTTTGGTTTGCATTAGCGCCGACCTGGAAGCTTTGGTTGAGGAAAGAGCCATCCAGCAAGTTCAGACCGTTAAATTGAGTCTGACTTGCGACACGGGTTACCTCAGCACTTAATTGAGCGGCTTCAGCTTGTAGTGAAGCGCGATCACTGGCACTATTAGTTGCGTTGGCCGATTGTACTGCCAGCTCGCGAATACGTTGCAAGTTGTTGCCAATTTCACCCAGCGCACCTTCGGCAGTTTGCGATAGCGAGATGCCATCGTTCGCGTTACGTACAGCTTGGTTTAAACCGCGAATTTGTGAAGTCATCCTTTCCGAAATCGCCAGACCTGCAGCGTCGTCTTTAGCGCTATTGATACGTAAACCGGATGATAAACGTGTCAATGATGTATTTAACGCGGTTTGTGAAGTATTTAAGTTACGTTGTGCATTTAATGAGGCTACATTAGAGTTAATGATTTGTGGCATTTGGGTTCTCCTTTTTGATAACTATTTGTTTTGGCATAATTGCCATTTACGACGTTGGCTGCCCTGCAATCCAAGAGGGTGTGTAACCACCGTTGATTGCAGTTATCGGAAATCATTTTGAAAAGTTTAGGATTTTACTTTCATGGTTTTTGTCCAATTGATTGGTTAATATGAGCTATTCATGGTATAAAATGATTTTCTCTCGTAAAATTATCTTGTAAAATTGGGAATATATTCAGTCAGTTAATTTGACAAGTTAAGAGAAGTTATATGTTATATCGACTTCAACCGGTAATATGCTGAGATGATTAATGAAGAGAAACTGAACATACTGATGATCGAAGATTCCGAGAAGGATATCGATCGGGTGTTGCAAATACTTTCGCAAGGCGGTTTTAAGACCGATTGCCTGTGTGTTAGTACGGCTGAAGCTTTGCATGATGCCCTGATGACTCGGGATTGGAATGTGGTGCTATCGGATTATGATTTACCTCGACTGAGTGCTCAGGAAGTTTTGCAAGTCATAAAAAGCAAAGAGCTCGATATACCGCTGATTATCATATCCAGTCACGTAGGTGAGGAAGCAGCCGAACATATCATGGCTTTAGGTGCTTATGATTTCATAATGAAGTCGAATCTGGCCCGATTGGTACCGGCAATCCGGCGCAGCTTGCATGAAGTTGAGAATTATCAGCGTTTTATCACCACACAGACTGCGCTACAGAAGAGCGAAGCGCTTTTTCAAGTGATCACCTCCAATCTTCCTGGCGTGGTATTTCAATTTTTATTATCGGGTAATCATCAGGCAAGCTTTCCATATGTGAGTGATGCCAGTGAGACATTATTGGGGTTGTCGCCCCAGATGCTGATGGATAGATCGGAACTGTTTCCGGAATTGATCTTGCAAGAAGACAAAAAAACTTATCATCAGTTAATGGTTACCTCTGCGGAGCAGCTATCAACTTGGAACTGGGAAGGCTGTATTCAGGTAAAAGGTGACAGTGATATCAAATGGATCAGCCTGCGTGCTACGCCCAGGAGAGTGTCGGATAATGCAACACTCTGGGATGGCATCATGATTAACATTACGCGTAATAAGCTGGCGGAGAGAGAAATCGCGCGCTCCCGAGAACAACTGGCGGAATTATCGTCTTATTTGCAAAGAGTGAAGGAACAAGAGCGTGCGCGTATTGCGCGCGAAATTCATGACGATATCGGGGGAACATTAACTGCTATTAAATGCGAGTTGTTTCCCTGCATGGACTCAACGGCGAGAAAGCAGGAATTTTATCAACAAAAAGCAAAATCGGTCGAATCGCTTGTGGATCGAGTGATTGATAGTACTCGGCGGATTTCTCTTGATTTGCGTCCGGGTATTTTGGATTGCGGCATAGTAGCGGCTGTTCAATGGCAAGCAAAAGAATTCAGTGACCGGAACGGTATTGCCTGTAAAGTTTCGTGTGAAGAAGATGAAATATCGTTAGACTCGGATTTGGCGATAGCGATTTTCCGTGTTTTTCAGGAAACGCTGACGAATATTTCCAAGCATGCCGACGCTTCCCGGATACAAGTAAAGCTCATTGAATTAGAAGGATTGGTTTTACTTGAAGTGATTGATAATGGCCGCGGTATTACCGATATCGATATGGAAAAACAGGATTCATTCGGAATAAGAGGGATGCGTGAACGTTGTCAGCAATTGAAGGGCAATTTTCATATATCCGGAGATAAGGGAAAAGGAACGAAAGTGACTATTCTCATACCTACAGGTAACCCGGAATATCAATCCGGGCATGTGAATGGACTGGAGAGTGAATTGGAACGGCCGGTACCGCTAGAAGCAGTGAAGAAAAAAAAGAAGGTTTCTCGGCTCTAGAAGCCGGAGGTATCCATGATAAGTGTGATGATTGCTGATGATCATGCAATTGTTCGTCAAGGTCTAAAACAGATACTGAGCGAAACCGATGACATCAAAGTAACCGGTGAGGCAGAGACGGGATTCCAAGCAATCAAAATTGCACGGCAGCAAGATTTCGACGTCATGCTACTGGATATTTCTTTGCCAGACAGAAATGGTATTGAAATTTTGAAGCAGATAAAGAAAGACAGACCCAGTCTGGCCGTTCTCATGCTCAGCATGCATAACGAACACGAATTTGCAATTCGTGCACTCAAAGCGGGTGCATCCGGTTATCTCAATAAGCAAAGCGCGCCCGCTCAACTGGTAGTCGCAATCCGGCAAGTAGCCGCCGGTGATAAGTACGTGAGTCCGGTGGTGGCGCAAGAACTTGCGAATATCATCAACACGGATGTCGACAAACCCCTTCACACCACGTTATCCGACCGGGAATATCAAACCTTATGTTTTATTGCCGCGGGTAAAACATTGTCGGAGATATCGGCCGAGATGTTTCTGAGCCCCAAGACAGTCAGCGTGTATCGGGCTCGCTTACTGGAAAAACTCAAGCTAACTAATAACTCGGAGCTCATACGCTATGCGATTAAAAATAGATTGGTAGACTGATTATTCATTGTTGTTGCGGGGAGTCAATTTTTAATCCATTTTTCTGGCTTTCTCATCGGATCATGGTCAAGATTTGTGCCGCTCGGCCGATATTTTTGAACTCTATGAACTGCTGCTAATACAGTAATAAATTCTGGCCAATTTTATGAAGCAATCAAAAGACTCCAACCCAACCATCATAGCTCGTGAAACTCTGCGGCAGCTTGCAACGCTTAGAATTCCTCCGACTCCTGATAATTATCACAAATTGTATAACCAGATTTCAGGTAACTCAGAAGAAAATACCAATTCAGCGATTGTGAGTTCAGTAAGTCTCGAATCTCCCATGGAGCATGCAATCGTTGATACCGTTCCAGCCTGGGGGGAGACAATAGAAACGTTGTTGAAACAGTTGGAAAGCAAGCACGGCACGCTGACAACCGCGAAGAAAAAAGAGGGTGTGAATCGGGTTCTGACCAAATTTGCGAAAGATTCAAAGCAGTTGCACAATAAGCTAAAGGCGCTGATCGATTCGTGGGGTGCATTGGCTGCTGCGTCCCAAGAGTCAAGTGATGCGATCGAAGTAGAAGATGCGATTGCACAAATCGGTGCGGACCTGGAAGGTGCGCGACCCAAACCATTCGCGGTAGAGTCAAGCTCTTCGGTCAGCCATGTTACAGATCAACTGCTGGAGCTGCTGGCGCAAGTGCTAGAGCAAGTTATTGCCGTGCAAGTAAATGATACTGGGTTGGCGGATGAAGCCAAAGTGCTGGCTCATCAAGTCCGCAAGATTGAAGAGGTGGCCGAAATGGAGCGGTTTGCCGGGGAGTTCAAGCAATTCTGCCGTAGGTTTGATGAGTATGGCGAGAGCGGCCGGAAATTGCAGCAGGGGTTGCTCAATCTGCTCAATATGCTAATGAAGAGTACGAGCGAATTGCTGGCCGAGGACCAATGGGTTGGCGCGCAGATCAATAAACTACGCGAAACGATATCCGGACCGTTGGATCTTCAAGTCATCGAACAAGCCGAGCATTATCTGGAAGAAATCACACAGAGGCAGGAAATTATCCGGCGCAACTTGAGTGAAGCCAAGCTGACCCTGAAAAAGATGGTGACTTCACTGATCACCAATATCGAAGAACTCAGCGATACGACCGGAGGGTATCAGGAAAAGCTTGAGCAATATTCCGAGATAATCAGTAAAACAGATGATATAAAAGAACTGAATCAACTGCTGGTGCAGATCATGGAAGAGACCAAGCAGATGCAAAAAAGCGCACTCAATTACCGTAATGATTTTCTGGCGGCGCGTGCCGAAGTGAGTCTGGCGCAGGATAAGATCAATCAACTCGAAACCGAGTTGCAGGAAATGGGCGAAAAGGTTCATGAAGACCATTTGACCGGGATACTGAACCGGCGTGGCTTGGATACTGCTTTTGAGCGAGAGACTTCCCGGTCAACACGCCATGAGACGCCATTGTGTTTTGCGTTGCTGGATATTGATAATTTCAAACTGTTGAATGACACCCATGGTCACAAAGTGGGGGATGATGCCCTGGTTTATCTGGTTGAATCCGTTAAGGATACGACACGTCCCGAAGATGTCGTGTCACGCTATGGCGGTGAAGAATTTGTGATTTTGCTGCCGAACACAAGTCTTGAAGAAGCGACTCAGATTCTATCCAGAATCCGGCGCAATCTAACCAAAAAATTCTTCCTGCATGAGAATAAGCGTCTACTCATCACTTTTAGCGCCGGTATTGCGCAGTTGCAAGCGGGCGAATCTCAGGAAAGTGTTTTCAAGCGAGCCGATGAAGCTTTATATCGTGCAAAGAAAGGTGGTAAGAATCAAATCATCATTGCTGATTAATTTTCTAACATTCTGTTAGTTATAGTATTTATTCTTTCTGTCGGTAAATAGCACCGATTTCCCTTTTTATTCATTCAATCCATTCATGGACTGCTCTGTTAACGTTACTGACATGGCAGTCTATACCGGAATGGGTTCTCCTTCGCAATCCAACGAATTATCCCCCGAACTGGCGTAGCCTGGCACTTAATGATGTCAATTGAGGAGGATAGCCGTGCAAGAAGCTACTAAACAGAAAAGAATGCTGAGATTGGTTAAATCAACAAATGCTATTAAAAGTGAGCAGAAACCTATGATTGATTCTGAGGACTATTACAAGCAAGTAGAACGATATGCCGAGCAGATTCGTAAAACAAATAACGCTGATGAGATCATCGGGATTCTTGACATTGTATTATCAGAAACCCGGGGACTGAGATTTAGTGATGAAGTTTTCACCGCGCAGGAGCAAGTAAAGCGTGCGGAGCAGAAGATTGAATCTCTGAAGAGTGAGCTGGAGCAGTTAAGAGGGCTTGTGCAAACGGATCAGATGACCGGTGCATTCAATCGCCGTGGCTTAGAGGATATTTTTAAGCGCGAAGCCGCTCGGGCAGACCGGAATGCGCAATCATTGGGGGTCGTGCTGGTTGATCTGGATAACTTTAAACAAATCAATGACAACCTTGGCCATCAATATGGCGATAGTGTGCTGATCAATTTTGTTACTGTAGCCAAAGAAACACTTCGGCCTTCCGATATTGTGGCGCGTTTTGGCGGAGAAGAATTTGTCATCTTGTTGCCCGATGTTGAGATGCAAGATGCGCTGACTGTTATTCAGCGGATACAAAATAACTTGACAAAGAATTACTCAATCCAAGCAGATAACCAAACATTGCCGATAACGTTTAGTGCCGGTGTCGCGCTACGTTCGTTCGGCGAACATCAAAATTCAGTTATAAGCCGAGCGGATAAGGCGCTTTATCAAGCGAAGCGCACAGGAAAAAATCGCGCTATTCCTGCATTGATCTGACGAACTCAAACAAAATTTTCATGAGTGAGGGTTTTGCTGTGACCAAGCCGGGATTCTGATCAACAGTGTGCATGAATAATAAAAAAATACTTAAGAAACGTGTAACACAGCCGATGAGTTAAAACTTTTGTGCAAAAAAGATAAATTAACGCGGGGGAATAAATGGAAGGTTTTTTTCTTGGGCGGCAGCCAATTCTAGATCGTAATCAAAATCTTGTGGCATTTGAGTTACTGTTTAGACAAGAAGAAACTGAAGAGTCGGTCAGAATTACAGATGATTTATCCGCATCAGCAAATGTCATTATCAACGCATATTGCCAGTTAGGAATCCAGAATGTATTAGGGAAGCAGCGTGGTTTTATCAACGCCAATCCTGAGTTGGTGATGAGTGACATTATCAGTTTATTGCCTAGTAAGCATGTCGTATTGGAAATAAAAGAAACGGCAACGGTAACACCAGAATTTATGCAGCGCTGTAATGAGTTGAAGCAAAAAGGCTATCAGTTTGCGTTGGATAATATTGTTGAAATGAATAGCAAGGTTGAGCAATTGTTGCCTGTGGTGAGTGTAGTGAAAGTAGATGTGCTTGCACTTGAGCAAAATGCACTTACAAAGTTGGTTACCGAATTAAACCGCTGGCCGGTATTGCTTCTGGCACTGAAAGTGGAAAGCCGGGAACAAGAGAAATATTGCATGCAATTGGGTTTCCAGATGTTCCAAGGCTATTATTTCGCAAAGCCTGAAGTAATGGCAGTAAAACGCGCCGATCCAGGCAAGCTTTCATTGCTGAAGCTGTTGACATTGGTCATGGGTGACAGTGATATCGAAGAACTAGAGCGGGAGTTTAAGCATCAACCCGGTTTGAGTTACAACCTGATGCGCATGGTAAATTCAGTTTCAAGCGGATTGCCTCAGAAAATTAATTCCATCAAACATGCAATCATGATCTTAGGGCGTAAGCAACTGCAAAGATGGATACAGCTGTTGCTTTATACCGCCAATCAATCCGACGATAGTATGTCGAATGCATTAATGCAAACAGCAGCGGCACGTGGGAAATTGATGGAGTTAATCGCAACAGCGGAACGTCCTCATGACAAAAATCACCAGGAAAGAGCATTCATGGTGGGAATATTATCGCTGCTGGATGTATTGCTGGGCATTGAAATGCAACAAATCACTGACAGGCTGGGAATTCCGGATGACATGAGCCAGGCATTATTGACCCGGGAAGGGCGTTTAGGTCAGGAATTGAAACTCATTGAAGCCAACGAGAAAGGTGAGATTGCTGCAATTCAATCGATTCTGTCGGAGTTGAGTTTTTTAAGTTTAAGCGAACTAGCTGATATCGAGATACATGCGATTGAATGGGCAAATCGGATTGGTGAGGCGGCTAATTAAAATGAAGTATTTTTTATCGAAGAAAAAACGTTGGGTGCTGATTTCTGGTCAGTGCATACCGTAGTTTTTTATTCTTCAGATACTAAAGTTATTCTGGTTAATGTCGTTAACTTGTTGAGTATAAATAATTTCGTGATCTGGTAAAAATCTCTGATAAGTACTCATTGAGACAATTTCCTTGGTTCCTGTGAGCCGGGAGTGTAAGTAAGCATAGATTAATAAGTAGCAAGTTTGCTGAGTTCAATGGCAGTTTAATAGCTTCGATCAAGACGAGCGACGGGGAGAAAGTTATGGCTGAGCTGCGAGCAGCTGAGGGCAAATCTGATAGCCAAGTAACACATCAATCAGCATTGATGGAGCGGGATGGTGTGTTATGTAATGCTGAAGCTGACGAATACTTTATGAGTATCAAGGAAGAATTAAATCAGGTTGACCGGCTGGTAAGTGATGCAGTGAATAATCTGGTTATTAATTTTGGATATATCAGTAATTTGACCAAATCACATCATGAAATGGTTGTGGTTATTGAAAAAATGGCTGCCCCTGAAGGAAGTAAACCCATATTGGAACTGTTGGAGAAACAGATGGTTATTGCTGATAAGATCGAGCAAGAACTGGAAATGGCTGTTACTTCACTACAGTTTGGTGATCTAGTAACGCAATTGCTTGCACATACTACGCGCCAAGTGGAGGCGTTGAATATTGAACTGCAACGCATTGAGCGACAAGGAAGTTGGAAAGAAAATGCGGGTAAAAACACGTTAGGCACAATACATGAAGGAATTTCTAAAGCAGTAAATATGGCAAAAACTAAAGGCAAGAGAAAGCCAGTTGTGCAGCAAGGTATGCAGATGGGTGATATTGAGCTGTTTTAGTGTGCATATTTTTATCAAACAAATTAACAATATTAGCAATAGGAGTGAGATAAATGGCTAAGACAATACTTGCAGTGGATGATTC
>SSFX01000013.1:0-36758 GCA_008015635.1 Nitrosomonas oligotropha
AAATTTCATCGGCGAAACAAAGCCCCGGCTTGGATTTTGCCATCGCATCAACGCTTCCGCGCCCTTCAATTGACCAGTTTGCGTGCAAAAGATCGGCTGATAGTGCAGCATGAACTCACCATTTTCGATCCCCTCGTACATGGCCGATTCCAGCGACAAATCGCTTCTTTCGGTATCGTCAACCTGATCGCTATAAACCTTCCAGTAATTCTTACCTTGCGCTTTCGCTCTGTACATCGCCATCTCGGCATTCCGGTACAAGAGCGAAGCATCTTGGCCATGTTCCGGATACATGGAAACCCCCAAGCTGGCACTGATATGCAGGGTATGTTCGCCAATGCGGAAAGACCGCTGCATAGCGGCTAAAATTTTCCTGGCAATCAATTCGATATTTTCCCGCCCCGCACTCAGCATGATCATGGAAAATTCATCATCACTAACACGCGCCACCGTATCGCTGCGCCGCACGCAATTTTGCAGCCGTTCCGCTACTGCCTTGATCAGCTCGTCACCGATACCGTGTCCCAGCAAATCGTTAATTTTTCTATAGCCATCCAAGCTCAGCACGATCAACGACAAGACATTCTTTTCCCGCTGCGCCGTTTGAATGTTCATGGCAATACGATCATCGAGTAAGACTTTGCCCGGCAATCCGGTCAAGGCATCGTGCGTGGAGAGGTAAACCAAGCGGCTTTCGCTATCCTTCCAGTGCGTAGCATCAAATGCCGCGATAAGATATTTATCCTCCGGCAACGCATGCATGTAACAATCAACCCAAACCGGCAGTACGCGCTGCCGCAGAAGACGGCAGATGAAAGTTTGTTTCTCACCACTCTGTTTGGCTTTTTCCCGCACTTCAACAAACATTGCCATATCTTCAGGTTGAATGAATAATTCAATAGATTCTTGCAATAACTCTACCGGTAATTGCAAAAATGCCTGCGAAGGTTTGGATGCTTGCTCAATGACGCCATGGGCATTTATGCACACCGCAAAGTCACTGATACAGGAAAGCAAATCGAAAGAGGCATGCGGATTCACTATAAAACAACCTCCAAATAGCGATAATCTGATTTAGTACGGAAACTATTGTGCAATCATTCATCAATTACAGACTGTTACAAAACGCATGCGTATCATCAAGCTTTCAGAAAACAACTGAAATACCCATGCAGTGAACTGATTGTTACGGCTTACTAATGACTTACTTGAGGTTTCGCAAGAATGCGCAGAGGCTAATCGAGAAAAGACTGGATCATGGAATCAGCAGAGCGATCTGCTTTAAGAAAAAACATCGCGGATTACGCTGTTACGGTTATCTCGGGTTGAGAAAAAACCACAACCCGCGCTGGCATAGCGATCAGTGTGAACCGTTGGTGTTCCATGCGCAGGTTTTTATGAGGATCGATCTATGACATAAACGATGAAAAGCAGTTTTCTGTTACAACCAGTATTAAAGCGCTTCAAACACACCGGCTGCGCCCATGCCGCTGCCGATACACATGGTCACCATGCCATATTTCAGTTTATGACGGCGCAATCCGTGCAGCAAAGTGGCTACCCGGATAGAACCGGTTGCTCCGAGCGGATGACCTAATGCAATCGCTCCTCCCAGCGGATTCACTTTGCCGCGATCCAATCCCAAATCGCGAATCACCGCCAGGCTTTGCGCCGCGAAGGCTTCATTCAGTTCGATCCAATCCAGATCGCCCTGCTTGATACCGGTTTGCGCCAATACTTTGGGAATAGCTTTGATCGGTCCGACACCCATAATTTCAGGCGGCACGCCTGCCACCGAAAAACCGATAAAGCGGCCGAGCGGCGACAGGTTAAAACGCTTCAATGCAGCTTCGCTCATCAGCACCACCGCACCCGCGCCATCAGACATTTGCGAACTGTTGCCTGCAGTGACTGATCCTTTTGCCGCGAACACCGGTCTCAATTTCGCCAAAACATCGGCGTTGGTATCGGCGCGCGGCCCTTCATCGGTATCCTTGACCGCAATCTCCTCATGCACGGTATGCGCGATCAAATCCGGGCGTTTCTCGTCGACGGTATAAGCTGCGATTTCATCCTTAAACTCACCCGTCGCGATTGCCTTTATCGCCCGCTGATGACTGGTCAGGGCAAATTCATCCTGATCCTCGCGCGAAACCTTCCATTGCTCCGCCACTTTCTCGGCGGTCATGCCCATACCGTAAGCGATAGCGACATTTTCCTCATGCTGGAACATCGCCGGATTCATGGAAACTTTGTTACCCATCATCGGTACCATACTCATGCTCTCGGTACCACCGGCAATCATCACATCGGCTTCACCGAGGCGGATGCGGTCCGCCGCCAGCGCGACCGATTGCAAACCGGATGCGCAAAAACGATTCACCGTCATCCCCGCGACACTGTTCGGTAAACCGGCCAGCAACAATGCCACGCGTGCGACGTTGATGCCTTGCTCGGCTTCCGGCATAGCGCAGCCGACAATAACATCGTCAATCGCGGCTGGATCGAGTCCTTCACACTGTTTCATCACCGCATGCAATACATGCACCAGCATATCGTCGGGACGCACATTCTTAAACATACCGCGCGGCGCTTTTCCAACCGGTGTTCGTGCAGCAGCGACGATATAAGCTTCTTGAGTTTGCTTGGTCATAGGATTCTCCGTGAATCGTGATATCAGTTTCTCAGCGGTTTGCCGGTTTTCAGCGTGTATTCGATACGCGCCTGGGTTTTTTCCGTCGCCAGCAATTCCATAAAAGCTGCGCGTTCCAGTTCCAGGAACCAATCTTCGTCGACCAGACTGCCCGGTGTCAGATCGCCGCCGCACATCACGTGCGCCACTTTATTCGCGATCAGATTGTCATGTTCGGAAATAAAGCCGCCTTCGCGCATGTTCACCAGTTGACTTTGGATTGTTGCAATGCCGGTGTTACCTGCTACCGGAATTTCCCGCATCCGTAATGGCGGACGATAACCGGCTTCCGCTAACGCCAACGCTTGCGCCTTGGCCACGTGCAGTAATTCGAAACGATGCATCACGACCGTATCGGCACTTCGCAGGTAACCGAGCTCTTTCGCCTGCTCAGCGCTTTTCCCCAGTTCCGCCATCGCCACGGTTTGAAAATAATATTTCAATTGTGGAAAAGGATCGCCGTCCTTGGCGTTTTGCGCAGCCCGCATGGCGAACTCCTTACATCCGCCGCCTGCCGGTAGCAATCCGACCCCGGTTTCCACCAAGCCGATATAACTTTCCAGCGTAGCCACAGCCCGGTCGCAGTGCATGACAAACTCACACCCGCCGCCCAGCGCCAGACCATCTACGGCGGCCACGGTCGGAATCATCGAATAGCGCAACCTCTGCGATGTTTGCTGAAACTGCTTGATCATGCCTTCCACTTCAGCCAGTTTCTTGGCCATCAGCACATCGGCCAGATCCAGCTCACGCGCCACATGCAGCACGGTCTCTTGAGTAGATTTTCGTAATTTCTTCAGGAATGACTGGAAGGCTGTCGGCGGCTTCGGTGGCGCAGGCGGTGCGGCAGGTACGCCGCTTTGCTGTGCATCTGCTTTCGGTTTCTCCGTGGCTTTCTGCAAATTGGCACCGGCGGAAAACGGTGGCTCGGTTTGCCAGATCACCAAGGCGCGCCAGTTCTGTTCGGCCTCCTTGATCGCTTGCTGCACCCCTTCCAACACATCGATACCAATCGTATGCATCTTGCTCTTGAAACTGAGAATGGCGATTCTGTCGCCGGTATGCCATAACCTGACAGCATCCGTTTCAAAAATGGTTTCTCCGTAGACCGCCGATTCGCCGATCAGGCGATCGGGAAACAGCTGACGCTGATACACCGGCAATGTTGAACGTAGTTGCGGCTTTCCGGAAGCTGGCGCAAATGAGCCTTGCGCGGAATGCACACCGGGCGATTCACTATCCGCAATCGTCATCACCCATTGCGGCAACGGCGCCAGACTCATACTTTTACCGGCGGCGATGTCTTCCTGAATCCAACCGGCGATCTGTTTCCATCCGGCGGCTTGCCAAATTTCAAAAGGCCCTTGATTCCAGCCGAATCCCCAGCGCACCGCCAGATCCAGATCACGCGCATTATCGGCAATGGTTTCCAGCTGCACCGCGCAGTAATGGAACAAATCGCGGAATATCGACCACAAAAACTGCGCCTGCGGCTCATGACTGTTGCGCAACGCAGCAAACTTCTCAGCCGGGCTGCTGTATTTCAACAAACGCTTCAGATCTTCGTCCACTTCCGCAGCTGAAAGCCGGTACGTCTGTGCCGCGAGATCAAATACATGGATTTCATTCTTGATTTTTTGATACACCCCGCGTTTGACTTTCTCACCCAGCGCACCGGCCTGAATCAGACCTTGCAGCCAATCCGGGGCAGCAAAATAACGATGCCAGGGATCGTCCGGTAATGTATCGCGCATCGTATTGATAACGTGCGCCAAAGTATCCAGACCCACCACATCGGCGGTGCGGAATGTCGCACTTTTGGGACGGCCAATCAACGCACCAGTCAGCGCATCGACCAGATCGAAACCGAAATCAAACGCCCGGCCATGATGCATCGTCGCCAACAGCGAAAACACACCAATACGGTTAGCGATGAAATTCGGCGTATCCTTGGCGCGGATCACGCCTTTGCCCAGATTCGTAACGAGAAATTCTTCCAAGTGATCGAGCATACCCCCATCGCTGGTCTGACAAGGAATCAACTCGACCAAATGCATATAGCGCGGCGGGTTGAAGAAATGAATGCCACAGAATCGGTGGCGCAATGTTTCCGGAAACGCCTCGGCCAATTGGTTGATCGATAGACCGGAAGTGTTACTGGCGAAAATCGTGTGTTCACCCAGATGGGGCGCTACTTTGACGTACAGATCGCGTTTCCAATCCATGCGTTCGGCAATGGCTTCGATTACCAGATCGCAATCTTTCAGCAATTCGAGATGTTGCTCGTAATTTGCCGCTTGAATACAGGTCGCCTTGGTTTTGACCGACAACGGCGCGGGCTCTTGCTTTTTCAGCTTCTCCACGGCTTTGATCACGTTGGCGTTGGGATTACCGGCATCGCCCGGCAGCTCAAACAGCAATGTTTCGATATTGGCATTCACCAAATGCGCCGCAATCTGCGCCCCCATCACACCAGCCCCGAGTACCGCTGCTTTACGCACCAAAAAACGTTGCCCGCTCAATTTCGCCTCCTGCTTGATCCGGTTATGGAATAAGACACTGTTCGCATCGAACTGTGCTGCAAGAGTACAAGCATGAGACTCAAAGCGCAAGCTTGTTTGTTTATGCGGTTAGGCGGGAGCCAAGACTTTACTTTGGGGCATCAACCCCATACCACCACAAACTGTTCCGCATTGAAACCCACGGTGGCACGCTTTCCATCGGTAACCAGCGGGCGTTTGATCAGGCGTCCATTGCCTGCGAGTAAAACTAATATCTCCGGCCCGGATAGCGCTGGCAGCCGTTCCTTGATTTTCAATTCGCGGTATTGCACACCGCTGGTATTGAAAAGCTTGTTCAGTGGAACACTGGCGCGTTCGACAATCGCAGCGAGCTCTTCCGCGCCGGGCGGATTTCCGGTGATATCGATAAATTCGTAAGTAACCCCCGCCTGCTGCAGAAATTGTTCCGCCTTGCGGCACGTGCCGCACTGTTTATAGCCGTAGAATTTAAGCATAACTAGTCAACCCGCTGCTCCTGAGCTTTTCTCGCCACCCTTAGGTCCCCAAAATACCACCCAAGTCGTAAAATCCGGCGAGAAATTCTCGAACCGGTGTTCGACATGCGCCGCCACGAAAAACACCATGCCCGGCTCAAATGCATGCCGCTCCCCGGCAATAACGATTTCTCCCCGTCCGGTATGAATAAAATACAACTCATCCTGATCGTGCGGTGTTTGTATATCGGAACCTCTAGGCGCATACACCTCAACCGACATCGTGCCGTGTGCAAACGCCAGCGTAAACGGCTCCCCATCGGCCATTCCGGACTCGCCTTGCCGGGTATGCGTTGCATGAGATCGGATAATGTTGCTTTCAGCATGTCTCTTACCTCGTATCCAATTAAACAATTCTAGTTGATTACAAATGCAGTATAAATTAACTGGACAACCAACGCCTAGTAACCATAGATACGAGCCATTAAAGGCTCAGCACTATTCTGAATCTGAATTTCTCAAGAAGAGATGGTCTATTGATCATGCACTATTATCTGGTTTATGCAAAAAACACAACGAGATATATGAACTTCTGAATCCTCAACATATGAGGATTGGTATCCGATATTTATGAAACCTTATCCAATACTTCCCATGTTTTAGGACCAACAATACCATCTGGAACAAGATTGTGATTGCGTTGAAAAACTCGTACTGAAGCTTCAGTTTTAGAACCAAAATCCCCATCTTGAGTGGCACCTATTAATTTTTGAAGTTGCATAACCAAAACACCGGTAGCCCCTCGCCGTAAAGTAGGTCTTGCCTTGCCAGAAGGTTCAATTGTTGGGATAAGTTTAGGTGCAGGGGTAGAACCATTCATAATCGAAGCAACATTTGAACGAAAAACATTCATATCGAACCGTGGGTCTGGTTTTCTACCAGCGGGTAAAGCATATTCTTTATGACCAGCACAGTGATCAGCATCTAATCCAACATGTTTTAAGATAGCCGCTACTCCCCGAGTATAAGCTTCCATCTGTATTTCCGGCCACAAATCATCCTTACCTCCTCCATTTTCTGCTTCTATTCCTATGAAGTTAGTATTGCCAGTAGTCTTTCCTTTCCAACTACCTGTCCCTGCATGATTACATTTTCCAGCTGCCAGGACATAATACGCGCCATCACGGCCAAGACCAAGCTGTGCCAAAGGACCGGGAAGGTCAGAGCGTCCATTTATAAGTGTATTCAGACTGGGCATATTACCGGTTTTTGCTGTACCTGTATGGTGGCAAATGACACCGAATATTGTGCCCACATCGCCAACACCACGATTTTCCCAGCCTGGTACTAAAGCAACCTTTAAGCCCGCTTCTTTTAAAACTTCAGGTAACCAAATTAGTGAGTAAGTCATAGTGTCGATACTCCTCCTTCAGCAGCAGGCAAGTTCTCATCTGAAGTTGTAAACTCAACATGGCCAATACAACAACCGTCAATTTCTTCATCAATTACTGAACCAATATGATAAAGAGATTGTTTAGTTAGAATGGCTTCTGCTTCTGCTTCTGCTTTTTGTTTTTTAGCTAATGATTCTGCGGCTTCAGATTCTGCCTTATCTTTTCGTGCTTTTGCTTCAGCTAAATCAGCCTCAGCATTTACTTTCTTGGCTTCAATCAAACCTGTGCGAGTCTCACGACTAAAATTCAGAACTCCTTGGAATAACGTTATCGCGCCAGCACTACCGCCTGCTACTATCGCAGAAGTAATAAAAATTCCTATAGTAGTTGGTTCTATTCCATCAGTTGAAGTAGGCGACGGATGAAATAGCCGACTAAGAACATCAAATTGAACGAGATAACAGGTATACCAAGCAGCTGCAAAGGCTATCGGCGTTTTTAAGCCTTCATGTTTTTTGGATAACTCTTGAAACCAGTGATACTCAAATATTAAGGCAAGTGCTCGTTCTAATAACATCGCAAGTATAACAAGCAGTGATAGTGACCCTAATACATCAAGTAAGCGATCATATGCTTGATCAGGTGGCATTAATCTCTCTCCCTATCAAAAAGAAATGCAAGTACTTCGGCAGCTTAAAAATCAATCTTTCTGCAAGCGGATTAACTAATCATTCTGGCCAATTACGTTCCACTCAGTAAATAACATTTTTTGATTATTTTCTATTTCAACCCAGCTTCTAATTGCTCCAGCTTTTATTCGTAAAGAAATTTCACGTAATAAACCTTCATCAGAGGTTTCAATTGGATATGGTTCTTTTGTTATAACTGTAGCCGGCATTATTTATCTCCTTGTGTTCACAGTAAAAAAATTATTGTGTGTAGCTCATTATCTGCACCCTATTCACTACCAGTAATCGCAGCTTCCCAGGCATTCAATTGCGAATCTTCTCGTTGGATATAAACTAAGCGCATTTTAATCATTTGTTTAGCCACTTTAGGATTAGTAAGGCGTTGATTTTCTCGGTCTCTAGCTCGTATTACATTTTCAGCATCAATATCATCAGGAACAGGAGGAGCAGATATTAAACTAAACGCTTTGGAATCACTTAAAGCATCAACTTTTTCCATAAGTGCTTCAATCCGCTTTTGTCTTTCTGGGGTAACATTCTCTGCTGGACGAGCCTTCATCGCAATTTCTATCTTCCGATCCGCCTCTTTGGCTACAACACCCGCATCTTGTGATATAGCGAAGAGCGCTCCTCTGATCGATCCTACTTGAAAATAAGTATTAACGTCATCCAGTGCTCTATCTAAGGGATATTCATTAATATTATCTTTAGCCAAGCCTTCGCGAATGATTGCGAGCACTTTTTTTCTTTCAGCTCTCATACGATCCAAAATATGAGGCATGCTTTTTTCAAAAAAAGCATTTTTGTCAAAAGCTCCCTTAGCTCCTATTATGCCCGCAGATGTCATAGTCAAAGCAGGAACAATGGGACCCCCAACAATAGTTGCAGCCGAATTCAAACCTAAGACTGTCCAGTCAAGAAGAACACTACTAGTTATTCCTTCTTTGGCCAATTCCTTTTCAAAGAGGTCAAATTTGATATTAATTGCCCGGACTCGCCCATTGATAATATTATCGCGGCATGTTCTTGATTGAGGATCAGCGCTTATTCGACAGTTTGTAACTGTCGTTTCTTCAAAATAAGTTGTAAGAGACTTAAATTCTTGTTCAGGATCCATAGGGGAATCCGGCTGTCCTTTTATCGCAGCACAACCCACACATAACAAAATATAACCAATTATTAATAAAATAATAATTTTTTTATGCATTATAGTTTTCCGATTTTCTTAATTAAACCTTGATTCTTTCCTTACGCCCCAACGTTAAGCCACGATCACTGGATTGCGCGCTGATAAAACCATCCCAGGTGTTTTGGTTCGTCATATAACTGGTAGCGTTTTCAAAGTAACGCAATTGTGTAAAACCTTTATCGTTGATGGCGCACCCGGTTACCAGTGTGGTCAGCAATAAAGCTAGCAAAACCGGTATCGAAATCACCGCTACACACCTGTTATTATTTTCATCTGATAAATACATGGTTACTATCCCGATGGTGTTATTTATATAACATTCCCATTTTTCTAAAAATAGCCCAATTGAGTCATTTTGAATTCCAATCGATTGATAATGACCACACAGATTTCACTCAATGCGCGACAGTAATTCGCTTCGTGTCGAAACCCCCAACTTACTGTAGATGCTTTTAATGTGATTCCGCACGGTGTGATAACTCAGGTGAATCTCTTCGGCTATTTCCCGAGCAGCTTTTCCTTGGCAGATCAGTACCGTTATTTCCATTTCACGATGGGTTAATCGGGTTCTATCCAGTTGATTGAAGACTTTCCCGAATTTGTGAGTAATGCGGGAGGGATGCAATAAATAGATGCAGGAGCGAGAATCCTCACCCACATCAATCAGGGTCAGCTTGATCTCATAGAGACGCTTACCCAATTGCGATAGAAAGCTGTACCCAGTGATCTTATTACTTTGAAGGAAATCGATGAGCGCAAGCATAGAGGAGAGAAATGCCTGCTTTTCTTGTGCAAAAACCCGGTCAAATTCACAGCTTTGGAAAATGACCTGACCATCGCTGCGAAATACGGTTATCGGGTCGGTATAACTAGACCAGAAGTTTTTTGTTAACCGGGAATTAAACGTTTCTTGCCGGAATAAGATGAGTCTCAGCGTTTGTAGCAAAATAGGCTTCAGTATTTTCAGCAGTTCAAAATCCCTTTGGCTGAATACCTGTTGTTGATTATTCAAACGGCAAAAATAAAACTGAAAGGCCAATTGATGGCGATCATCAAAAACTTTAACCACGGTGCAGTTACAATGCGATTGCTGCCAAGCCAAATCAAAAGACCGATAGTGACCGCCATTTTCTTCGAAACACTGCACATCGCTCACTGCACTGATTGGCAATGGCTCAGCGGCGTGACTATTCATCGAATCCGCTATAACCAATCCCTGCGAAGCGATATTCAATAACTGTTTCCAGTCATGCTGACAGCATGTTGATTGATTAATGCTGCCCAGTAATTGCAACGCATTTTGCTCTCCCGTGAGGCGCCCGTAGAATGCACCATTGCACTTCAACAATGGCAGCAATGCCGCTTTAACCGCTTGGTTAAATTCGTCCCATGTTTGGCAATTATTCAACCACTTGATCGTTGCTAATGTTTGCTGGTGATCGCTGTTTAGAAATTGATCGGGAATATTTTCCTTATTCATTTCTTCGCCTCTACTTTCTTTTTGTTTTTTGTAAGAAACTTAAACGAGAAGAACCAAAGCTACACTGATAAAAAGCAAACATCGCTTATAAAATCTTGGGTCCCGGATAATGAAAAATAACTCTCTTCATCGCATTATTCGAACTTCACCACGTAGCGCTCAGAATATCCTCATGCGTTCTCAATTCAGTCAGCCATACTTTCAATACAGCCAATAAAAACCGCCACTTAAGAACAGTATACTGGAGTAATAGTCAGCGTATTGTGGGTATTATCACAACGATGGAGATAAAGATCAGTTGCTGGAAGCGACGATATGCCGGGATCGCTGTCTGTGCTATCGGAACGATCAATCCAGCATCTGTAATATGTAGCAGAAACAGAAGCATCGGAAATAATCGCTTAGTCAGCAGTTCAACTACCAGGAACAAATAATTATTCCAATGGCCCCTTCAAAATACTGATTTTCCTAAATTTGTCTTCTAATTTACAAAGAGTTTACATTCTCTCCACAATTCCATTGCTTTTTTCCCCTATAGTGCCCCTCCATAAGCAGCAGCTCCACAATAAGTTTAAATATCACACTGAATATTAATGGTTAGTTAGTATGAATATTTGCAGAAAGAAATAACAGTCATTGGATTTTTTTGGTTTGCAATCTTTATACAGGAAAGGAGAGTCAATTGTGATGCAAGAACAGACACCCAGCATAGCACCTGAGTCCGTTAATCCGGTGGCTAATGCGACAACTAATGAGTTCCTGACTTTCCGATTAGGAAACGAAGAATATGGAATTGAAATACTCAAGGTACAAGAAATTCGTAATTACCATGCCATCACACAAATTGCGAATGCGCCCGAATTCATCAAAGGTGTAGTCAATTTGCGCGGAATCATTGTTCCAATCGTTGATATGCGCATCAAATTCCGCCTTGGCAATGAAAATTATGATGAATTCACTGTAGTGATCATTATCAATGTAGCCGGACGCGTGGTGGGCATGGTGGTCGACAGCGTATCCGATGTGATTTGTCTGGCTGAAGAACAAATGCGCCCTACCCCCGGCTTGGGCTCAGTCATCGATACGGAATACATCATGGGATTAGGGACCGTCGACGAAAGAATGTTGATACTGATTGATATCGAAAAGTTGCTGAGTAGCAATGATATGGGCTTGATTGATCAGAACCTTAACTAAAAAATATTCACTTCATCTTGTTTAAATTATAAGGAAATGTAAATGTTCACAAATACTTCTATTAAATTCAGATTAATGTTTGTAATGAGCATCCTATCGGCACTGATGCTTGGAATTGGCGCACTGGGTTTGTATGGTTTCAGTCAATCGAATAACGGAATGAGATCCCTATATGAAGACCGGTTGGGGCCAGCCGTACACTTGGGAACGATTTTGGATACCTGGTACCAAGTGCAAGCCAAGGTTGTCGCCGCCACTAATTTAAGCAACCCCGATGCGGCAAAAACACTGAGCACCGAGGCGCAACAACTGGTTCAAAAGAATGAAGGGGTATGGGCGCAATTCCAGGCAACCGAATTAATACCCGAAGAAGTGAGGCTGAGTAAAATAAAAACCGAGCAGCATGCCCAATATGTGCAATCGATGAACTACGCTTTTCAGCTCGCAGCATCGGGTAAATTTGAAGCAGCCGCGCAACATGTATCAACGGACACCGTAGGAAAATTCAGCGCATTGCGCGAAACCGTATTTGCTCTATTCGATCTGCAAAGATCCGTTTCAGCACAAGAATATGCTCATGCGCAAACCAGTTATGAGAATATTTTTACAGCTTCTACAATAGCCATCATCGCGGGTTTTCTCTTGGCGGCCATCTTCGGTTACTTGTTGCTAAGATCGATTGTTGCGCCGTTGGATGAAGCGATAGATATAGCGCATAAGGTAGCCGCAGGTGATCTGACATCGAATATCGTAGTGACATCCACCAAATCATCCACCGGCCGTTTGCTTCAAGCGCTCAAAGAAATGAACGACAATTTAATCGACTTGGTAGGTAAAGTGCGCATGGGTACCGATCAGATCGCAACCGCATCGGGCGAAATCGCTTCCGGCAACTCAGACTTGAGTCAGCGCACCGAAGAACAAGCATCCAGCTTGGAAGAAACCGCTTCTTCCATGGAAGAATTGACCTCCACCGTGAAACAAAATGCCGACAATGCCCGCCAAGCCAACCAACTGGCTACTGGTGCATCCGAAGTTGCGGTCAAAGGCGGTGCAGTCGTGGGTCAAGTAGTAGATACCATGAAATCCATCAATGAAAGCTCGCATAAAATTGTCGACATCATCAGCGTCATTGACGGCATCGCATTCCAGACCAACATTCTGGCGTTGAACGCTGCCGTCGAAGCAGCACGTGCCGGCGAACAAGGCCGTGGATTTGCGGTAGTGGCCACGGAAGTGCGCACACTGGCACAACGTTCTGCTGCTGCGGCCAAAGAAATCAAAGAACTGATCAATGACTCAGTATCCAAAGTCGATGAAGGAACGCGTTTGGTGGATGAAGCGGGCATCACGATGGATGAAATTGTCACAGCTGTCAAACGAGTCACTGACATCATGAGTGAAATTTCTGCGGCTTCTCAGGAACAAAGCTCAGGTATCGAACAAGTGAATCAAGCGGTCACCCAGATGGACGAAGCCACGCAGCAAAACGCAGCCTTAGTGGAACAAGCTGCCGCTGCCGCCGAATCCATGAAGGAGCAAGCAGAAGCTCTGACACATGCAGTGAGTACTTTCAAATTGGCAGGTGCTCATTCAACCTCTTCAACTGTAAAAAGAAACAATCGTCCCGCGACGGTTACCAAGCTGCCAAATCGCGGCCCTGCTGTGAAAAAAGCGCTGGTTAGTTTAAATAAGGAAACGGCATCCGAAACAACACCAGCGCGCAAAACAGCCGCCGGTGGTAGTAATGACTGGGAAGAATTTTAATCAATCCTCGTTCATACGTTTCGATTGAGTCAATAAAACTCGCTGGAAAGAGAGTATTACCGGGTAAAGCAGGCATGCCAAACTGGCAGTCAAAAAAACGGTAGTACTCTCACCCAACCGGATACACCCCCTAGTAGCACACCTCATATAAGCTGTCATTGCACTACACGTAACCGGCGATCCAGCCATTTTTCTATTTTCTGCAGCAATTCGGTCCGTACAGGTTCTTGCATAAACAGGTGCTGGTGATACGGCAGCCCAGGTAGTTTCAAAACTTCGTTAGCTGGATTATGTTGCAGTGTCACACGGGCAAAATCCTCGTCGCCCCAAGCGGGGGTGATCGGGTCCATTTCGGAATAAATCAGGTAATACGGGATCGAGAAATCCGCCATGTGGCGGCGGAAATGAACAACTTCCGCTTCGATCCCTTTCACGTAGCGCAACAGACTGCGGCGCACGATCCAGCCGTCGGCGCGCAGCCGCGCTTTTTCTTCTTCGCTATCGGTCAAGTAATCCGTCACCCAAACCGGTGAGGTTGGCGACGCAAAATTGCGCAGTCCCGGCCAGGAAAACACCTCGAACAAACCATCCAGAACCGGCACCGTGACTAATGAAAGTAATTGATTGAACAGCAACAACGGCAGCGGTTCACGCTGGGGATGCAAAAAATGCGTTTCTGCATGAAAAGACAGCTTGATCAAGGGATTCGCCACCCAACCGCGCCATCCGGGCGGTTCGCTCACGGCAAAAGCCGGAGCGAGAAAAACGACACCCCGTAGCCGCTTGCGTAGATCGGATTCATTTTGATGCCTAAGCAAATACGACGCGGTCACCAGCCCGCCCAGACTGTGCGCCACGATGAACACCGGCCGCTGCGAATGATCTTGCGCATCGCACTGCGCCATGAAGGCTTGCACTGCAAGACCCAACGTCTGCCGCAGCGGCTCCAAATCGTACAAAGCCGGTTGCGCCAGATAAGCGTCGCTGACATCGGTTCGATCGACTCCCTCCGTCAGCGCCTGATCCGCACGGCGCAACACCGGATTGGAAAGACCATGCGCATAATGATCGAACCCGGCAACAAAATAACGTTGAGAAAAATACCGCGCCACTTCGCCATAACGCCCGATATGTTCGTTCATACCATGCACCAGCAACACACAGGCGCTTGCTTGACTGGATTGCGCCGGCAAAGTGCGCAGAATCAATGGTTCCTCAACACTCTGTTCGATCGCAATTTCATTTCCCCAACGAGGATAGGAAGCCGTGACATACGGCCGGTGAACACAGCCGGAAAGCATTATCAGCAGGAGAAAAAAGACCATTCCAACTATTAAATGATCTTTGTGAAACATTGTCACGATGCGATGATGCTCACAAAACTAGCGAAATCAAAACGCTGCCAACTGCATGGAAATCAGCCCGGGATCTCAGCTTCGACGAGCTTTGCCAGCAACGTCAGCGATTCTTGCCAGCCGAGATAGCAAGCTTCGGCCGGAATCACTGCTGGCACACCTTCTTGCACAATGTTCAACTCGGTCCCGCAGGAAACCTGCTTTAGCGATACCGTGACGTGCATCTCTCCGGGCAAATTCGGATCATCGAACTTGTCCGTATAGCGGATACGCTCAAACGGCACCAGCTCCAGATACTCGCCACCAAACGAATGGCTATGCCCGCTGCTGAAGTTCGTAAAGGACATCTTGAAACTGCCGCCGGTTTTAGCCTCCATATGGTGAACCTTCGCAGTAAAACCATTCGGCGGAATCCATTTAACCATCGCATCGGCATCCAGAAAGGCGCGGTAAATTCTCTCCGGTGGCGCACGCAACACGCGATGAAGGCGGATCGTATGGGTAGACATGATTATTTTCCTTTCAATAGACAAACAACTCTTGCAATCGCTGGCACAGATCCATTTGTGTCGCTTCGTCAATGATGCCAAGTTTTTTGACCAGTCGCGTTTTATCGACTGCCCTGATTTGATCAAGCAAAATCAAACCCTGTTTTCCTTTGAAACTGCAAGCAACCCGGCAGGGGAACTCAAAACCTTGAGTGGTCATCGGCGCCATCAGCACGGTGGATAAAGCGGAAAGCTCGTCCGGGGAAATCACAACGCAAGGTCTTGTTTTGTTGATTTCAGAGCCTTGCGTCGGGTCGAGTTGCACCAACCAAACCTGGAATCGCGAAACTTTCGGCATTACCAGTCCAAATTGTCATCGGTAGACAACGGCGCATTCAACCATTCCTGATCCAGCGGCTCCGTGCCGTGAGCTTTCAATGTACCTTCAATGGATTCACGCCAACCTTCCCGCGCCGCCTTCTTGGGCGTAATCAACAAACCGCCCTCCACGACTTGCAATTGCAAATCTTTACCTTCCAAATCAGCCTGTTCGATGAGCAGCTTGGGGATGCGTATGCCTTGGGAATTGCCGATTTTAATGAGATGGGTCATGAGAAATGTTAATGAGTTACGATACTCGCATGACTATAGTGTAATTACATTGAGCGCACAAGCTATCCTGTAATTTATTTTTTCCATTGGCTTTCGGCCAGCTGCAGATCGCGTCGGGCCGATGCCCAAAGAGTGATTCACCAAATCAAAACCGTCGTCGGAACACATCCCAAGCGATCATCACTTTCATATAGTGGAATTAATAGCGGGTCATTCTGGTGGAACGCTTTCAGCTTCCGCCATACGCGGGTTACTGAAAATCCAAGCAATATGTGCAGCTATGCGCAAAATACTGCAATCATTTGTGAAAATGAGAGAGTATCTACCGTGCTATTTGATCGGTGCTCCTAAGATGTACACACATTTGCCCTCGTCATGACCAGCAGAGCGGCATGCAAAAAACTCGTCCTGCGAAGGCTCTATTGCTGGTGTAAGAATCGGATAATCTACTGCCAGACATACAACTGAACTATTCCCTGCTTCGCGACAAAGCCTGTATTCCTCCGAGCAGTGCTTCATCCTATTACGGTTTGGATCACGAGTACAAGGAATCCAATCAGGATCGGCTATTACACCGCTCATCTTATCTACGGTACTGCCAGGCGTGGCTGCATCGCTAGCACACGCCGCCGGATTGGTCGCGAGGTTGATTCCGACGGCGAGAGCGAAACAGAGTTTACGAGCTGTCATTCTAGTGATCGGGCCTTTGCTCCTCGGAACGCTCCGATAATAATCGCTAGCCCCAGACTCAACAACCAGATAGAAGAAGGCTCTGGAACCGGGCTAGCCAATGGGTCGCCCCGACGCGATGTGAAGACATCCACATACTTATTAGGATCAAATACGGAGGAAAAGATTAGCGTGGAAAGATCACCAGCTACCGAGTAACCATCCTCAAAAGTCAATGTCACCAATGATGAACGCAATTCGTCAGCCGTAGCACCGAAACCATCAATGTTACTAAAGAGGTCCATGTCCATGCCAAAAGAGAGTGAATCACCCGAAGTAAATGAATCTGCAGCGAAATCCATTTTAAGAATCGATCCGCCATCACTTAGGCCAGAAATAGCTATGTCGGCGGCTGAAATGCCGTGCAAGCTTCCAAAGCTAAATGGAGAACCAGAAAGCCCGGGAGGCGCATTCGTAACATCGAAAAATGCGTTTGCTGGTGTGAGGTCAATTGTAAGTGAGCTCAATCCCAAATCCGTTGCTGCGCCCGCGAGGAATTTCACATCAAAGAAGTCACTGCTCAGGAAAGGCGTTGCGCCGACCATGTCGACCGTGACTTCCGGCAAAATTGGATTGAAATAGTCTAGTTGGAGTCCATCCGGAGCGATGTCACCTATACCAGTCGGAATAGTACGGATACTACCAGCGGCCATTAGATAGCGGCCAGCATCAGCGATCGTTCCGTTGATGTGGTCTTGGCCAAAATTATGGCCAAGCTCGTGGGCGAGTGTGTCAACCGCAGCAGAGGAACTCGAGACGACAACGCCATCCCCACCCACAGCGCCCCGACCCCGCAAGCCTGGTGCACCGTTGAACGAATTCACAAACCAAACATCATAGGAACCAAACACTCGCCCGGTTCCAGAGAAGATATTAGAACCAATAAGTTCATCGGCTTCGAGCTCAGTTGGATTTAGAAATTTGGTGCTGTTAAGTTGCGTTATTGAGCCGTAATTGAACGTCGTTCCGGCTTGAGCCCAAATCTTATCGGTAAAGGACTGATTGAGGTTGACGGGTGCGCAAGAATTCCCTCCGTCATCGCACACCTGTATGATATTCAAATTGACCGTTTCAGCTGACGCCCAAGACACCGATAAAACCAGAGCCAACATGGTCAGGACATGTTTCATAAAATACCTCACTGTTTAGTTATTTAGAAAAAGAAAGCTGACTAACTACATTTCAACGCCCGAAATGACAAAAACTATTAGGGTTACCAATGAAATCCAATACGAGATTGTTCATGAACTACCTTTGCGTTGACTCCCTAACCTTAACCCTTCCCCTCCGGTGGATGCTCACTAATATAAGTAATAATATCCCCCACCGTACGGAGATTTTTCACTTCATCGCCGTCGAACGTGACGCCAAAGGCGTCTTCCGCATCGAACAGCAGTTGCACGGTGTCCATCGAGTCGAGTCCGAGTTCGTCGAATTTGGAGGCGAGGGTAATGGTGGAGGCGTCGATGTTTTCAACTTTTGACGCGATAAATTCGATGACTTTCGCTTCGAGTTCTGCTGTATCCATGTCGGCTGATACCTTTTAAAGAGTTGTAAAAACGATGCTGACGTTGTTGCCGCCGAAGCCGAAGGCGTTACACAGCGCGGTCTGCACTTTTTTCTGCGCCGCCGTATTGGGCGTGTAATTCAGATCGCATTCCGGATCGGCTTCGATGAGGTTGATCGTGGGGTGGATGGTGCCGGTTTGCAGCGTCATGATCGCGGCGATGCTGCCGATCGCGGCGGAAGCGCCGATGCTGTGGCCGATCATCGATTTGGTGGCGCTGATCGGGATTTCCGGCGCGCGCTCACCGAACATTTGCTTGATCGCCTTAGTTTCGACAACATCGCCGATCGGCGTGGAAGTGGCGTGGGCGTTGATATAGTCCACTTGACCGGATGTCATACCGGCATCGTCCAGCGCGGCCTGCATCGCAGCGACTTGCCCGTCGATATCCGGCGCGACGATGTGCGTCGCGTCACAAGCGCAACCGTAACCAGCCAGCCGGGCATAAATCTTTGCGCCACGTTTTAGGGCCGCTTCCTCCGTTTCCAGCACCAGGATACCCGCGCCTTCGCCCATGACAAAACCGTCGCGGCCTTTGGCGAACGGACGCGAAGCGTGCGCGGGATCGTTGTTGAAACCGGTGGATAACGCAAACAAGGCTTCAAAACCGACCATCGTGAGCGGCAACACACAGGCTTCCGCGCCGCCGGTCACCACTGCATCGGCTTTGCCGTTGCGCAACAGATCAAGCGCCATGCCGATGGCATTGGCGCCGGACGAGCATGCCGTGCTGGTCGTCAGGTTGATGCCCTTCAGTCCGTATTTGGTCGCGATCCAGGCGGCGGCTGAGTTCGCCATGATGCGCGGAACGGTAAAAGGCGGCACCGATTTGTTTTGAAATCTGCGCGCGGCGGAAGACTCGAACGTCGAAAACCCCCCCATGCCCGACCCCAGACTGACGGCCAAGCGCCGCGGCTCATAGCCTTCTAAACCACCTGCGTCTTCCAGCGCTTGTTGTGCCGCGTGTAAAGCGAGTTGGGTAAACCGGTCGGTTTGTTCGATTTGCTTGGCGGATAAAAAGGTGGCGGGATCGAACCCTTGCACTTCCCCGGCGATCCGCGAACGCTGTTTGGCCGCATCAAAGCTTTGAATACTGACAATCCCACTGGTACCGGCTACCGCATTTTTCCAGAATTGATCAATGCTCGTGCCAATCGGTGACACAATCCCCATTCCGGTAACGACGATACGCATATAAGAAAGCTCGAATAGAGAGAATTAAGGCAGGATACGATAAAAATCAACGCAATTTTTCTGCGCTGAATATACTGAATGCCGGATAGGCTGTCAAACGTGCTGTTAGTGCAAAAAAACCGCAGCTTTCATTCCCGTGGCGCCATTCAATCGGTACCCTTAATACTTGCTGACAGGCGATTCATCCGCCAGCTGCCCGCTCGGTTGCGGACAGTGAATCGCACGACCCAACACCGTTTTGAAAGCAAACACCGGCCGCCGCTGCCAGGTCAGAAAGAACTTCCGTTTTTCATCCCAATGTTCCGGTTTAGCGCCGGAATCCGGAAACTGCCGTACGATATCCCGGTAAAACGCTTCCCGCTGCCAGTAATTCACATGAATACCGTCCGGCCCAAACCAGTGCGCTTCCTGCTCAATCAGCAGAAACTGCCGACGCACGGCCATATCCACCAATCCCGCATGCACCGCCCGCACACGGCTAAGTGTTTCATCTCTGGAAAGCTTACAAAACGGATAAAAAAGATTCCGGAAAAAGGTGTAACGCCGCTCGGATAATTGTTCAACCGATGCCATCGGCAAATTAGTCACGACAATCTGCGCGGATTGACGCTGCAACTGATCAATACACCGTTCCACCGCGCGCAAAACCTGCTCCGGCGCCAACTCATACACAATATCGTTGCCGATATCGGTTAACAACGCATAGGTAGGTCGCGCTTCCATCGTACTCAACGGCCGCCATAACCCGCACTCCGCAATCCCCGGCAACCCGCGCCACACCACCTGACTAAAAACACCGTACGCCCGCCCATGTCCCAAAGCAGCCAGAATCTCCCCCGGCGCGCCGATCCGCTGCTGCATCAAGTGCGTGACCAGACGCAGCGATAACGTCAGGTTGCTGGCGCCGAGCAGGATGAGGCGGTTTTGTGGAGCTTTCAAGCGACTTGAATATTATTTAGATGAAAAAAATTAATATTAATCAAAAACCTATCAACCAAAATTGCACGCAAACAATACTCTTTCTTCATATAGCTTCATATCGCAAGGATAGCTACAGATAACTCTGAGTAGTGATAACTCTGCAGTATTTGGATCCTTTTGTTGCATAGCTCTCTTTATTTCTCCATTATCTACAAAAGCATATTGAGAATAGAAACCAACAAAATCAATCGCATAATATGGACGTTCATTGAGCCTAACATTACTAAACGCGCTAAATTTACTACCTATCAACCTTTTCCTATCATCAGCCCGACTGCTACTAATTACAAAATATTCTTTAAATAACAAAGAACTTTTAGCCTCGAGCATAACTAAAAATGCCAAACAAACAAAATGTAATTTTTCTCCGAACGGAATAGAAGAAATAATTGCTAAGATTTTTTCGTAACATTGTTTTTGTGTTCGTAAGTCAAGCCTAAAGAATGCAGAAAAAAGAGAAAATAGCAACACAAGCTCGGCCAGGTCATTTTTTTCTGTTATAAAAGTGTACTCATTACTTTCGCAATATCGACTTATGTTACTACCAGTATTTATCCAATCACTTTTTGCATCCCCTGATGCAGAGATACCAATTTGAACGAATCTATCGACTAAATTAGAGCCAAATTCTTGAAATAATAACTTGGCGTATTCAACATAGTTAGGCAAAGAAAGGGTATAACTTTGGTCAAAGAATCTTCTTAAATAAGTATTTGAATCAAATCCGCTGCCATAGATTGCATTAATGGAGTGCTTTAATTGCTCGGTATCCGTCGCGATAACAAAAACAATCCCTGGTACACCGAACAAATGTTTTATTCTTTCTAATAATTCGATTGCATACAGTGGGCGGCATCGATCAAGCTCATCAATAAAAATGAATAATGGCTTTTTCAAGTACTCCTGATTGCGAGTCAATTTTTCTATTAGTTCTTCCAAAGACTTTCCAAAACTTTCTATGGCTTTCTCAACAGCTTTATTATTCTGAATCAATTTCTCAGTGACTTTTTCTACAATTTCAGTAGCAGCCTTTTCATCCTTTTCATTGAGTTGCTGCAGTTCTTCCAATCCATCTTTGCCAATCGCTTTAGAAACTGCTGCTCTTGCTAAAATTGGGGCAATGCTTTTTAAATACTTACCAGCTTTTGATAACCCACTATTTATCTTCTTATCATTTTTATCGGTAACAGATAACAAAGGCGATAAATCTTTTTCAATGCAAGAAATAACAGATAATAAAGGATCATTCGAGAAGTCATTTTCCCATGCATTAAACAGCACGCATGGATGCTCCTTCTTTAAATCTTCGTACCAGTGCTCAATGAAAAAAGTTTTACCGGATCCCCAAGGCGCGTTGATATTGATTACGAATGGGTCTTTTTTAGCGACCAAGTATTGTGTAAGAAAATCAGCATATTTCTTTCGTTGCAATACATCGCCAATCCATTCATTCACTTCCTCATGCATCGTTTAGATCTCCATATTCATTACAAATCTTATTTTTCTGCCCCATAATCGGCCAACAATTCCCAGCACCAATCGGGCATAACGTTATGCCGGAATATGATCTGTCCATCGCGAATCACGGCCAGTTGCTGAAACGGATTATCCGCGCGGGAATTGTCGAGGATGTACACGTGATCGCATAGCAGCAGTGTCTTTTTGATCAGCTTAAGCGTTCTGGGTATCCGGTTGATGACTTTATCGGGCGGAACGCTGTGACCGCCTTCGCTGACACGCTGCGCGATACGTGCCTGGTTGAGCGCTGGGTCACATAGGTGAATGAACACCAGGATGATTTCATAACCGAGCGTTTTGGCTTGTGCAACAAAATCGATTTTCGACGGGTGCGAGAACACGGTTTCAAAACAAAAACTGCGGCCTTGCCGCAGCAGTTGCAGGCGCAAGTGTTCCACCAGTTTGGCGGCTTGATAGCTGTGCGCTTCCGGCGCTTGCGGATACAGCAGTTTAGCGATGATATCCGCATTCACAAACGATAAGCCGCTGGGCGCGAGGCGGGTACGGTAGAAAGTGCTTTTGCCCGCGCCATTGCCTCCGGCCAGCAGCCACAGTTGTTTTTTCTTGTTCAAAGCTGCGATGCATCAATCGCAATGAACTCACCGCCCTGAAATTTCCCCGTTTGAATGCGGCCATCGGGGTGAATTTGTTCCAGGTAGCCGGGGTGCGTTAAGGAGGCTTGGTATTTGTTGAGCACGCTGCCGCTCACCGTTTGCGGCAAAATACCGCTGGCGCGATCGTCTTCGAGCGATTGAAATATGCCGGTAGGATCGACCGGCTCGCTGCTAACCGGCTCGACAGTAATTTTTGCCAATCCCGCCGAGATCGCCAGCAAGTCGTCGGGGTTCAGCATGTGGTCGACATTACGCCCCATTTCCGCCCAATATTCGATTTGTTCCGCCGTGCTGCGGTGAAACCGCTCGGCGGTCAACGCGGCGGCTTGCATTAAATCATCTTGCAACCGGATCGGAGAAGCTGCTTTTGCCATCATTTGACTCCATTAATCAAAGCGATTATTAATTGTAGCAGATTGCTACAAATTTCCCATATTGTTAGTAATCGGCAAAAATTGACCGGCAGCCGATCCGTAAATGCCCCGCAATTTGATGCCGGTCATTCGGGTGATACACTTGCGCGCATGTTTGTTATTCCTACTGCGATTTCTTGTTCTGGCTGTTTTTCCTGCATGCGTACTGTGATTCATTTTTTAATGATTCTGGCCGGTTGCACTGCAATGGCTTTACCCGCCTGGGCACAGGAATCTAAAACCACACAATCCGTCATCCTCAACCCGATCAACATCACCGCCACGCGCAGCGAGCGTTCGCCGGAGCAGATTCCGAACAGCGTCACGCAGATCACGCGTTACCCGCAGCAGAATTTTCAGCCCGGTGCAACGTTGGATGAGTTCGCGCGCGGCACGCCGGGGGTGTTTTTTCAGAATCAGTTCAATTTCACGCAGGATTTGCGTATTGCGATCCGCGGGTTTGGCGCGCGGTCGCCGTTCGGGGTGCGCGGTATTCAGATGCGCGTCGACGGCATTCCGGCGACATTGCCGGACGGGCAGGCGCAGTTGGATTCGATCGACCCATCGTTGATCGAGCGCATGGATATTCTGCGCGGGCCTTCCGCGTCGCTGTACGGCAATGCTTCCGGCGGCATGATCGACATCACCACGCGCGAAGCACCGCCGGAGAAATTCGTGATCATGCCGCGCCAGGTGTTCGGGCAATACGGTTATCTGAAGTCCGAATTGTTTATGGGCGGACGGCAAGGAAACTTTGGTTACAGTTTGTATGGTTCGCACTTGCAACAGGATGGCTGGCGCGATCATAGCGCGATGCAGAATACGTTTTCGCAGGCTAAGCTGAATTTTCAGACGAGTGCCGATTCCGATTTGATGCTGGTGTTCCGCGAATTTTATTCGCCGCTGTCGAAAGACCCCGGCGCTTTGACCCGCGCGGAAGTGCAGGCCGATCCCCGGCAAGCTTCCGCGCGTAATGTGCAGTACAACGCCGGTGAGGAAATCCGCCAGGAGGAGATGGGTATCCGCTTTCGCCAGCGACCGTCTGCGGGCAAGGAATTCAGCGTAACGGGACATTGGTTGCAACGGGATTTCCAAAGCCGCCAGCAGTTTTTCGACGGCGGACAGGTGCAGTTTGACCGGCAGGTAGGCGGGTTGATGATGCAATTCGTCAACGATCATATTTTGTTCAACCGCCCCAACCGCTTTCTGATCGGCGTCGATTACGGCATCCAGAACGACGATCGGCAGCGTTTCAATAACAATTTTGGCGCGCGCGGCGCATTGAATTTAAGCCAGACTGAACGCGTGCAAAGCACCGGGCCGTTTTTCCGCAACGAATGGCGTGTGGCGGATAAGCTGGATGTGGTGTTCGGCGGGCGCTGGGATTGGCTGCGCTATGAAGTCAAAGACCAATTCAAAAGCGACGGCAACCAATCCGGCGCACGCACCGTGTCGCAAGCCAGCGGCACCGCCGGGCTGGTGTATCACGTGACCAGCCAGCAGCAGATTTACGCACATACCGCTTCCGTTCTTGAAGCGCCGACCACCACCGAACTGATCAACAATCCCGCCGGAAAAGGCGGATTCAATCCGAATCTGAACGCGCAAACGTCGCTCAGCAACGAACTCGGCTTTCGCGGCAACACCGCCGGGTTCCAGTACGATACGGCGGTGTTTTTTATCCGCACGTGGAACGAAATCACACCGTTCGAACTGGCGTCGTCCCCCGGCCGGGCATTTTTCCGCAACGCCGGGCAATCGCGCCGCATCGGTGTCGAAACCCGTCTAGCGACGCCAGAATGGAAAGGCCTGCGCGGCGAAGTCAGCTACACGTTTTCGGATTTTGAATTTGAAAAATACACCGCCAACGATACCAACCTGAAAGGCAATATTTTCCCGGGCATTCCCCGGCACCGCTGGGAAGGATTGTTGCGCTACGCGCACCCGCTCGGCTTTTTCGGGCAACTGCACGTGCACCGCGTCGGTGAGTTTTTTGTCAATGACACCAATAGCGCAACCAATCCGGCGTATACCTTGGGTCAACTGCTGACGGGATGGGAATTGCGGCGTAACAACTTTGAAAGCTCTATCTTTTTCGGTATCAACAACCTGTTCGACGCGCAATACAACGCTAATACCCGAATCAATGCAGCCTTGGGACGCTACTACGAGCCCGGCCCGCCACTGAATGTGTTCGGCGGCGTGCGGGTGCGAATTGTGGTGTTTTGACCGGCTTGTATTGAGCCACTCCGGCAGGAATGGTACAGTGGAGCGCGTTAACTCATGCATCGTGACACTATCTACTATGAAACGACCACTCAATAAAATCCTGATCGCAATCGCTCTCTGTCTTGCTGTTTCACTCAGCGCACAAGCGCAGCGCATCCAAACCGAATTCGACGTGCACTTGGTTGCCGAGGGATTGCAATTTCCGTGGGGCATAGCGTTCATGCCGGATGGCAATGTGCTGGTCACGGAGAAAGTGGGCCGGTTGCGTATCATCACCCCGGACGGCAAGGTATCGGAACCGGTCAAGGGCGTTCCGGCGGTTTTCTTTCAGCAGCAAGGTGGTTTGCTGGATGTCGCGCTGGATCCGGAGTTTGCCAAAAACCGTCTGATTTACTTGTCGTATTCTGAACCGGAAGGATCGCGGGCGGGAACAGCGGTCGCTCGGGCTGAATTAAAGGATGGCAGCCTGGAAAACTTGCAGGTGATTTTCCGCCAGGCACCGAAAGTACTGGGGTCGGTGCATTTCGGTTCGCGCCTAGCATTCGCGCCCGACGGCAATCTGTTCATCACGTTGGGCGATCGCGGCGATTACATGGAGGAAGCGCAGAATCTGAGCAATCACATCGGCAAGATTATCCGCATCCGGCCCGATGGCTCAGTGCCCGCCGACAATCCGTTCGTCAACAATCCGCAAGCCAAACCGGAAATCTGGTCGTACGGCCACCGCAGCGTGCAGGGTGCAACGATTCATCCGCAAACCGGCGCACTGTGGATCCACGAGCATGGTCCGAAAGGCGGCGATGAAATCAACATTCCGCAAGCCGGAAAAAATTACGGCTGGCCCAAGGCCAACTACGGCGTACACTACAACGGCGCGCCGATAAAGCACGAACACGCCGAGCAAGGCTTTGAAGAACCCATTCACTACTGGGTGCCGTCGATCGCGCCGTCCGGCATGGTGTTTTATACCGGCAAACAATTTCCGGGATGGCGTGGCAGCTTGTTCATCGGCGCACTCGCGGGACGGCAGGTCGTGCGTTTGACAACGGACGATAAGAAAATTCTCAGCGAAGAGCGCTTATTGACCAACACGCTGCGCTTCCGCGATGTCGAACAAGGCCCGGATGGCGCATTGTATTTGTTGACGGATGAAGACAACGGCAAATTACTGAAATTGTCACCAAAATGAAACATTCATGCGGTATAACCCGGACTCCGGCAAACCCACGTATTTTCCACACAAGCACATTGGAACGGTAATAAATTGACAAGAAAAAATAAAAATCACCTGAACAACTGCCACTGATGGATACTCTCGATCTTAAAAACCCGACGCTGTATATCAACCGCGAGCTGAGCTTGCTCGAATTCAACCGGCGCGTCATCGAGCAAGTCAAGGATGAAAGCCTGCCGTTGCTGGAAAGACTGCGCTTCTTATGTATCGCCAGCACCAATCTGGACGAATTCTTTGAAATCCGTGTGGCCGGTTTAAAACAGCAGGTCAAATACAGTTCGACACAAACGGGCCCGGATAATCTATCTCCGGCGGAAGTGCTGGCACGCGTCAGTGAAACCGCGCATCAATTTGTGCAAGAGCAATACATCGTGTGGAATGACTTGATCATACCGGCGCTGACCAAGGATAAAATACGCTTGCTGCGCCGTACGCAGTGGAAGCCCTTGCTCGGCCGCTGGATACACCGCTATTTCAAAGATGAAGTGCTGCCGGTGTTGAGTCCGATCGGCTTGGATCCCGCGCACCCTTTCCCCAAGGTTCTGAACAAGAATCTATATTTCATCATATCATTGGAAGGAAAAGATGCCTTCGGACGGGATTCCGGGTTGGCCATCGTACAAGCGCCGCGTTCGTTGCCCAGGGTGGTTCCGATTCCGGCGAAATACAGCGAAGGCAATCACGATTTTGTCATGCTGTCATCGATCATCCATGCACATGTGGGCGATCTGTTTCCGGGCATGAGCGTGACCGGTTGCTATCAGTTCAAGGTGACGCGCGATAGCGATCTGTTTATCGACGATGAAGCCATTGACGATCTGCTGCGCGCGCTCGAAGGCGAGCTGCCCTCGCGCCGCTTCAGCGACGCTGTGCGCCTGGAAGTGGCGGATAACTGTCCGGACAATCTCAGCCGTTTTCTGTTACAAAAATTCGGCTTGCAACAAAGCGATCTCTATCAAGTCGCAGGACCTGTCAATCTGGGGCGTTTACTCGCGATCTGCGATCTGGTTGACCGTCCGGAATTGAAATTCGCCGGGTTCACACCGGATATACCCAAGCGTTTGCTGAAAAATTCCAGCATTTTTGACGCGCTGCATAACGGCGACATCTTGCTGCACCATCCCTTTCAGTCGTTTGCGCCGATCATCGATTTTCTGCGGCAAGCGGCAGCCGATCCCGATGTGTTATCCATCAAGCAGACGCTTTATCGTACCGGCATTGATTCAGCCGTCGTCGAAATATTAAAAATTGCAGCACGCGCCGGTAAGGAAGTTACCGTGGTAATCGAGCTGCGGGCACGATTCGACGAAGAAGCCAATATCGAGCTGGCCAGTGAATTACAGCAGGCTGGGGCGCATGTGGTGTATGGCGTGGTCAATTATAAAACCCACGCAAAAATGATTCTGGTGGTCAGACGAGAAGGCCGCGCCTTGCGCCGCTACGTGCATTTGGGGACCGGAAACTACCATGCGCGCACGGCGCGGTTGTATACCGACTACGGTCTGCTGACGTGCGACAAGGCAATCGGCGAAGACGTCAACAAGCTGTTTCACCAATTGACCGGTCTGGGCCGCGCGGGCAAGCTGAAAAAACTTTTGCAATCGCCTTTTACCCTGCATAAAGGCATTCTGAATTACATCGACAAGGAAATCAGCGCTGCGGCCGCCGGAAAAAAAGCCTGGATCATTGCCAAAATGAATGCGCTGGTCGATCCGGAAATCATCGCCGCGCTGTACAAGGCATCTCAAGCGGGTGTAAAGATCGACTTGATCATTCGCGGTATCTGTTGCCTGCGCCCCGGTATCAAGGATGTATCGGAGAATATCACCGTGCGTTCCATCGTCGGCCGTTTTCTCGAACATACCCGGGTGTATTATTTTCATAATGGCGGCGGCATCGGCGAAGAACTGGTTTTTTGTTCCAGCGCGGATTGGATGACGCGCAATTTACATTACCGCGTTGAGGTGTGTTTCCCCGTCGAAGAAAAACGCACCAGCGACAATGTCATCGATCAAGGATTATTAAGTTATTTGTCCGATAATACACAGGCTTGGGTACTACAAAGCGACGGCTCGTACAAGCGCTTAAAACCCGGCACATCCAAACCACGCTCGGCGCAACAGCTTCTGCTGGAACATTATTGCGGCCCGGCTTAAGGAAGTGATTTACCACCTCACCTCTCGATGGACTCTCATTGCCGCACTGGCGGCCGTATCGTATTCGATGGGAACAATGCCGGCAGCAGCCGCAGAACCGGAGGCGGGCCCGCCAGAACTCTTCTGTCAGATACGCTACGCCAGTGAAACACGCACGCTTCACCAATCTGCCACAACCGATCCCTATTCAGCTGCCACAGCGGATTTTGACAACCGTTTCCGCTTTAAAGCTGTCGTGCTGGGCTCACCCGGCCGGATCGACCACATCACGCTGACGGTGTATGAATTGTTTAAGGAAGCGCCTCCCGTCATCATTCACCAGGTACGTTATCACGCGCCTTTCAACATGAATAATGAAATTCCTGCTTTAACGGGCTGGAACCATGTTTACGCAAACTATCTTGGGCGCGAATTGCGCTATGGATGCGCACTACAATCGGTGCAATCATGATCTGCCGCAAGCTCACCAATATCCTGCTGCTGTGCATATTGAGCTCAATCTTTCCCACTCATGCTGCCGGGCCAATTGATCCGGACACTCCGAATGCTACTGTACGTATGGTCTGGATGGGTGACATCATGCTGGCCGATGGGCCGGGACGTCTGATCGCAAGCGGTGGCAACCCCTTTCAGCCCTTCGCCTCGCGGCTGGCTGACGCCGACATCCGGGTAGCCAATCTGGAATGCGTCATCGCCGAGGGCGGTAAAGCACTCAACAAACCCTGGACCTTCCGTGCTTCCCCAGCTGTACTGCCATTGCTCAGAAGCCATGTTGATGCCGTATCACTGGCCAACAACCATGCGGGCGATTACGGCAAGGATGCCTTTTCGGAAATGATCACTCGCTTACAACAGGCCAACATGCCTTATTTTGGCGGCGGTATGGATTGGCGTGAAGCTCACAAGCCACTGATCATCGAGCGCAAAGGCCTGAAAATAGCCTTGCTGGGCTATGATGAATTCTTCCCGCGCGTATTCGAAGCTGGCGAGAAATTACCTGGGGTAGCGTGGTCGGAAGATGAGCAAGTTGTGTACGATATCCAGCAAGCACGCAAGCAGGCGGACATCGTCATTCCCTTCATGCACTGGGGTCACGAACACGAACCAATCGCTAATGATCGCCAGCGCGAACTGGCTCGCCTGATGATCGACGCTGGCGCTGATGCCGTGGTGGGCACACACCCGCATGTCGTGCAAGATACGGAAACCTACCGGGGGAAACCCATCATTTACAGCCTGGGCAACTTCATTTTCGACGGTTTTTCATCCATCGAAAATAATACTGGCTGGGTGCTATGGATGGATGTAACGATTCAGGGCGTGACAAGCTGGCGCGTCGAACATGCCCATATCGATCAACAAGGCACTCCATCCCCGCTAAGCAATTAAATTCCTCAGCAACTGCGGAAACCGGAAAAATCATCACAAAAACCAGCGCTTGCTCAGCGCAGCAGCTTGTGCTGCATTAAGTTATACAACGCCTCATAGGGAATAGGACGGCTGAAATAATAGCCCTGATGAAAATAACACGCGTGCTGAAGCAATAATTTAACCTGCCGTTCCGTTTCCACGCCTTCCGCAATCACTGTCAGACCGAGATTTTTCCCGAGACCGATAATGGCTTGCACGATTTTCAGATCGTTCCGGTTCTGATCCAGTGTCCGCACGAAGGATTTATCAATTTTCAAGATATCGATCGGCAGTTCACGCAGCAATGTCAGCGAGGAGTAGCCTGTGCCGAAATCATCCAGGGCGATTAAAATATCCAGGCGCTTAATTTCCTCTAACACCTTGCTGACCCGTTCCATGTCGTTGACAATGGCGCTCTCGGTTATTTCCAGAATCAAGGACTTGGCAGGCAATCCGGTATCGTGCAGCACTTGCACAATCGTCTGCGGGAAGCTCTTGTTTAATAATTGCCGCGGATTGACGTTCACCGAAACGTTCACCGGATAACCCAATTGCAAGAGATTGTATGCCGCGGCGCATGAGGTTTTCAGCACGATTTCACCCAGCTGTTCAATCTGGCCGATGTCTTCCGCCAGCGGGAGAAATTCGCTCGGCGACAAATAGCCCCGCTTCGGGTGCAGCCAGCGGACCAGCGCTTCGATACGCGCGATATGATGCGACTGCGCATTGACGATCGGTTGAAACAATACCTGCAATTCATCATTTTTTATCGCGGCGCGTAATTCTCTTTCCAGTTCGAGCTGATCACGCGTCCAAACCACCGAGGATTCAGCGGAATAAAAACCGAAGTGATTCCCGCCATCCTTTTTGACGCGATACATTGCGGTACCGGCTCTTTCCAATACCGTTTCGCCGGTCAGTCCATCTTCAGGGTAAAAACTCACACCGATACTGACAGAAACAAATACTTCAAATCCATCGATCTCAAACCGTTGCCGGATGGTGTCGAGAATTCTCTGCGCCATCTCCGGCGCGGAATCTTCCTTCGCCAGACGATTAAATAGCAGCACGAACTCATCGCCACCCCAGCGCGCCAGGATGACCTCAGCCCCCACGATATCGAATAGACGGCTGGAAACCAACTTGAGTAATTTGTCTCCGGCATGATGGCCCATGGCATCGTTAATTTTTTTGAAATTATCCAGGGTAACAAAAAATACCGTAATGTTCTTCCCGGTATTGGGGATTGTCTGAATCAGGGAATCAAATTGCGCCAGCAGTCTCGAGCGATTCGGTAACTTGGTTAACGCATCGTGGCTTTGCTGGTGCGCAACTTGCTGCGCCAGTTCAATGCGATCGGTAATATCCGTCATCGCGATTACCGAACCCATCATGGCTTTTTGATCGTCGAATAACTGATTCCGCGTAATCCGCACCGTCCGTTCATTGCCTTGCGCCGTTTTCAGCACGCACTCAACCATGCCGGGTTTATTCAGACCGCCGTCCAAGAGATCTTTCCCGGCCGGGTTAGCGGATGAGCCGTTGTTTTGGGTATCCAGTCCCAGAATTTCCGTTAACAGCTTACCCTTGATCTGCTTGAGCTGGGTTCGCAGAATTGTCTCCGCGCCTTTATTGATGTAGATCACATGGTCAAAAGCATCGGTAATGATGACGCCATCCCCGATTGATTCCAGTGCCGCATTGGAATGTGTTTTATCAATCCAGAATGTACGCAAAAATTCATTGATGCGCCGCCAGTTCCAGAGCGGATACAGCGATAACGTGCCCAATAACGCCGCGCCGGGGGGAATCCAGATACGATTCAGCGCCAGGATCAAGCCGCAAAGAAATAATCCGGCAATCATGAGCGCGAGTAATAGCGGGATTGTCAGATTTTTCCCTGTCCAGGCAATGATCACCAAAATAGCGCTTACCCAGAAAACTGCGATGACTGCTGTAATCGCTGCGGGAGCCGGATGAATGATGCGGCCGGTTGCCAGCATGGAAAAAACATTGGCATGCCATTCCACGCCCGTCATGAGTTGATGATTGAGCGGCGATACCGGTGTGGCAAATCGTGTTCCCATTCCCGCTGCGGTCATGCCGACAATCACCGTTTTGTTTCTTAAGCTGGCCAGGGCCTCATCGTCGAACAAAACCCGGGCGTACGATATTCTCCGGAAACTGCCGGGCTCCCCCGCATACGGGATCAGCGCTTGCTGCGCTCTCACCCAGTGCTCCGGTTGCTCCGGCACTGCCACAGGGTTTTGTAGTTGATAGATTGCTCTCGCGGCGGCCGGATTGGTCAGCGCCAATCCTAATGCAGGCCATGCGGGCGCATTAATCCCCGCGGATAAGAAAACGCGCCGCGCAACACCATCGCTATCCAGTTCAACGTCAACATGACCGAGTACAGCCTGTTGGGTAAACAGGGGCAGCGGCTGCACCAGCGTTAACAATTGCGTATCGGCGTCAAATACCGGCGCCACCGGCAAAATGACATTGCCGTGTTCGGCAATCGCGTAAGCCAGCAAATGATCGGCGTAGGGATCGCTGTCTTGCGGCTCAGAGAACAGCAGATCCAAAGCCACCGCTTGATTGTCAAGCGATTTCAGCCGGTTGATTAATTCCGCGTGTACGCCTCTGGACCACGGCCAGCGGCCTAAAGTTTTGAAGCTTTCATCATCGATCGCGACAATGACAACATCGGGATCCTGTGGATATTGCTGCAACGTGGCTATTTTGTCATAGAGGATAAAATCGAAGCGCTCGAGTACCTCCGTATAAGCGATGAAAGCAACCCCGGCGAGCAGGATTACGATGCGGATAGCAAATGACCGGTGCTTCCGCAGCTGACCCGCCTGGATCATATCAATACGAGCAATGGCAGCAGCATCAGCAGCATAAACCAGTAGGATATCCCGAAGGGAACTTCAATCGCTTGCGGCGATCCCCAAGGCCCTTGAAAACCATCCGATTCAATGGTTTTGATACGCAGATAATAAGTGCCGCTATCCGGTTTTGCGATCGTTACCTGAGAAGCCGTGGTCGACTCGTCGTGAATAATATGGGCAAATTCCTTATCGCGCGCAAATTGAAACTGAAAGCTCTGCCCTTCCGCAGCGGCGCGCCAGGCGAACGTCATTTTGTTATCGTCCAGTTTCGCCTCTCCCACCGCCGGTGCGGGATAGGGTACCCGGAATGCCATGGTATCGCTGAACGGCCCCGCGCCTTCGCGCGCGGACACAGCGAAAATACGCCAGAAATAATGACCGGGCGGCAACGATTCGGATAACGTTATGCTGTTCTCTTTCACTTCGGGATTAAAGTACAGAGACGATGAGAAATCCGCATCCTTGCTGATCATAACGGCATAGTGGGACACATCCGTCTGCGCCGCCCATTTGAATTGCTGCTTCTCCGGCTCCGCCATGCCGCCCGGAAGTGGCGCAAGAACAAACGGCGCTTCCGGATAGGCATTCAGCGCGAACGCAATGACCGCATCCTTGCCTTCGATCGATAAACCATCGATACCGCGCACTCTCAGCCAATAATCGCCATCCGGAATATCGCCGTCGCGGAACGGTAAATTCGCAGCGGTAAATTCAGAGCGTAAGTTCTTAAAGTCCCGGTCGGCAGCAATTTGCGCCCGGTACGCGTGCGCCCCCGCCAATGGGGTAAATTTAATCACCAGCGGCAAATTTTGATAATAATGCGCGGCTCCGGATAAATCCGGCGGCGGCAGCAACTTGACGGGAGAGACCGGCGGCTTGCCTTCGATGGTCACCGTGCCATAACCCGCCGGCACTTTGACTTGTTTTCTCTCGCCATTGACCTCCACGCTACCGGTCAGCACCTCGCTGCTGGTGCCGGACCGCGTTTCAATGACCCCGACACGAAAATCCGTGCCGCGCACCGAGCTGATTGCGGATGGCGTTTTAATTTTGAACCGGGTGGCTTTCTCAGATTTTTTCGGCACGGAATTTTCCGTGCGCCCCTGACGCACATCAACCAGCGTGTCAATCAAACCATAATCGCCGAACATCCGCATATTTTCCAGGCGCAGCTGGGTGTTTTCCTGCACACGCATTTGCGATCCATCTGCGAACTCGACGGTCACAAACGCATCATTTCCACTGTGTATTTCATCACCCATCAGCAATTGCATACCTTGCTCAATCGGCATGCGTTCCTGGTCTTTGCGCTGTAACGTGGCAGTACCATAGACACTGACCGCCTGCGCGAAGATATCCTGCTGTTTCGCCCAGGCCACCGGGATCCGCAGCGTGGTACCGGGCGGTATCACATACGGATTACGCACTTGATTGAGCTGTTGCAACGGCTGCACGTATTCCATGCTTTTCAGATGGCGTTCCGTCAGATTCCATAAATTATCGCCAGGCCGGACGGTATAAATCCACTCTTCGGCCACCGCAGGAGCCGATAGAATCAGGATAAAAAACAACGCTATGCTGCAAGTCCCGCCAAACCGGTGCGCAAGTTTTCCTAATTGCATGCCATCCCCTTTCTCATTGGAACATCATCGGGTAAAACTTTGAACACAAAAAATCCGCTTTTCCGATATCGGGAAATGCAGCAGTCTAGCGCTCGCAACCCATAAGTTCAATAGCTTGCAATGAATTCCTCATGCAATCTCAAGCCAGCTGCTACAACTGTCTAATGAAAAGATAACTTGATATCCGCGATCTGCAAAAAACCTTGTTCGGTGATGAGATCAACCAGCGTTAAGGGGTGTTGATCCAGCCAGCCGGGTGGAAAGTCCAAGTTCACGCGGTTCTTATTCACGTAAACCAGTATTTCCGGCAAACTGATATTCGAGCGGCTTCTGTGCATGACTACCGCCAGTCTGAGTAAGATACATAATCTGATAATGGAAGTGCGCATGGAAACAGCGATCGATTCAAATTCTTCCACGGGAAACTTGCGCCGATGGCTGCGCACCAGCATCGCCAGCTTCATTTGCTCCTGACGGGAAAAACCGGCCAAGTCCGAATTGGCCGTCAGATAAGCGCCATGCCGGTGATATTGATTATGTGCAACCGATAAGCCGATTTCATGAATGCAGGCACCCCACGACAATAATTTCAGGTCGGTTTTTTCATCCAATTCCCAGGCCGCTTTTACCTGATGAAAAAAATTTCCGGCAGTATCCCTAACCCGGCCGGCCTGCTCCAAATCGGCATTGTAGCGTTGCGCCACCGCCATGACCGTCTTGTCCCTGACATCTTCATCGTGCACCCGGCCGATTAGGTCATACAGCAAACCCTCACGTAACGCGCCTTCGGATATATCGATTTTCTTCAGGTTAAGCGCTTCAAACACACCATACAATATCGAGACGCCGCTGGCAAAAACCGGCTTTCTGCGTTCCGACAAACCCGGGAAATTAATTAACGCGCTGTCACCGATTGCGATAAGTTCGTCCATCAATTGCGTCAACGCGGTTGCTGTAATTCCGGAATCGCACCAGCCTTGCGCTTGCACCACATCCCGGATGGCGATGATGGTGCCGGAAGAACCCAGGGCATAATCCCAGCCCGTTTTCTTATACGCGGTTTCCAGCGATTCCAGTTCCTGCATTGCAAACAAGATGGCTTTGCGCATTTTTTTGGCTTTTATCTTACCGTCGTCAAAAAACCGCTGCTCCATATTGACGCAACCCATATACAAGCTTTCCGTCTGGTATGTGTCGTACCCCCGGCCGATGATCAGCTCCGTACTGCCGCCGCCGATGTCGATCACCAGCCGCTTGTTGACCTCATCGTACAACGTATGCGCCACACCGGAATAGATCAGCCGTGCTTCTTCACGGCCGGCAATAATCTCAATCGGATGCCCCAATGCGCGATGCGCATGCAGCAAGAAATCGCCGCCATTTCGGGCTTGGCGCAGCGTATTGGTACCGACGGCACGCACATTCACATGCGGAATTTCGCGGATACGCTGACCGAACCGTTGCAGGCATTCCAGCGCCTGCTGCATCGATTCGCTGGATAACTCCTGCTTGTCATTCAAGCCGGAAGCCAATCGCACCATTTCTTTCATGCGATCAATGATCTGCAAGCGGCCATCCGCCCAATTCGCCACGATCATATGAAAGCTGTTTGAACCTAAATCCACGGCTGCGTAGGACTCATCCATGTTCGGCGCCATAAGGGTGATAGTATGTTGGTTGGTGAATATGTTTTCTATTCAAGCGATGCAAAAAAATCAGCTGATCATCATGCGGCACGCCAAATCGGACTGGAGCGATGCGAGCAGATCCGATTTCGACCGCCCTCTAACCGCGCGCGGCAAAAAAGCTGCAAAACAAATGGGACAATGGTTGAAACAGAAACAGTACCGCATCGACCGGATACTCTGTTCACCTGCGTTGCGGGCAAAACAAACCTGCCAGTTGGCTGCGGAGCAATTGGATTTTGCTCAACAGCGCGTGCTGTGGGAAGACAGAATCTATGAAGCATCGCTCAATGACCTGATTGCGCTAGTCAATCAATACGGCGCAGGTACTCACACCTTGCTGATCGTCGGCCATAATCCCGGCCTGGATCAATTACTCTGCCACCTATGCGATGATCCTCCACTTGCTAACGATTCCGGTAAATTACTGACCACCGCTGCAACCGCTGTGCTGGATTACGGAACTGCGCCCATTTCAGCAAAAGCGCATCAAGCGCACCTGCAATATCTGATCAGACCTAAGGAAGCGCTGATTAATTGACTGCACGAGCGAATTGCTTCGTTGCGCGGTACTCACTCCCTCGCCTATCAGATTGATATGTCTCGGTTGTTGCGTTCCGTGCGCCTCGCCCTTCATCACGTTCGTTGAATTAA
>SSFX01000081.1:0-16869 GCA_008015635.1 Nitrosomonas oligotropha
GAAATGCTGCGCGTCGGTAAGGAAGGCATCGTGTCCTTTCCCAATTTTGGTAACTGGAAAAACCGTATGCAGGTGATTTCCGGCCATATGCCGGTGTCGGAAACACTGCCGTACCGCTGGTACAACACGCCCAATATCCATCTCTGCACACTGGATGATTTTGAAGAACTGTGCCAGCAATGCGACGCACGCATTTTGGAACGCAAAGTGATGAGCAATCATTACCGTCCGGTTAATTTTCTGCCGAATCTGCGCGGCATGCTGGCGTTTTACCGCTTTGAACGGCGGACGTGATTCCTGACAGCGGAGTAACTCTGCAACGGCTGTAATTTACTGTGCCGTATTTCCGCCACGTTTTTTGGCGATTCCCATCTGTTCCAGCGCTTTGAGTTCTGCTAAGGAAAAGCCCGCTTGCTGTCTTGCTTCGTAGTCGAACGGGCCGCACATCTGCCCGGAAAAATACCGGTTGACCAGTTCGTGAAATGTTTGCTCCGGATCGAGTTCGCATTGCCCGCATAGATACTGAAACCAACGCGATCCGATGGCGACATGGCCGATTTCATCACGCAAGATAATCTCCAGCACTGCTGCCGTTTTCTCATCACCCGCTTGGCGCAATCGTTTGATCAAACCGGGCGTTACGTCCAATCCCCTGGCTTCCAATACGCGCGGCACCAGCGCCATGCGCACCAGCGGATCGAAAGCCGTGCGCTTGGCCATGTCCCACAAGCCGTTATGCGCCGGAAAATCACCGTAATCGCTGCCGAATTCGTTCAATCGTTTGCGCAGCAGTTGGAAGTGATACGCTTCTTCAACCGCTACGGTTATCCAGTCGCTGTAAAACGCTCGCGGTAGATCGCGGAAACGATACACCGCGTCCCACGCCAGATTGATGGCGTTGAACTCGATGTGCGTTATCGCATGAATCAAAGCTGCTAGCCCTTCGTTTGTGTTCAAACGGCGTTTCGGCACATCAACCGGCGCGACCAGCACAGGCTTCGCCGGGCGTCCGGGTTCTTCAGCCGGCTCAGGCTTACCTGGGGATTGCAGCATTAGCTGGCCATCTCGCCATGCCTGCGCGGTTTGCCGGGTCAAATGCAGTTTTGCTTCGATTTCACTGGATGCAAGACAACGGGCTGCGGCATCAAACAAGGATTCCATAACTCAGACAGACGAAATAATTCAATCGCGGTATTTTCCCGTGTTTTAGGCGGAATGGCCAATCCGGAATCGGTGGTAAAAAGAAATTCTGGTTCAAACGGATAGATCATTGTATTCTTGGATGACAGGAATTTTTTTGATCACTATCCGTTGAGCGACCTCTCTGTTATGGCTGATATACCGGACGATTCATCACTTCAAGTTCACCTGCCGGAAGGACAGCCGGTATTGCGCATGGTGCCGATGCCAGCGAATACCAATTATGCCGGGGATATTTTCGGCGGCTGGATCATGTCGCAAGTCGATATGGCGGGCAGCATTCCGGCGATCCGCCGCGCGCGCGGACGGGTTGCGACCGTTGCGGTCAATTCCTTTGTATTCAAACATCCGGTGTTTGTCGGCGATCTGGTCAGTTTTTATGCCGATATCGTCAAGATAGGGCGCACCTCGATTACCGTCGACGTGGCCGTTTATGCGCAACGCGGCGTGCGCGAAGGCGGCGAGGAAATCTGCATCAAAGTGACCGAAGCGGTGCTGACGTACGTTGCGATCGACAACAACCGCAAACCAAGGGCGGTGCCGAAGGATTAACGTTGTTGCGTTGAACCCGGCGGTGCCGAGCGGCTTTAGAGTGCCCGCTCTAATCGATTAAAAGTATTCTTTCCCATCTGCATGCCTACGCGAACAATTCGCGATCGCGAATCTTCCGGATATCGATGTAGTCTTCGTCCCACCAGGGTTTTTCGCCGGGATTCCGTGGCGGTTTGGCGAGCACAAATTGCTTCCTGGCTTTCTTGGCTTCCTGTTGCGCCACGCGGAAATGGTGGTGGTCGAAAATGCGCAGCGCTTCAATCATGTAGGAAACGGCAATGCGGCGGTCGCGAATCAGCATGAGGTTTTCCCCGTTCTTGAGGTCTGCCGGTGAGGAGAAATTATAAGAGCCGAGATAAACCCGGGCGCTGGGCTTATCGAAATCAATGACAACGAACTTGTGGTGCATGCGGATGCCGCTACCACCTGCCGGTTCGGCGGAGAATGGCTCAGGGACGTTTTTCGTCAGCGCGGAAGGAAAAACGGGAGCGACATTGCCATTCGGTTTTTGCAGATTGAGACCACCGACTTTGCGGTCGGAAATGCCATACACAAAGATATCGGCGTTACTGGTTACATTGGTGATCGCATCGAGAATCGGCCCAGGTGTCTGATACAGGAACGCCAGCGAATAGAACAGGGACGATGTTGTCTTGCCGCCGATGTCGTTAGCCACTGTTTTCAATAGCGCATTCGACTTGTTGTGGGGTGAAAACGCCACGCGCGCATCAATCTTCGTCAAACCCAGATCGTTCCACTGCGCGGATGCCGTGCCAGTGAAATCTTTCGGTTTCTGCGACCAATAACCCTCAAATGCCGCCAGGAATGGTTTGATCGCGCTAGCTCCGTGCAGAATCATGGCGTTATTCGATTGCACGAAAAAACCACGCCAACTGAAATTGGTCGAGCCGCATACGACCTTCTGAATGTTGGGGCCATCGGCCACGATGACCTTATTGTGCTGGAGCGACAGCATATGCTGCCGCTGCACATTTTCTGTGCCCGCCGAGACCGTGAGCCGCTGTGCCGCCAGATTTTCACTGGCGCCATCTTCGCCGTGGTCCTGGCTGTCATCGATGATGATTTTCAAGCGCTTGCCGAGTTTCTCCAAGCGAGTAAGAATGCCAAGTTCGTTGAGATCGTAGGCGATCACGCGAACCTGAGCCTTCGGGTCGGCGATGGCCTGGTCGAGCACTTCGAGAATGGCACTGCGCGCTTCGAATCCCATCCACGCGAGCGCTTCTTTGGTTTTGGGGTGGGTCGGTGTGAAAGTCAATCCATCGGTTGCCTTGGCCGGTAACAATGTCGAGATGTCACCCGCCGACGCGTACCGGTCGACAAACGCCTGTGAGGATACGAAGCCGCGCGTAAATGTGACGTTGAGCAATCCCGGATAAGTTTCGCGCCGTAGCTCGATCGCTACTTCCTGGGCATCGCCGTAGCTCAGTTCATCGGCAGTATTCATAAACACCGGCGTGACTCTGTAGATGAACTCACCCTCGAGTTCGGCGTTACGCGGGAAATGCACCCAGCGGAATTTCTGGATCGGCGAGAGCCGCGTCGATAATTGGGTGGTATTGAGCTTGCCATCGGCGCCGCGAAAACCGAGGCGGTTTTTCAACGCGAAAAATCGATCGCCGCGGGGTTCCTTGTATTCGATGGCGAAGCCAACGAAATCCTGCGGCGGCCGGCCGTTCTTCCAGTTCATGGCAATGAGCGCCATACCATCGCCACGATGAAGTTTGAGTGTGAAGAGTGCCGCTGCGTTTTGACCACTGATCTGAAATTCATCCGTCATAGTAACCCCCTTAAGCAATGAATAAGCGGTTCGGTACGCGCGTTCACGAAAGTCCGCCGGATGCCGGATGGAACGCAGGGTTGTTCGTGGAGCTATTCCGTAAAAACGATTGACGGGATCAGTGTACCCTGATGTGCGCCGAGTGTCATTTGCCTGTGCGGGAAAGCGTTGAAAGACAGCGCATCAAAGTGACCGGACGTTAATTTCACAACCGTAATCACTTGCCAAACCGGAGGTGTCCTTGTAAGTTAGCCATCCGTCATTTCAAAATAAGGCTGCAAAAATGCCGAATCATCCCCAACGCACCCATATCGACCAGAATCATCATTTCGACAGTACGCGCTGGGATTATTTTGAATCGCGCGCTGACGATATCGTCATTGCAACGTCGCACAAGGCGGGTACTACGTGGACGCAAGCGATCGTTGCGCATTTGCTCTTTCCCGATGGGAATTTCCCGGCGCAGTATCCAAGTGGCTGAAACGATGCTGACGAATGTATCCATCGACAACAACCGGTGGCCGGAGGTAATGACGAAGAAAGTTTGAAGCTGTGGCAAATGTAACAGCGCTTGCTGCTAAAAACCTGACACACTGAGGCAGTGAAAATATGAGAGTTATTCGAGAGGAGAAATTTATGAAGTGCTTTTTTCAGAAAATTTTATTGGTAATGCTGTTCACGGGTTTTAGTTATCAAAATGCGTTAGCAAGCGACATCTATTCGCATATCGTGTTAGATTTGCCCGGTCGATTGGAGAGAACAGTGCCTTGGGTAAAAATTATTAAAACACGCGACGAATGGATGCAGTTGTATGATGAACTAACCACTGTTCTGAGCGAACCCGATCCGCTGCCTGAAATTGATTTTGAGAATTTTCAACTGATTGCTGGCGGGATAGGTGTAAAAAGCACGGGCGGTAATAGTTTGCTGGTGCAAGGGATCTACGAGTTCGATCATGACATTGTCATTTATATTCTCGATGTTACTCCCGGAGCTCACTGTTCGGCCATTGCTGTGATCGATTATCCTATGACGGCTTTCTTAATCAGAAAAACCGAGAAGCCTTTAAGTTTTCATGTACAGCAAGCCAAAATTGGGTGTGTAGAGTGATCAGTGGGTAACCGATGCTTGCAATATTTTTTAAGCTATTTCTTTTTCCGGCTTGAGTCTTGCCAATTCGATCAGATAAAGCCGATAGCTACTATTTATTGATAATCACACGCGATGACATCATAACTTTTTAAGTGCTTGATTGAACTTTATAGTTTGCTCATCTGAAATAGCTTTGAGTTTCTCATAGAATGCTTTTATTTCAACTACATCAGTTTCATTTCCAAACTCAATGCGTTTATATTTTTGTTCATAATAGATTTCAATAAAATATAAAGGCCCATCCGCACAACCCGGGCAGCCTAATCTATCCGGAAGCTGTTCAAAAGAAGAAAAATCAATAAGTTTTACGAGTGAATTCCATGATTCTTCAGTGTTTAAGGCAATTGCACTGATAGTTGGTAGAGTTTGTTCATCGTCAGAGAAAGCGGCTGATCTCGTTAGTACCAATACCTCTTGAGTGATTTCAAGGAGAGTGCGGCAATAACCTGAACAAAAGTTGCCACTGATACCGTAACGAACCTTTCTTACCCCTGCTGACCCATTTGAATAATCCAATAAATCCCAACGGCCATCTTCGGCTAATTTGAATTGCACATCGTGAACTATGCCGGGTGAGAATGGGACCGTAACTTCACGGATACTCAATGAATTATCTGTGTAATTTGCACTTTGGCCAAAACACATCGATGAGACAAAATAAAATAGTAAAATTAGATATCGCATTACTTACCTCCGATGAATTGCTCATTATATGGATAAGCAATAGTGCGGTATTGATATCGCACAATTGCTCAAACAGTATCCGTTTCAAAAATGTTGATCGTTGCTTGAGAGTGATATATTAACCAAACAATCGGCAATTTCGAATCAGGATTTTCACTCACTCGATCTAGCAATTGCCGCTTACTTTCCCCTGTAACCACCAGCACAATCTGTTCGCTTTCCGCCAGCATTGCCAGTGAAAGACTGACGCGCAGCGACGGTGCGATGGGCGGGGCGACGGCGACGCAGTGGTGCGCCGATAGCGAATCCGGGTTCATGCCGGGAAACAGCGAGGCGATGTGACCGTCTTCTCCCAATCCTAGCACTGTGAGGCTGACCGGTAACGGTAGCAAATCCAATCGTTGATGCAGGGTTTCGATGGAGTCGAACGGATTGTCGTGCGCGGTTTTTAAGCCGACGAAAGGGGTGTTCGCCGGGAGGTGTGGCAGCAAGTGCTGTTTGATCAGTTTTTCGTTCGATTGATCGTCGTTGACATCAACCCAGCGCTCATCGGACAGCGTGACAGTAATCCGATCCCAAGGCAGTTTACATTTTGCCAGCGCGGGCAGGTAATGGCTCGGGGTACTGCCGCCGGGGACGACGAGGGTGGCTTGCGGTTTGCGGCTCAGGGTATTTTGCAGCGCGGTTGCGGCAAATTCGGCGAAGCCTTGGCTTAATGACTCAATATCAGGAAAAACCTTGCGTTGCAGCGGCATGCTGGGGTTATTGCACCAGGCTGCGCAGATCCGGCACGGTCTCGATGTGCGCCGGGAACGGATTCGGATCGCCGGGGAAGACGCGGCCGAGGAAGGCGGTATTGCTGGCTTGCGCGCCTTCCAGATCCGCCATTGCATCGCCGATCATTAATACCGATTCGGGTTTCAATCCATGTGCTGCCAGAATTTCCGCAATGATGGTTTTTTTCAGCGCCGGGGCGCCGCGTACATCAGTAAAGTAGGATGCGAGGCCGCGCCGTTCGACGATGACTTTGAGCTCGACTTCCGGTGTGCCGGAGGCGACGAACAACGGGATTCTGCCGGATTGCTGGCGGATCAGCTCGATTGCGCCGGGTACTGGTTCGGCGGCGATGACCGCTTCAACGACCAGTTCGGAAAAGCGGATGTCCAGTTGCTGTTCTTCCGCTTCCGTTAATGGCGATTTGTTGAGGAAATGCTCCTGGAAATGGCGGAATTTGCGGTAGCGCGACATGCCGCCGTTTTGCGTGTGAAATTGCACCACTTGTGCGACGATGTCGTCGCCGTACGCGCGGTACAGTTCCGCGAACGCTTGTGTTTTGATTTTGCCGGATTCGACCACGACGCCGTCGAAGTCAAAAATGATCGCTTGCCAGTTGAAATTATTCATGACTAGGCGCGGTTATCCGATGTGGACGGCGTGGCGTCGTCGTTTTCATCACTATGATGCAAATCCTGGTGAATTTCCCGCAGGCAATCGAGGATGCCTTGACCCAGATCGACATGTTCATTCAGTACCAGCTTGCGGCCGACGCGCGGTTGAAACGCGTACGGGGTAATCTCATAGTGGTGCACCGCATTGGCTTCGTCAAAATGCAATTCCACCGGCCACGGCAAGATTTCCGAGATCATGGTCATGACATCCTTGATGCGTAATCTTTCCTGACCGGTCAGAATCATGTGCCGATTGGCGAATTCGGGCGCCAATATTTGCACGCTCATGCGCGCCGCATCTTCCACGTGGATATATTCGCGCATCGCGTCGCCGCTGCCTTTGTAGGTGATGGAGTGATGCGCGACGGCTTCGTGCAGCATGCGGTAGATGCCGTTGCGCTTATCAGAGCGCCGGCCATACAGCGAGCCATAGCGCAAAATGCTGTAATCCAGGCCGTAGCGCTCGTGATATGTCTCGGTGAAACGCTCCGCGGCCTGTTTGCTGGCGCGGTAAAAAGAGCCGGATTCGGAATACACATAAATGCTGCTGGCGAACACAAAACGGCGTACACCAGCGATACGTGCAGCTTCCAATGCGTGCATATTACCCAGCACATTGATGGTGGCGGTGGGAATGGGTTTGTCGTTGGCTTCGTCGATGTCGGCGATCGCGGCGAAGTTGTATACGATCGAAGTTCCTTTGGCAGCCTCAATGACTTGATCGAGGTTCATGATGTCGCCGATGATCATTTCCTGATTGCTTTTCAGATACGGCGATGGGCTGCGGTCAAATAACCGCACCCGGTAGCCCGCAGCCGATAATGCATCGGCGACATGGCTGCCCAAAAAACCGCTGGCGCCAAATACCACAACCGTTTCATTCACCATAGTGTTATCCGTTTTTGATGAGACCTGCTTTGATTAAACCTTGCACTAGATTTTCCGCCGCTTCGATTTCCATGCGCTGGCGTGATTCCCGGGCCAGCGATCCGACATGCGATGTCAGGGTGATGTTGCTGAATTCAAGCAGCGCGCCATGATAGGGTTCCTGCTCAAATACATCGAGCGCCGCGGCGCTCACCTTGCCGGATTTCAGCGCATCGGCGAGCGCGCTTTCATCGACCAATCCTCCGCGTGCGGCGTTGATGACGATGGCCTCGGGTTTCATTGCCGCGAATGCTTTGGCATTCAGCAAATGATGCGTTTCCGCGCTGTATGGCGTGTGCAGCGTGATGATATCGGCGGTTGCCAGCAATTGTTCCAGTGGCACTAATGTCGCGCCGCCGGGTACCTGAGTGGCGAACGGATCGTGCGCGATCACCGTGGCTTCAAACGCCTGGCATAAGCGCGCAACGCGGCGGCCGATGTGCCCCAGGCCGATGACGCCCACCGTTTGCGCCGCGAGCAGGCGGCCTTGCGTGCGCGGCCATTCGCCGTTGCGCACTGCGCGATCAATCGTACCGATTTGGCGCAATAAGCTCAGGATATAACCGAGCGTCAGCTCGGCTACGGCTTGCGCGGGGGCTTCCGGTGTGTTCAGCACTTGAATGCCGTGATTTTTCGCCGCTGCCAAATCAACGCTGTCCATCCCAGCGCCGCAGCGCGAGATAACTTTCAGATTCGGCGCGGATTGAAGCACGCGTCCGGTCAACGGTTCGATCCCGGCGATCAAGCCGGTCGCGCCGCCGCTCAGCAATTCGATGATTTCATCTTCGGTGAGCTTGCGCTTGTGCGGATTGGTGATGACCTGAAAGCCTTGTTGCAACAAGCGCTGAATGGCGGGATTGTTGCCGGTATCGAACGACGAAGTGGAAATGACAAATGAGTTCATGATGTTTTCAATGTTGCGCGAATGCTTTGTAAATGCGTGCGGCAGATGGAATCGAGAATGCGGATATCCAGCGCGTAGCCGAGGAAATTGAAACCGGCTGCGATGCGTTGCAGCAATGCCTGCGAATCGGGCTCGATGACATGAATGCCACCAGGTTTTTGCGCACGGCGACCGGCTTCCAGCACTTGCGCGATCGCCGCTTGCACATCCGGGTGATTGAGATCGCCGGGGCGTCCCATCGAACCGGATAAATCGTACGGACCGATGATGTAGGCATCGATGCCGGGGACAGCCAGAATCTCGTCGATGGCTTTGACCGCGTCGACATGTTCGATCATCACGACGATCACGGCGTTTTCTTCCAGCCACTGGCGGTAAGCCTGGAAACTTGCACCGTAGCCTTGCGCGCGTGCCAGACCGACGCCGCGTTGCCCGCGTGGCGGATAATACACGCCATCCACGGCTGCTTTAGCGTCGGCGGCGGATTTGATCATTGGCACCATGATGCCGGTTGCGCCGGCGTCCATGACGCGTTTGATCTGATCGGGATGATTCGACGTGAGGCGCACGATGGCGGGGCACTGCTTTGCGTCCAGCACTTGAATGATGGCCTGTACTTCGCCGAGTTCCAACACACTGTGCTCCATATCCAGCACCAGCCAATCGAATCCAGCGGATGCCATGATTTCGGCAATTGATGGATGTCCCAGCGTGACCCACGAGCCGATGGTCAATTCGGACCGGTTCAATCTTGATTTTAATGACATGATCGTTCCTAGTATTGAGATAGCAGCGGATCCGCTGCCATCAGTTTCTCGACGCGCGCCAGATCCTCCGGAGTGTCCACCGCCTGGGTATTGTATTCGGTAGGCACCATTTTGACTTGCATGCCGTGCTCAAGCAGCCGCAGCATGTCGATGGATTCCAGCTGCTCCAGCGGTGTCGGTGTCAAATGTGTGTATTGATACAAGGTGCTGCGGCGGAAAGGAATGATGCAGACTTGTTTGTAAGCGGCTGTATTGGCGAAACCGGTTTTGGCGATTGTCGGAATCGGGCGGCGCGACATATACAGCGCGTCATTGTGCTGATTCATGACGACCTTGATGGTATTGGCGTCAAGGTAATCGGCTTCATGGTCAATTTTGCGCACTAGGTTGACGCAGCCCAGTTTTGGATCATCTTTGAAAGGCGCTACGGCGGTATCGATCATATCGGGGTGTGTCATCGGTTCATCGCCTTGCACCATGACGATTAGATCGGCATCGAGGTAGACAACCGCTTCCGCGACGCGATCGCTGGCGCGTTCGTGCGTATCGGATGTCATGATTACTTTGGCGCCAAAACCTTCCGCAATTTGCCGGATTTCCTCGTCGCAGGTGGCGATGTAAGTGGCGTCGAGCGATTTACTCATCGCCACGCGTTTGTAAATATGCTCAATCATCGGGCGGCCCAGGATTTTTGCGATGGGTTTGCCCGGGAAGCGCGATGAGCCCATGCGGGCCGGTATTACAGCGATTGTTTTCATGAAAATGTTTTGTGTGTTTTGTAAATGGTTGAGTACGAAAAGCTACCGTCTAAAGCGATGTGCTGATTATCCGGTTTTTCCTCTTTTCTGGGCAATATTTATTGTTAAATTTTATCGATGTGTTGCTTGTTGCAATAATTTTAAGAATGCGAAGGATTCGTTGTTGGTAATTGCAAGGTCGCCAGAGTAAAATGGCGCGCACTTACAGAATCTACTGTTTAAACTGGGAAAATACTTGAAATGCTGCGAATTCTGAATATTTTTGCCGTCGTATCACAGTCATGAAAGCCCTCTTTTTTCTTCGCCACTATAACGATATCGATCATGTCACGCCGGTCATCTACAAATGGATTGGATCGGGCCATCAATGCGATGTGGTGCTGATCGGTTCTACCCAATTCCGCCAAGATTTCCGTGTTAAATACTTAAGCCAACTGCAAGGTGTGCGCGTTGCGCATATGAAAGAGTTGTTTCCACTGACCGTGTATATTAAATGGCGCTTGCAAATGTTGATGCTGACGCGCAATGTGCGGCGCATCAAGGTGATAGGCAAGCTGGCGGAAAAACTGGCCGAGCGCTGTGACGAAAAGCAGCGCGCACCGTTGTGGCGGGATACCGCTGAGTTTCTGTTGAACCGATGTTTTGGCGATGCGGGTAAAGGTGTTATCGCGTTTGATTGGATTGAACGCAATTCGGTGATTTGCGTGGAATGGGTTGAAGTCGTGATTGCCATGGCAAAAGAAAGGGGATTGGGCACGATCTCTTTGCCGCATGGCGATAGTCCGCACGCCAGCCAGTTGATCCGCCGTGGTGAAAGACGTGTGGAGCCGGATATTACATTTTCGGCGGCTACCATATTTGATAGGGTGGTGGTGCCCAATGAGTTATGTTCCGTGCGTTTCCGCCCGTTTATGACAGGCAACCAGCTCGCCGTATTGGGCTCGCCGCGTTATTGTGAAGAATGGCTGAAAATATTGGCCGGATTGATGCCGCCTTCGCCGCTGATTCGTTCGGACAGCCGCCTTAAAATTGTCATGTTCCTGAGAAAAGCCAACTTTACGACATTCTGGGAAGAAGTCGGTGAAGTGGTTCATATGATCGCCGAGTTTCCCGGTGTGGAGCTGGTCATTAAACCGCATACCCGCAGCGGCTGGAAGCAGTCCCTGACCACGGATAGCTCGATCAAAAAATTACCCAATGTCCGTGTTGCCAGCGACGATGCCCATTCGGTGCATTTGATGAATTGGGCCGATGTCATCATCGATTTGGCGACTTCCGTGGTATTTGAAGCCGTGCGGGCGAAAAAGCCGGTTCTGGCGGCTGATTATTTAATCGCGGCGCGTTCGGCAGTGGCATATTACATGCCGGAAACCGAGCTGAAATGCCGCGACGAAGTGTATGAGAAAATCGATCATTTCCTTAACAATGGCTGCGATTCTTTTTATATCGAAGAGCACCGGCAGCGTTTTTTAAAAGAAATGCTGGATTATCCGGATGCCAATGTGCTGCCCCGTTATGTGGCGCTCCTTGAGCAGCTCGCTGATTAAGTTGCTTCAGATACGCCTTGTAATAATAATCAAGGCTTATACCTAGCCTAGAGTGTGATCATGATGATGGCAAAAGACATATTGAATGAGTTGGTTGTGGCGGCCTATAAATTGAAAGGCGGTTATACCGATGTGCTGGTCAGGGACCAGCATATTTTAATTTCGGTCGATCACTTGCGTATACTCAATCGCGCCAAAACCTATTCAAAAAAAGAACCGGACACCCTGGATTGGCTGGATAGTTTTGAACCGGGCTCGTGTTATTTCGATATCGGCGCCAATATCGGGCAATATTCGTTATATCCGGCCAAGAAATACGGCGATAAGGTGCAAGTGTTTGCTTTTGAACCGCAGAGTAATAATTACTACGCGCTCAATAAGAATATTTACCTGAATAACCTGGGGAAAAATATTCTGTCTTACTGCATGGCGGTATCGGGGCGAAGTGAATTTTCCAAATTGTATATTCCCAAGTTTATTCCTGGCGGGAACCGCTCGCAGTTCGGGCATGAAGACCTGGAGAACATGAAAATGCCGGCAACGCATACCCAAGGAATGTTTGGTGTGACGTTGGACGATCTGTGCGGGAAATGGGGGTTTCCGGTGCCGAATTACATAAAAATCGATGTCGATGGCATTGAGATTCCCATTTTGCAAGGGGCGTCCGCGGTTTTGGCAAACCCGGCGCTGAAATCCGTGATCATAGAACTGGGTACGGATACCGAACAGGAAAAAGCCATTGCCATCATGAAACAGGCCGGTCTCGAAGTGAAACAAAGGCCGTCTAAAAATTGGGGCGAAAGCTATTTGATTTTTGGCCGGATTTGATGCGTTAGGATCTCTTAGGCAGAACGCGATGAATGAAACTGCCGCACCGATTATTGATGTCGTGATTCCTGTTTATAATGCGACGGAATTGACGAAACGGTGTATTGATTCCGTCGTGACTCATTTGGGTTCGTCAATCAGAACCGTTCATATTCAGGACGATGCATCGGGTGCTGAGACTCGCGCGATGCTCGACAATCTATCTTATCCGCAGCTTCATATTTACCATGCGCCTGAGAACCAGGGATACGGAAAGTCAGTCAACGAAGCGGTTGCGCGTTCGAATGCCGATTGGGTGCTGGTGCTTAATTCCGATATCGAAGTATCGAACAATTTCTTGCTGCTGCTGTGCGGCGCTCTGGCTGCTGACTCAAAATTGGCGGTCATCAGCCCCATGGAAGGCGATAGTCAGGAAACACAAGCCAGCCGCTACGCGCGGCAGCCGGGCGGGTATATTTTGACCTATCGCTTCAGAGGCTATGCTTTCTTGATCCGCCGTGCTGTTTTTCAGGCGATGAGCGGTTTTGATGCGCAATTTGGCCGGGGGTATTATGAAGATACCGATCTGGGACGCCGTTTGGATCAACAAGGCTGGCGCATGGGCGTGCATCCGGATGCGGCGATTCGTCACGAAACCGGCGCGTCGTTTGGGCGCGGGAAAGCTTACCGGGAATTAGTGCAGCGCAATCGCACACTGTATCTCTCGCGTTATCCGCTGGCCCGGCAGAATGTGCTGGCTGTTTCCGGCGATGCTACGTGGGCTGGCTTGTCATCCCGGATCGCGGACTCGATGGAACAAGTGATGCGGCAAGGCGGGCGGTTGCATTGGCTGACGCCGTTGCCATTACCGCAGTTGTCGTGTTTGCAAATGCGTAACGGTAAGGCGAGCTTTAAAACCATCGTAAAACTGATGCTGCGTGGCTGGTCACGCGAAGATAAGCGCATCACCGCCGTGTGGATTTTGCCGGGCGTACCGGCAGGACTGCGCATTTTATTAGCGCTGTTCGTTCAAATGTATCGGCTGGAAATGCGCGAATGGCAAGCGGATTAGCTTGAATCGGAATTACTGTGACGCTTGCCGGATTTGCAACCGGACTTACCTCCACAGCGGCGCGCAAACACGATAGGGCCAAACAGAATCCGGAGTAATGGCACTTTCACGTTATTGGGAATTTCACCAAGGCTTATAAAACATCGCTTGATTGGCTTTATGCACACATCCATCACACGGCAGGAAATATTCATCCGGTTTGCACTGGTTCTCGTCTGCGCGGGATTCTGGCGCGGCGAGTTGAATTATTTTTCTTTTCCCATGCTCATTATTGCCTGTCTGATGGATGGCGGTTTGTACCGGTTGCATCAGGCCTTCAAGCTGCCTCTGGTGCAAGCGATTGTGCTGCTGTGCACGCTGTTGCTGGTTGGGTTGTTGTGGAGCGAGCTGCCCGATCATGGCAAGATGAAATGGGTAAAGTACTTTATATTGCTGATGCTGATTCCGTTCTATTTGTTGCTGGATAAGGAGCGCATGCCCTGGGCAATCGGTGGATTGGTGACGGGTTATCTGCTGGTTTTGGGTCTGGGTGTGTACCAGTGGCAGGTAACAGGCGAGCAGGGAATTGCGCTGTTGAACATGTCCTATCTGAGTTTTTCGGCAATGCTTGGAGCGGGCGCGATCGTGTCCGTCGGATGGGCTTGCATGAGCCGCTCGGTACCACTGGCGGTCGTCTTGTGGATGGTCGCCATCGCATTAATTTATGTGCAATTTCATCAATATGGCCGGGTCCTTCTGCTGGCGACGCTGATGGCCATCGTGTTGCAAACTTACTTGCGTTATAAACTGGATATCTGGAAATTCTTCGGCATTTTTGCCGCTGTGTCGATAGCCGCCGGGATTTTTGCTTATAGTAGCCCAGCCTTTCAAGAAAGATTGCTGCTGGTTAAGAGCGATATCGAATTGTTGCAGGGGGGCAATTACAGTTCCAGTTTGGGCTATCGCCTAGCCATGTGGGATGTCGGCTTGCATAGTATCGCCGAGCGTCCGTGGACAGGGTATGGCACGGGTACGCCGGAGCGTTATTTCGATACCACGATTCAAACGTACAAAAACGGGCTTTATAAGGATTTACCGGCATTCCAGAAAACATCGCATTACCATAATGACTGGATTGAGATCGGTATGCATATCGGTATCGCGGGCCTGCTGGCGTTGCTATTTCTTTATTGGGCCTGGTATCAGACATTCCAGAGAATCGGCTTGGGTCTGCTGGGGGCCGGTTTGGTAAGTTATGTTTTTCTCGCAGGGCTGACTGATGCTTTTCTTATTTTCAGCAGGATGCCGGTATTATTGCTGGTGATCACTGCGATCGCCATGCGCTGGCAACAACAAAAACCGGAAAGGATTTAAGTGACGATACCAGCAGAGCAGATTGGCACCGAAGCGAATTCAACTTGCTATGCGTGCGGCAGACAAGGCGAAGTCCTGTATCGTGATCTGACCGACCGGCTGTTTGGCGCGCCAGGTGAATGGACACTGAGAAAATGTACCGATACGGAGTGCGGTCTGATCTGGCTGGATCCCAGACCGTCGATGGACGAGATTGGCAAGGCTTACCGGAATTATTATACGCACGGCCATGCGAATCATGCGCGGCAATCACGCTGGGCGCGCATCGTTCGCGCCATTTTGCATACCATGAGTATTCATTTGCTGGGATTGCGGCGTGAACGGCGGCGTTATAAGCGTGTTTATCTGGACAAAACACCGCCGGGACGATTGCTGGAAGTGGGCTGCGGTGATGGAAAACGGCTGGCGCGCATGCGCGCGCTGGGTTGGGATGTGATGGGGCAGGAAATTGACCCGGTGGCTGCGGAACATGTGCGTAACGTGAAAGGAATTCCGGTGCATTTAGGGCCGCTTGAAACCATCGAATCCGGTGAATATGATGTGGTGCTGTTGAGTCACGTCATTGAGCATGTGCACGATCCCGTGGCGATGCTGATGACTTGCCGCCGTTTGCTGAAGCACAACGGTTTGCTGGTGGTGTTGACGCCGAACGCTGCGAGTTATGGACACAGTAAGTTCGGTGCCGCGTGGCGCGGACTTGAGCCGCCCAGGCATTTGCATTTATTTACCAGCCAAACCTTGAGCCAGCTGGCACTGAAAGCTAGTTTCAGCGATCCGCATTGCTGGACAACACCAATCGGGGCGTATGGCATTGGTCAGAGCAGTCCGCCATTGGCTGAAGCGGCAATCGGACAACAGTCCATTACGATCCGGGATGTCATACGGGGATTCAGGTTTCAGGTGGCTGCCAGCCTAGTTTTCTTGTTTAATAAAAACTCCGGTGAAGAGTGTGTATTAATGGCATCGAAGAAAACAACTTCGTTCTGATTCACGCTCATAAAGGAGAAATCAATGAACGATATTCAATCAGCGGTTATTCCTGAGTCAGACGGATTCATTCCGGTTAATCCGGCGGTTGAAGCGTATATGCGCACCTTGGTTACGCACAGCGATCACCCGGTACTTGCTGAAATGGAAGAATTTGCGCGACTGAAAAATTTTCCGATTGTAAATCGCTTGGCCGGTATTTTTCTTGAAACGCAGGCGAAAATGATTAACGCCAAGCGGGTATTTGAATTTGGCAGCGGTTATGGGTATTCGGCGTATTGGTTTGCTAGAGCGGTAGGCGCCGGTGGACGTGTGATATGCAGCGACGCGGATGCCAATAATCGCATGCGCGCGGAAAAATATCTCTCCGCTGCGGATGTATGGCAACGGATAGAGTTTTGCGTGGGGTTGGCGCAGGATGTGTTTGTCCGAACGGATGGAATATTCGATATTTGTTATAACGACGTAGACAAGGGCTACTATCCGGAAATCTGGCAGATGGCGAAGCAGCGTATACGTTCCGGCGGGTTGTATATTGCCGATAATGTGCTGTGGCATGGCCGTGTTGCGTTAAAAGGCTCGCATGAGACGGTGCGCGGTTCTACTGAAGCGATTATGGAACATAACCGGTTGATTTTTAATGACCCTGATTTTGATGCGTTTATCAATCCAATCCGTGATGGTGTGATTGTTGCTCGGAAGAAATAATAACCGCGCGTGCCTCTGAACGATGCGAATCCTTATGCGAAGGGGATTTCTTGATCATGCAATTGGCATGGCGGTTTAATCGATAAATTGGTATAGTTAATATACTTTTCGTTTGCAATGCGGCATGTTTTTTATGATGTGCACAGTGCTATAAATTATCTTTTTCAAGGAAATAAATTTTTATGCAAATTCATGTTTACGATAC
>SSFX01000025.1:0-46516 GCA_008015635.1 Nitrosomonas oligotropha
ACTCAGTACAGCGCAGCTTGCTTTCTCACAAGCACTGTTGCTCAATGTCCTTACCAGATCGACTATGCTTATTCTGACAACGGCAAAGAATTTAAAGGAACTGACGGCCATGCTTTCATCAAGGCTTGTAGGCAGTACGGTATCGGTCAGAAGTTTACTCGTGTCAATCGTCCGCAAACCAACGGTAAAGCTGAGCGGGTTATCCGCACCCTGATGGACATGTGGCACAGCAAGATTCACTTCAAAGACAGCGCCGATCGGCACATTCAGCTTCTCCGTTTCATTAATTTCTACAATACCGTTAAGCCTCATAAGAGTTTGAATAATGCCACCCCTTATGAAATACTCACCGCTTATTTCAATCAACCTATCTGTAAACAACCCTGAGGTTTCTTACATGATTTAAAGGCTATGTCAGTTGTTGAGCCACCAGCAAACAATCCATGATTGGAGATATTGTCATAAATTGCAGGGGTCGCAATTCCGTAACCAATTGATGGGATTGCAACGGCTGAATCAACTACAGATTGATATGCTGCTGCGTCAATTTGAGGGCCCGCGGTTGAGAAACCCGTTTCAATTGTTATTGAGCTGGCATTAGCACCGCCAAATAATGCAAGCGATATTGCGGTAACTGATAATGTGAAAGTTATTTTCATAAAACTCCTGTTATACAGCATTAGGTTGTTAAACTACTAAAGATATATGGTCCGTTATTTCTAACCAGCACAGAGCAAATCAAAGTTAAATTGCTCAATGAGTGTGCAATTGAGCAGCATCATAATTTCTGTCCATCCACATGAATGTTAATAGAACTTGAGCCGATCAACTATGCGAAAAATCACAGCTCATCGTTTAATAAACCCTGCGCGATTGGTTTATCGGTATATCCGGAAACGGCTTTAAGAAAGAAGAACATATTTTTGTAGATTCTTGGATTGCAAATGCTGTGGATAACTTTGTGAGTAATTCATGTGTTTGGAAATTTAACTTATCGATTTCTAAAGATTTCCATTGGCTTGCTCATTTATTTTACACATTGATTATGGGCTAATTATCATCAAGTTATTACTGCTTCTCATGCTGTGCGCCCATTTGATCATATGAAATCCATCATTGACTGGGTTTGTGGATTGTTTAAATGATCAATAAAAATTACGGTGAATTGAATCGATAGAGAATTTTCTGAATTGTTTGGGATGGAATTTTTCTTTCAATACGACGATATAAAGCGGATTTTTTGCTTTATTCGAGCTATCTGTGTAAGAAAATATGAGTATAATGGTAAGAAGAAACACTAGGTGATGTATTTAAGATAATGATTATATTACAATTAGTTTGCAGTATCCGATGCGTTATAAATGACATAATTGATTTAAGATTATTTTAAGTTGGCGATGCTTATATTTTTCTCCCGAGAGAAGACTGATTTATTGGATCCGTATCAGGATCTTTTTGAAATTTACCATTTCAGTGATTTTTCGGACTGGGAGAAAAAGAAAATCATTCCTTCCGCGTTTGTTATTGCGGGAAATGATAAACAATATACTGCGTCGATTCTTGCCAAGATACGCAGGGATGACGAAGTTTTTGCATCACTGTGTTTTGCGGCAGATCCGGTTGCAGCGTCTGATAACTTGTTGCTCGATGGACAATTGCCGCAGCCTCCGGTTTTGCTGGAAGCGGTTAATCAAGTTGAAAGCTTGCTGAAGTCGCTGAAGGGCAATGAGACCTATATCACACACCAAGGACGGTTAATAAAATACTTGTGGTTACGCCCTGATTTCATTCTTCAGCCGCATCATGAGTGGCAAAATCCTCGTTTTTATCGCTATCCCTTGCTGGAGGCGTTGAGTCAGGACAGATCCGATTCTTTCGAGTGGCTGCGCAATCTCGCCAATAACAAAATAATTGAACCTCTGACGATGCTCGACCGGCAGCGCGAATGCGCTTATTGCCGCTCGGCGCACTTGAGTTTTATTGATGTATGCCCGAATTGCCAGTCGATCGATATCAAGCTGCAAGCTTCCTTGCATTGTTTTACCTGCGGTTGTGTCGATGTGCAAGATAAATTCATGCATAGCGGTACGCTGGTTTGTCCCAAATGCCATACGCATTTGCGGCATATTGGCAGCGACTATGACCGGCCTATCGAGAATTATCGCTGCCAGTCTTGCAGCCACTCGTTTATAGAAGGCGATGTGCAAGTCCGCTGCGCGATGTGTGAAAAAGAGATGAAGCCGGGAGAGCTCATCTTGAATGAAGTACACAGCTGGCGCTTAAGCGATAAAGGAAGAACCGTTGCTTTCCGGGGCGAGGTATTCGATTTGTCCTCGGGGTTTGATCAGCTGGATTTTATTTCCCGTGAGTTATTCTTGCATGATCTTGATTGGCAAATGGTTATATCCCGCCGTTATCCCAATGTGCATTTCAGTTTGTTCGGGATCTACTTCGCCAATCTGCCGGATCTGGTCGAGCTTTTTAACCATGCGCGCCTGCTGCAAATGCTTGAAGCCTTTGCGCAACGATTAAGAAGCTTGCTCCGGGCTCCGGATCTTTCTACGCGGACTTCGGAAAATATGCTGTGGTTGCTTTTGCCAAATACCGATGAACAAGGATTACAAGGCTTTCAAAAACGCATCGAAAGCAGTATGAATGTACTGCTGGAAGAAAGTGAGCATAAGCTGGATTTCCGTTTTATCGGTATTTCCTCGCAGAATATACCCGATAAGGAAAGTGCTCAGCTCCTGCTGGCGCGTCTCGCGGGCGAGTTGCTGTAGTTTATGGAAAGTCTGAATCAAGCCTGGAGCTTTTTTCTTATTGCAACGTCGCGCTTCCAGGATATCGAGTACGTCTTCATGCTGATTCCGTTCGTACTGTTTTTTGAATTACCGCTGTATTTTGTCAATTGGATGAGCGTTTTTCGCTATCTGTTTAAAAAGTCGGTGGAAGCACCGGTGTCGTTCCCTTACTATCCGCGCGTAACTTGTGCGATTACCTGCTACGCCGAAGGAAAAGCGGTGCAGAGTACGGTGATTTCTTTACTGGAACAGATTTATCCGGGGCATATTGAAATCATTGCGATGGTCGATGGCGTACAGAAAAATTTGACCACGTATCAGGCATTGAAAGAACTCGTGCCCGTGGTTGCCAATTATCCCAAGCGCTCATTGGTCATCATTCCGAAAATTCAACGCGGTGGCAGGGTCTCATCATTGAACGCCGGACTTAGCCGGGCGCAAGGTGAAATTTTTCTCGCTTTGGATGGCGATACATCGTTTGATAATCAAATGATCAGTTCCGCTGCCGCTCATTTTCGCGACCCTGATATTGTCGCGGTGACGGGGCCGATGCGTGTGCGTAATGCCAGAAAAGCGATCATCACTCGGCTGCAGAGTCTGGAATATATGTTGACCATGCAGATAGGGAAACTAGGGTTTGCGAAACTGAATGTCATTAATAACGTCCCTGGCGCGTTTGGTATTTTTAGAAAGTCCTTCATCCAGAAAATTGGCGGATGGAATACCGGAACAGCCGAGGATCTTGATTTGACACTGCGTATTAAACAATACCATCAGCGTTATCCGCACCTGAGGATTGAATTTGAACCCGGCGCGGTTTCGCATACCGATGCACCGGAAAGTTTCAAGGATTTTTTAAAGCAGCGCCTTCGCTGGGATGGCGATCTTTGGTATATCTACTCGAATAAACATAAGTACGGTATTTCCGCATCGAGGATGGGGTGGAGCAATTTTATATTTCTGCTCTGGTACGGCATTCTGTTTCAGATCGTCATGCCTTTTTCTATCGTGATTTATACGATCTACATGGCGATAAAGCTGCCTATGCTGACTTTTTTTCTAAGCATGGTGCTGGTCTACTTGTTCTACTTAAGCTTGATTACCCTGCAGTACATTCTTTATCTTGTGCTCGTCTCAGACAGAAAATGGGAGGACTGCCATGCTGCTTTGATCCTGCCTGTTTATCCGTTGTTCCAGTTTGTTTCGCGCGTCTGGAGCGCTTTTGCAATTTTAAAACAGATACTGAACAAAGGTCACTTGGATTCCGCAATGGCGCCTTTGTGGGTGCTTAAAAAGGGAAAACAGTAAAAGTGCGCATTTTCCCGCTACTGATGTTGTTTCTGCTACTGATGCTGACAGCCAATGCAGGTGCTGAAGTTAAAACGCTGACCGAGTTTTATACGCATCTGGAGCAAGCCGCGACGGTCCTGAAAGCGAAGGCCGATCTGGAGGCGCAACGCTCGAACTTGAATGTGCAGGAAGCGCAGAAAGGCTGGGAGATATTTGGCGGAATATCGGCTGGTTATCAGAAAAGCCCTTTTGCCAGAGAGCCTTTCGGACATTTCTTCGATCCGATGGGCCGCATCGGGGTGCGTTATCCCTTGTTAGGCAGCGCGGAGAGACAGCAACGGGCGATCAATGATGCCGCCACGCAAGTAAAAATTGATGATGTCCGTCTGGATTGGAGCAAGCGGCTGGCGCGGCTCTTTCTGGAAGAAAACTACGCGGCGTATTGGAGCGCGAAGAAAATGCTGGCTTTGACCGAAGCCTACTTGCGTTTGCGCGATGATGGCGTGATTTCCATACTGCATAAACGGCGCGAAGCGGGCTTGTTATTCATGTCGGATTATCTGGAGTTTCTTTCTGCATTTGATCGCGCCGAACGATCGCAAATCGAATTCAGCAATAACCGCGATCAAGCATTGATCAGACTGGGTTATTTAACGAATTCGGAAATACGGCCGTTCGAGCCCGTAAAACCGGTGTTGTATGCGATCGACAGCAATACGCCGATCGATATCGAGCAGCTGGATCTGAAAATACTGCAAGCACGGATAGAAAATATTCAAAAAACTAAAGAGACAGAGAACTGGCGTGGCATTGATTCGGATGTCAACGCCACCGCTTTTGGCGGTCCGGCCATTCCGCATCCTTCGCCTGAATCCATGCAGATGGGCTATGGCGGCGCAGTCGGTTTTAATTTCCGTATGCCGATCGAAATTATGAGTGTGCGCAAGAATGAAGAGTCGCGCTTGAACAGTCTGTTGATCAGTCTGCGGGCGGACTACACGCATCGCGATCAAGAACTGCAACACGAATTCCGCGCTTTGCTCAGCAGTTATCAACAGCTCGCGCAGCAAATCAAGTTTCAGCATACGCGCCTTGAAGCGGCGCGTGAGTTGATTCGTGAAAGACATTTGCGCCTGAAGATTTTGGATGGCGATGTGATCGAGAAATATTTTCAAGCGGTTAATACGTATTACCGGGTGGCTATCGAGAATGTCGAAACAGAATCGGAACAATGGAAGCTGCATATCCGGTTGCGGCAATTCCTTACGCTGCTGGAGGGAAAAGGCAGGGATATTCACCCGGAAATCAACTTAAGCCAATTGACTGAACCGCTGCAACAAGCGGCGTCGTTTCTTGTCAACGGAGAAAAAACCAAGGCTGCGCCAAAGCGCACCAGTTTCTCTGCTGCCGGTAATGCAGACGCTTCGTCCGGACGTGTTGCCGTGTATGTCTGGAACTTTGACAAATTAAGCACACAACCCGGTTTATGGGAAAAAAATCAAACCATCGAGATCGATCGCTTTCTGATTTCTTTGGATCAGCAGCAGATTTCAAAATTTGCCGCAAATCCCGCGTCGCTTAAAAAATTTCTAACCGAAGCGCACCGGCGAGGAAAAAAAGTTGAATTGCTGTTAGGCGATCCTGATTGGATTCTGCCGGAGCAGCGCGAGAAACTACTCATGATCGTCAAGAAATTGAGTAACATCAATTTCGATGGCCTGCATTTGGATATCGAGCCGGATCAACTGAAGTCGGACTTGCCTGGCAAGGCGCGTCTGGAAGAATTGATCGAAACGGTGCGTCAAGTGTCGGCTGTTTCTCCGTGGCCGGTAGGCGCCAGTATTCACCCGCGCTATCTGACGAAAGCCACATCATTTGATATTTGCGTGCTCTGCGAACTCAAGGCAAAAGGGATCAAAGAGATTACCGTCATGTATTATGCGATGAATCTGACGAATATCGTGACTGCGCTCAAGCCGGTCATGAATCAATATCCGGATCTGTTATTCAGTCTGGCGCAAAGCCTGGAATCAGAATTGGGTCCGGAGAATAGTTATGTGCATAAGCCGCAATCCATTTTTATTCATGCGATGCAACAATTGCAGAGTCAACTCCGGGCCCCTAATTTTACCGGGCTAGTTATTCAATCATGGCAAGATTTGGTAAGCTATCTTCATGAAAATACGTTTTAATCAACCAGAAAATAAGGCTCCGGATATCGACCGGGGATTACGGGTTCAATATAGCGCCGCCAAACGAGCCGGCAGGCCGTGGCGCTGGTATTTGATCATGGCCATTTCCAGCCTCCCGGTGGTATATCTGCTGGGGACGATTATTTGGGACACGATCAGTATTGAAGCCAATGGCCGTATCCGGGTACCTAGTTTCACTGTGCGTACCGCTGTAGATGGCTATGTTGAAAAGCTTTTTGTCGAGCCGCTGCAGACGGTTTCCGAAGGCGCACCGTTAGCTGAACTGGTGAATGCCGCATTGCTGGATAGCCGTGACCGGCTGCAGGTGGAACTGGATGGGCTGAGACAGGAAAAGCACAAGATGTTGCTGCAAGCCGATGATTCCAGAACAAGCTCGGCTCAGTTGTTGAAATTCGCGCACGAACAGAAGCATTTCGCATCCCAACGCTTGAGTCAGTATGAGACCTTGTACAAACAGGGCGCCGCAACACAAGCTGAAATTGCGCTGGCACGAAGTCAGTTAAATTCGGCGCTGGAAAATCTGGTGGCGCTGGAGAAAGCGCAACGCCAGGAACGTGACCGGATGTATAGCCAGGAACAAGGCCAGTCTCCGGAAATGCGCATGCTTTCAAACCGGATCAATCAGCTGCAACTCGAATTTGATAAGACTCAGGATCAAGTCCTGCAGTTAAGCCTGTTTGCGCCATCGGGACGCGGCATGGTGACAGAGATGTTTACGCAACCCGGAGAGTTTCTGGGGCGTGGTCAAGCCTTGCTTGAGATCATATTTCCCGAGAAAGTGCATATCGATGCATTCATTCCGCCAAAATACCAGGACTATGCCGTAGTGGGGCAAATGGTCACGGTCAAATTCCCCAACGGGGAAAAAGCTGAAGCAAAAATAATTTCCGTCCCCGGTGTGATGCAGAAGTCTACGACGGCTGAAATTAACCCGCTGGAAACGGTCCGTTTTGCAATTTTGGCGCAATTGGAATTTGTTGGAAATGTGAAAAGCCGGTTAATCAATGGCATGCCGGTTACGATCTATTTACGCTGATAAACCAGTTGGCCAAAATGTGCTAAATTCCGGAAATAAGCAGCCAGCCGGTTTCATGATCCGCTAGGAATTTACTCCGCCTCTTGAGGTATCATCTTCTTTACCCTGAGCAATTTTGATTTATCCACATTTTTTGTGGATAACATTGTGTATAAGATTTATTTTCGATCATTAACTTAATGGACGCTAAAGAGAATTTTCCCTCTGCCTAATAACTTAACACTTTAATTATGTATTATGTATCATCCGGTTATAAACATTTTCTTTTTTTATATATCAGCCGCTATGTTTTGTATGGCGTGTTAACATTGATCGCTGTGTGCTTTGGATAAGCGGATCATTGATACAACACAACGGGCATTCGCAAGTTTGCTTTCCTCTCTTAAGCTGTTCAATCGGGTGTTCTGAAATTTTTACAATGTTATGCTGAATATTCAGTCTGTGACTTATCTGCAAGGCGGCGTTCCGCTGCTGGAAAATTGCCATTTGCAGATTTTTGCCAATCAGCGTGTTGGTTTGGTCGGTAAAAACGGGTGCGGGAAATCCACTTTGTTTCGTTTGATCCGGGCAGTGATCAAGCCGGATAACGGCGAAGTCAGTTTGCAATCGGGTAAAACCGTTGCGTTCGTCGAACAGGAGATCGTTAATTCGGCGCAATCTGCCATTGAATTTGTACTGGATGGTGATGTGGAATTGCACCGGCTGGACAAAATTCTGGCTCAGGCTGAGCACGATGCCGCCTGGTTTGAAGCGCAGCAACGCTATGAAGCCATTGACGGTTATACCGCGCGCGCGCGGGCGGCACAGCTATTGAGTGGGCTGGGTTTTGCCAACGCCGCGCTGGAGCAACCGGTTGATCATTTCTCGGGCGGTTGGCGGATGCGCTTGAATCTGGCGCGCGCCTTGATGCACCGCGCTGATTTGTTGTTGCTCGATGAACCAACCAATCACCTGGATCTAGAAGCGATTCTTTGGTTGGAGCAATATTTGGCGCGCTATCCGGGCAGTTTGATCGTGGTATCGCATGATCGTGAGTTTTTGAATGCGTGCGTCAATCGCATTGCGCATATCAATGACCGGAAAATCGACAGTTATAGCGGTAATTATGATGATTTCGAGCGCGCGCGCGCCGAGCGTCTATTGCAACATAACCAGGCTTTGCAGCAACAACAAAGACAAATTGCGCACATGGAGGATTTTGTGCGCCGCTTCCGAGCCAAGGCTACCAAAGCCAAACAAGCGCAAAGCCGCATCAAGGCACTGGAACGCTTGACGCGTCTGGCGCCGCTGTCTGTGGAAGATGGTCACTACGAGCTGCAAATTGAAGCGCCGGAGCGCAGTCCTGATGTGTTGCTGCGGGTACAAGACATGAGCTTTGGTTACGGCGATCATTTACTGTTTCAGCATGTTCATCTGATCTTGCAGGCAGGCGCACGGATTGCATTGCTGGGACCGAACGGGGCGGGAAAGTCGACCTTGATCAAACTGCTGACCGGAGAAATTCAACCGGTAACCGGTTCATTGGAGTGGGCGCAAAATATCCGTATCGGTTACTTTGCGCAGCACCAGCTGGAAAATCTCGACGGTAAGGCAGCGCCTTTGCAGCATATGCAGAAACTGGCTCCAGCGCAGACCGAATTGGATTTGCGGAAATTTCTGGGGCGGTTTGGGCTTGGCGGAGATGGTGAGGATCGCCCGGTCGCCAGTTTCTCCGGAGGAGAAAAGAGCCGTCTGGCGCTGGCTTTATTGGCCTGGCAAAAACCGCATTTGCTGTTATTGGATGAACCGACCAACCATCTGGATCTGGATATGCGCGATGCGCTCACGTTGGCGCTGGAAGCCTATAGCGGCGCCGTGGTGCTGGTTTCGCACGATCGCAGCTTGGTGCGTGCGGTGGCGGATGAATTGTGGCTGGTGGCCGATGGCAAAGCACAGCTGCTCGATGGCGATCTGGAAGATTACAAAAACTGGATAGAAGCGCGCCGTTCCAGTGAAGCCGCGGAATCAAAGCCAGCTTCGCAAAAAATGCAGCCCAAAACAGTAGCGAAACCGAACAAGAAGGCATTGCTGTCGAAACAAGCAAAACTCGAAGCAACTTTGGCGGCCGCGCAAAAAGAATTGACCGAAGCGAACCGCCGTTTAGCGGATCCGGTGACGTATACGAACTGTCCGCGCGAGGAAATTGACCGGCTCAGCACCCTTCATGCGGCACTCGAGGAAAAAGTAGCTGAACTCGAAGAAAATTGGCTGGAACTGGAAATGGCGATGGAGGAGTGAAATATAGATTGGGGTCGTTCCAATTTGATGGATATCTTTTTCATTGGACCGAGAGTGTCTCGATCCCGGTGAATATGGCCAACTTTGTTCCGGTTTTTACTTTTCCAGGAATGCTTCTGTCGATCAGCTCACACTCCGAGCTGGCCGTCCTGTTTTCACAGGATGACCAGCTCTGGCTTGCAGTACATCAATGATTGCGGCAGGTGCAGGAGCCCTGCCCAGGTGCGGACGCAAGTCATATCCGCAATCCATATCCAGTTTTTACGAGCGCCCTTACGTTTCCTCTATTCCTCATTTAAGCTTTTTTTCCTTCAATTTATTGGGCTGTCTAAACCGATTCTTACCAGCAACACGGAGGAGACGAAGAAATTTTGGACATTCAAAATGGTTGGGTGCTTTGCAGACCGCTGCATGACGGAGTCCGTCGCGCATAGCGATTAATTCTTCGATTGTCCTATCCAGCTCCTCCGCCTTGGCTGAAAGCAACGCTCTATTGATGTCTGGCCCATCCGGAGTAAACATTTCAGCAATTTCATCCAGCGAGAATCCGGCGCTGCGCCCCAAAGATATCAAAGCCAGCCGCTCGATAACATTGGCGCTGAATAAACGGCGCAATCCATTCCGGCCATTTGACTGGATCAATCCTTTTTCCTCATAAAATCGTAACGTTGAAGCGGGTAATCCGGATGCCTTGGCGACCTCGGTTATATCCATTATTTCACCTGTTGCAATTAATGCTTGACTTCAAGTCGACTTGAGCCTTTATCCTAGCTCAGTACGCTATTTAGTACAACACATAAGTCATAAAGTTGATGGTTTTTTACTAATTTTTTAGGCACTTAAGGGGACACTATGGAAGAAAATTTTTGGCATCGGAAATGGGAACAAGGTGAGATCGGTTTTCATGAAAACGAGGCAAATCCATTTTTAGTAGCGCACTTTGAAACATTAAATCTGCCAAAGGGTAGCCGTGTATTCCTGCCGTTGTGCGGCAAAACACGCGATGCGGCATGGTTACTTGCCCGCGGTTATCGAGTTGCTGGTGCGGAACTGAGCGAACTTGCCATTAACCAGTTGTTTGAAGAACTTGGTTTGGAGCCGGAGATCTCCAAAGTTGGGCAATTGGTTCGCTATCGTGCTGAAAATATCGACATATTAGCAGGCGATATTTTTGCTGTGTCTGCTGAATATCTTGGACCCATAGGTGCGATATACGATCGCGCCGCTTTGGTTGCTCTGCCTATGTGCGTAAGAAAACACTATACGACGCATCTGATGAACATAACCGGTACTGCCCCGCAGTTGCTGATCACGTATGAATACGATCAGCTGCTCATGGAAGGCCCGCCGTTTTCAGTGAGCAAGTGCGAAGTAGAACAACACTATGGTGCTTCTTACCAACTGAAGTCTGTTGGAAGCAAGGATGTCGCGGGTGGATTGAGAGGCACGGTTAAATCAACGGAAACCGCCTGGTTGCTACAGAAAATCAAAAAATAGGTTAATTTTTATGCCGGATATCGAATGGATATTGTTGTACCTTGTATTGGGTGCCTTAGTTGGCTTTATGGCGAGTTTACTGGGGCTTGGTGGCGGTGGAATATTGGTTCCCTTGCTGACATCCATTTTTACTTACCAGGGGGTATCAGCGTAGATAATGCAATTCACTTGGCATTGGGGACGTCGCTGGCCTGCATGATCATTTCTTCAACTGCGAGTATCTATGCACATGCTTCTCGAAGCGCCGTTGTGTGGCAGATGGCTGGCGGAATGGCGCCCGGGATAATTCTCGGTGCCTTTGTGTCTATACAAATCGCTGCCAACGTTAACTCAGCCTACATCGCTATATTTTTTACATTGTTCATGGCATTTGTAGCGGGGCAAATGTTTTCTAATTGGCAACCGAAGCCCAGCTCAAAACCAGCAACGTTGGGCGGATTGATTGCGGCTGGCACCGGGATCGGATCGGTATCGGTTCTTGCCGCAGTGGGTGGCGGTTTCCTCGCCGTTGCTTACCTCGGCTATAAGAATGTGAGCATAAAAAGCGCCATTGGCACTTCAGCGGCAATCGGACTTTTCATTGCCATCACGGGTACCGTTGGCTACATGATCAGCGGTTTGCCTGTCACATCAAGTAATCCCTATACCATTGGATTCATTGATGTACCAGCATTCTTGATAATAGCGATCACTAGTACTATTGCGGCATCCTATGGCGCTCGCTGCGCTCATGGTTTGCCAATAACTTGTTTGAGAAAAATATTTGCTGTTATAGCGCTGATTTTGAGTATCAAGATGCTGATCTTTTGGTTTTGATTCTCACCTTAATCGGGATCAGTCTGTTTAGACCTGCATGTTCATGATTTCTTGGTAGGCGGTTACCAGCTTGTTGCGGACTTGAACCATGGATTGAAAGGATACATTGGCTTTCTGTAACGAGATCATCACTTCATGCAAATCGACATTCGACTGGTCGCTGACAAATTGTTCGCTGAGTTTATCTGCACTTTTTTGCGCATGGTTAACTTGTTCGACGGCCGTTTTTAGTTTCTCGCTGAAATCAACGCCTGCAACTTCATCCGCACCCGATAGTTTTTTTACACCGGAAGCCAGTGCCGACGTTGCTTGCAGCTGCTGCAAAATGTTATCGATTCCGGCTTTGTCCATGATTCACTCCAACATAAAGTTTCTTAAGTATTACGTAAAAAATCATAAAATTCAAATGACCTTAGTCAGCTACTATCGGTAAAAGCTGGGTTTTAATTAGCCGGACATCCGGTATTGCTGCAACTTATACCGTAGTGTCCGTTCGGAAATCCCCAGCTTCTTTACGGCCAGTTTTCGGGAACCATTAACGGCTGCCAAGGTTTCCAAGATATGTTTACGCTCAAGCGTTTTCATATCTTCAGAAGATGATTCCTGATCAATAGATTCTTCGGCTTGGACTGGATCCGCCTGCGGCAAATGGAGATGCTCGGTGTCAATGATGTTATCCGTTACCAGAATCATGGCGCGTTGCATGACATTTTCCAATTCTCTGACATTGCCTGGCCAGGTATAGTGCGTTAGTGTGTTGATTGCGGTTTGCGTCATTGTGCAGGGCGGTTGCGCCGAACTTGCTGCTGCTTCCGCAAGCACGTGCTGTGCCAGAGGCTCGATATCCAATGGTCGTTGACGCAGCGACGGGATTTCGATGGGAAACACATTGAGGCGGTAATACAAATCCTCACGGAACCGGCCGCTTTTGACCATCGCCATCATGTCGCGATTGGAAGTCGCCAGAACACGGATGTCCAATTTGATCGTTTTATGCCCGCCGACGCGCTCAACTTCTCTCTCCTGCAGAACGCGCAACAATTTGGCCTGTAACTCCAGCGGCATTTCCGAAACTTCGTCCAGCAACAGCGTACCGCCTTGCGCTTGTTCAAACTTGCCCGGTTGAGCTTGTGCCGCGCCGGTGAAAGCGCCTTTCTCGTAACCAAACAGCGTCGCTTCCAGCAGATTTTCCGGAATCGCCGCGCAATTGATTGCGACAAATGGCTTGGCGGAGCGCAACGAATGCTGATGAATAAAACGCGCGATGACTTCCTTACCGCAACCGCTTTCACCTGTCAGCATAACGGTGGCCGGTGATTGCGCAACGCGCTTGGCCAAAGATAGTAACGCGCGCGTAAGCGGATCTTTGGCGATAACGCCGTCGTCTTGTTCCGGTTCGGATAAGGCATATCGCTTGACATGCGCCAGCAGGCTATCCGGATCGAATGGTTTCAGCAAATAATCACACGCGCCTGTTTGCATGGCGGCAACCGCTTTTTCCACATCACCGTATGCGGTCATCAGCAAGACCGGGAGTTCCGGGCTGAATGCCTTGATTTTTCTTAATAACGTAAATCCATCAACGGGTTTCATTTGCACATCGCTGACCACCATCCCCACTGGCGATTCCTGCAGGATAGTCATGGCATCGTTGCCGTTCGCAGAAGGCAATGCCGTGTAACCGGCCAATTTCATCGTGGTGCAAATGGCCTCCAATAAATCCTGATCGTCTTCTACCACCAGAATCGGCAGTGTTTTCATGATTTCCCTCCTGTGCTTCTGGGTAGCCGTATCATAAATTCGGTCCCCGTCTGCGGTGATGAATCGACTTGTACGTCGCCGCCCATGGATTCTATGACACCGCGGACAATGGCTAAGCCTAAGCCAGTGCCTTCCGCGCGCGTGGTGAAGAAAGGCTCGAATAATCTTTCTTGCAGCGCCGCTTCAATACCCGAACCATTGTCATGAACACTTAGGATGATATTTTTTCCTTCCAGGCGGCTGGTCAGAATAATTTTCCCGCCTGTAGCCGATGCTTGCATGGCGTTTTCCAGAAGATTGATCATGGCGCCGCATAAAGCCTGCCGATCCGTTATCAAAGCTTGTGCCATGCTCTGATCCTGTACAATAAATTGCAAATCCTGCTGTGTTATTTGCGGCTCTATGACTTGATGCAACTCCGCTAACAAATCGCTGATGACGACACGTTCGCGCCGCCTTGCTTCACCTTTCACAAAACGCAGCATATCTTTTGTTAAATGCTCGAGATGATGCAGGCGCTCAATGGTTTTGGTTGCGAATTTGCGCCGCTCGACGGGCGTCAAGGCATCGCTTCCCAGGTGATTGGCATAAAGCAACGCGGTCGAAAGCGGGGTGCGTAACTGATGTGCGAGATTGGCCGCCATTTCGCCCATGGAAGTCAAGCGCTGATTACGCCGGATCTGTTCCTGCATGGCATAGGCTTCAGTGATATCGTTCACCAGCAAAATCCGCCTGCCAGCCGCGTCGGTGGCGCTGCTCTCGATGCGGATACGCCGCGGCTGCGTGGTTTGCTGTAGCTTCACCAGCCACTCATTGACGATCGCCGTTGGCGATAAACGTTCTTGCATCACTTGCCGCCAATCCCTGCCAACCAGGGATTCACCAAGAATGGCGATAGCAGCCGGGTTGACTTGTTCGATGCATTCCTGAGCGTCAAGTGCGATTACGCCGCCCGGTAATGCGTTCAATAATAGGCTTAACTGCTGCGATAGATTTTCCTTCGCGATTAATTGTTTGTGCAATTCACCGTTGGCAAGCGCCAGTTCACGGGTGAGCTGCGCTACCTGGTGCTGTAAATCCTGATAGACGCCGGACAGCTGCTCCGATGCTGCATTAAAAGCCGCGAACGCCAGCTTGAGCTGCTCTTGATCGGCCGGCACCGGTTTAATTTCACTGACGTTTTCGGTTTGCACGCGTTGGGATGACAGTTGTTGATAATGGTCAGTAGCTTACCACCGTTACCCGTCCCGATAATGATGCGAATAAGGCAGACAAACCTATTCTATTTACGCATTCAGATTTTATAAATTTATCGATAATCATCGCATCAATAAAAATCCATTTTGTATGAGGATAGTTGATTGATGTTTTTTTATGGCATGGCGCTTGATAAGTTGCATGCCTGGTAATGCAAGCTAAATAACAATAATTAGATTAGTTTTAGAAATGAAATTTTCGGTTTGTCGTCAATGACAAATCCAATATTGATGAGCGGCCCAGAATTTAAGCAGGAGAAAAACACGTGGCAACAGTACCGAGTGAATCCAATACAACATCACCCGTCTCAACGATGAGTCTGGGGCAGTTTAGCCAGTTATCCAATCAAAAGAAGCTTGGATTGATTCTCTCGGCGGCGGCTGTTGTCGCGTTGCTGGCGGGTGCTTTGATGTGGAGCCAGACACCGGAGTATCGCGTGCTCTACAACAATGTGCCGGATCAGGATGGCGCTGCCATCATCGGCGCTTTGCAACAAATGAACGTGCCGTACAAGTTTTCCGAAAGCGGCGGCGCCATCCTGGTGCCTGAGAAGCAAGTGCATGAAGTGCGGTTGCGCTTGGCGGGACAGGGACTGCCGAAAGGCGGTCTGGCAGGATTCGAGTTAATGGAAAATCAAAAATTCGGCGCCAGTCAATTCCTTGAGCAGGTTAACTATCAGCGCGCGCTGGAGGGTGAATTGGCGCGTTCGATTCAGTCCATCGCCGCGGTGCAAAGCGCGCGCGTGCATTTAGCAATCGCCAAGCCTTCGGTATTTTCACGCGAAAAGCAGCAACCGAGTGTTTCGGTACTGCTCAACTTACATGCGGGCAGGGTGCTGAGTGTTGAGCAAGTCAGCGCGATTGTGCATTTGATGTCCAGCAGCGTGCCCAATTTACCGGTAAAAAATGTGACGGTCGTGGATCAGCACGGCAATCTGCTCAGCACACAGAACGACAAGCAGGATTCCAGGTTTGACGCGAAGCAACTGGAGTATATCCAGGAGCTTGAGGAAAATTATATCCGCCGCATCGAAACCATTTTGACGCCGATTACCGGTGCCGCCAATGTGCGTGCCCAAGTAACTGCCGATGTGGATTTCTCCCGCGTTGAACGTGCCGAAGAAACTTACCGGCCGAATAATACCGAGTCCGAGGCAGCTGCGATTCGCAGCCAGCAAACGCTTGAGGCGACTTCGACGGGTTCGAAATTGGATGGCGGTATTCCGGGTGCATTATCCAATCGTCCGCCTGAGCCTGCATCTGCGCCCATTGAAACTGGCGGGGAGAATAAGGAAGGCGCCGATAAGCCGGCAGTACCGACTGACAAGAAGAAAGAATCAACGACGAATTACGAAGTCGATAAAACCGTACAGCATGTGCAGCAATCGACTGGCAATATCAAGCGTTTATCCGCGGCAGTCGTGGTGAATTACCGTAAGAAAGTGGATGAAAACGGTGAAGTCACGAACGAACCGTTAACTGCCGATGAGATCAAGGAAATCAACAATCTCGTACGTGAAGCCATGGGTTATAACGAGAAACGCGGAGATTCGCTCACGGTAACCAACAATTTATTTACGCACACGGGTGAAGTGGTGCTGGATGTTCCACTCTGGAAAGATCCTGATGTGATCATGCTGGCCAAGGATATCGGCAAGCAATTATTGATCGTGGCTGTGGTTTTATTTTTCTTGTTAAAGATACTCAAGCCGTTCCTGAAAAGTTTGGCCCCGCCGCCTCCGCCGCCAGCTGAGCAAGCGAAGCTGCCGGGTGAAACAGCAGCAGCGGCATTAGGTCAATTGCCGGGGCAAGTGGACGAAGCGGCCATTCAAGCGATTCAGAAATCGATATTTGATGAGAATCTTAAGAGGGCTAAGCAATTGGCTCTGGATGAACCTGCTATCGTTGCCAATGTGGTGAAAGATTGGATGGTTAAAAATGGATGATGAAGGAATCAAAAAGAGCGCAATCTTGCTGATGACTTTGGGCGAACAAGAAGCGGCGTCGGTTATCAAACTGCTGGGTCCCAAGGAAGTGCAAAGGCTGGGTGAAACGATGTCCACGTTGCAGAATATCACGCGATCCGAGATCGAGACGATCATGTCGGAATTTTGTAACGAGGCTGAAGGAAGAACCACGCTGGGCCAGGATTCGGCGGATTATATCCGCAAGGTTTTGACCAGTGCTCTGGGTGATGAAAAAGCGGCCAATCTGATCGATCGTATTTTGCAGGGCGGCGATACCAGCGGTATTGAGGGATTGAAGTGGATGGATGCGCCATCGGTGGCGGAGCTGATTAAGAATGAACATCCGCAGATTATTGCCACCATTCTGGTTCATCTGGAACGGGACCAGGCGAGTGAAATTTTAAGTTTGTTCACCGAGCGGCTGCGTAACGACACTTTGTTACGTATCGCCACATTGGACAGTATTCAGCCCGATGCGCTACGTGAGCTCAATGACGTGCTGACAAAATTGTTATCGGGCAGCAATAACATCCGTAAAGCTGCGATGGGCGGAGTCCGGGCGGCTGCGGAGATACTTAATTTTGTGCCATCCGCGCAGGAAACCAGCGTGATCGAGAATGTCAAACAGTACGATGAAGAATTGGCGCAAAAAATCATGGATGAAATGTTTGTATTCGATAATCTGATCGAAATTGATGACCATGGTATTCAACTGCTGCTGCGTGAAGTCCAGTCGGAATCTTTGATTATTGCATTGAAGGGCGCGCAAGAAGAATTGCGTAAGAAAGTTTTCAAGAATATGTCGCAGCGTGCCGCTGAAGCCCTGCGCGAAGATCTTGAGAGCAAAGGTCCGGTACGCGTGTCCGAAGTCGAAGCCGAACAAAAAGAAATTCTCAAAATTGTGCGTCAATTGGCTGACGATGGGCAGATTGTGCTGGGTGGAAAAGGTGATGATGGTTTCATTTAACCGGTTCTTTCGCTTCAAATCAACGGAATCCATAGTAACTATGAATAGCCTGGCCTGTTTATTACCGGATAGTAGGTTTATCGATGATTGCAAGTAACTTTGTTCCCAAAGAGAAACTCACCGCTTTTCAGCGATGGGAAATGGATTCCTTTGAAACCCCGGATGGGCCGCAAGAGGGGCAGGAAGCAGAGTCAAGTATTCAACCGGATAGTCCAGTGCCGCAGGTTACGCTGCCAACCGCAGAGGATGTTGCGGCAATTCTTCAAAGCGCCAAAGAAGAAGGATATGCGGCAGGCTGGCAAGAAGGAAATACGACTGGGTATGCGGAAGGCAGGAGCATAGCGGAATCCGAGGTTAAAGCGGAAGTGGCGCATATTCAAGCGCTACTGCACAAGCTGGATCAGGACCTTCATGACATGGATCAGCATGTGGCGGATGATCTGCTGGAACTGGCGCTTGCGCTTGCCAAGAAAATAGTAACCGAGGCACTGAAATTACAACCCGAGCTGATCATATCGATCGTGCAGGAAGCCATCCGTAACTTGCCTAACACCGTGCAGAATCCCCGCCTTTTCTTACACCCGGAGGATGCCAAATTAGTGCTTGCGCATTTGAGCGGCCAACTGGAGCAGGATCATTGGAGCATCCGTGAAGACGAACAATTATCCCGGGGCGGTTGCCGCATTGAAGCCAACGGGAGTGAAGTGAACGGAGGTCTGGAAGTACGCTGGCAACGGGTATTGTCAGCCATTGGGCAGCAAGATGGCAGGCTCGAGAGGAAAAATTAATATGTCGCGCCATGAGCAATGGGGCGGTTTCTTAAAGAACTGCACGCAGCTGATTCATCCCTCCAGCCCATTCTTACTAAGCGGAACCATTACGCGCGTTTCCGGATTGGTCATGGAAGCGGTCGGGTTGAAATTGGCCGTCGGTAGCAGTTGCACTATTTTTCTGTCGAATAGCCATAGCGTTTCAGCCGAAGTTGTGGGATTTTCCGGAGAACGTTTGTTTCTCATGCCATCCAGTGATGTGTATGGTTTGTCACCCGGTGCGAAAGTGGTTCCTGCCGAGCTGATGGGTGAATTGCCTCGCTTGGGTAGTCTTCAGCATCCGCGTAGACGCGCGGCCGATCGCGCTAAACATGTCTCCGTCGGCCCTGAACTATTGGGGCGTGTGCTGAACGGTGTCGGTGAACCGCTGGATCGCCTCGGACCTACCCATGCGGAACATAGCGTGCCGCTCTATAGCCGACCCTATAATCCATTGGAACGAGTGCCGGTGAGTGAACCGCTGGATGTTGGCGTGCGAGCGATCAACACATTGTTGACGGTTGGGCGCGGGCAGCGCATGGGATTGTTTGCCGGTAGTGGTGTGGGTAAAAGCGTACTGCTGGGCATGATGGCGCGTTATACCACTGCGGATGTCATTGTGGTCGGCCTCATTGGCGAACGGGGACGCGAGGTTAAGGAGTTCATCGAAAATATTTTGGGAGAGGAAGGGCTTGCGCGCTCGGTTGTCGTTGCCGCGCCTGCCGATACCTCGCCGTTGCTTCGCCTGCAAGGCGCAGCCTATGCCACGGCCATTGCCGAGTATTTTCGCGATAGCGGTAAACATGTGCTGCTCATTATGGATTCATTGACTCGTTACGCTATGGCGCAACGGGAAATTTCCCTGGCGATCGGCGAACCTCCGGCGACGAAAGGTTATCCGCCATCGGTATTTGCCAAATTACCGCAGTTGGTGGAGAGAGCCGGTAATGGCAATCAGAATAGCGGTTCGATAACGGCCTTTTATACCGTGTTGGCTGAAGGAGATGATCAGAATGATCCCATCGCCGATAGCGCGCGTGCCATTTTGGACGGTCATATTGTCTTGTCGCGAAGATTGGCTGAGTCGGGACACTATCCCGCTATCGATATCGAAGCTTCGATCAGCCGTGTCATGACCAGCGTAGTGCCTCAGCAGCAGACCAATCTGGCACGGTTGTTCAAGAGTCTCTATTCACGCTATCAGCGCAGTCATGACCTGATCAGCGTTGGCGCTTATGTTGCGGGTACGGATCCGGAATTGGATCGGGCTATCCGGCTTTACCCGTCGCTGGAGAAATTCTTACTGCAAAATATGTTTCAACACGAAAACTTTGCCGATAGCCTTGAAAAACTATCCAAATTGTTTGAGAGCGAAGGAATCCGCTAACCAAGGATCAATGAATTATGCCAACGACGTCATCGCTGAAACTACTGCTGGAATTGGCGCAACAAAAAACGGATGCTTCCGCAAAGCATCTGGGAAAGTTAAATTTTCAACAGCAGGAAGCGGAAAAGAAATTAAATTTACTTTTGCAATACCGCCACAGTTATCAATCGCATTTTCAGAATTTCACCACAACGGGGATTGATCATATCGAATGGCTTAATTTTATTGCATTTATGGATAAACTGGATGCGGCCATCACAGAACAACGCCAAGCGGTTTTACATGCGCAAAATAAAAGAAGTGCGGGCAACGAGGAGTTTTTATCCTGCCAGCGTAAATTAAAATCCTTCGATACTTTATCCCAGCGTCAACAAAGTGCTGAGAATCAAAAACAAATAAAACAAGAGCAAAAAATACTGGATGAATTCGCTCTGAATTCCTTTTATCGTAATGCCTCTTCTGTCAAGGAAAGTTGATTACAACCATAGCAATAGCTGAATTGGTATAGATATTGCTAATTCATTTGTAGCATTAATTAATCGTACGAGACCATAAGCCTATGTTAAACATATCGGTTGCACCTCAAATCAAATCGTCGGGCGAAAGCACAGCAGCGCTGATAAGTGCTGGTTCATCAGGGACTAACACTAACGATGCGGTGACGGAAGACTTCGGTAAAGTCCTCGATCGTCAAGTGTCAGAAGCGACAGACAAACAGGATAAGCATAAGCAGAATGATGCAACGAATGCTGCTGATCAAGAGCGCTCGGATAACACTATTTCTGAAAAAGATAAGGATACGGATTCCGCTGCGGATGCTCCCGCGGATGGTACTAACAGTTTTATTCAAAGCTTGTTGACTGATGCGACGGCGGCGTACAAAACGACACCATCATTACAAGTCATGGGAACCGTAGTCAATCCGGATGCGATGATGGCGGTATCCACGCTGCCACAGGGCATGACTTCGTTACCGGCCGATACAATATTGCCTCAGGAAGGTGAACAAATTGCCCATGCCGTGACTCCGGCTGTTAATCAATTACTGCAGCAAGGCCAAAGCCAAGCAAATTCAGTCGCGGGCAACTCGGCTTCGTTACCCAATAATTATTGGCAATATTTGGGAACGGCAGATTCTGCCGCTTACGGCAAATTCTTACCCCCTTCAGAAATGAAGGAAGATATTCAACTCGACAATGCAACACCGATATTTAAAACCCAGGAAGAACCGATTACAACACAATCATTCGGCTTAAATAGCACCACAGCTGCAACTTCGCAGACTGCGGTTTCACCGGATGTCAAAGTCGATGCACCTGTAGGTCAGCACAGATGGGGCGGTGAATTTGCGCAAAAAGTTGTCTGGTTAACATCTCAGCAACACCAGGTTGCTGAGATTCGCCTGAACCCGGCTCATCTCGGACCGGTTGAAGTGATGTTGAGTATTACGCAAGATCAAGCGACGGCGCAATTCATATCACCTCACTCAGCGGTACGCGACGCTATTCAGGAAGCTTTGCCGAGACTGCGGGAGATGATGGCGGAGAGTGGTATTCAACTGGGTAATGTAATGGTTGGCGCTGATTCATTTCAACAGGAAAATAAACAGCAACAAGCGCAATATGCTGGAAAAGACACGGGCACTATGAGTGGTATGCGGCAGGAGGTTACCGGCCAAGTTCAAACGGCTGCAGTGCCAATTAGGCATCAAGGTCTGGTTAATACTTATGCTTAATGACCGGTCCGGTCAGTTGGTTTTTATGCAGCACTAATCTCGTTTGCATCATCGGTCACGCTTTCAGTCTGTATCAGTGTGGCCGATGCCCGGTTCACCCGGATTCCTGTTTCTCCGCGATTCAAACAGCAATTAATCGCTGGCTTCAAACTCACCAGCATTTCTTTGTTTTTAAGCCAAAATCAGCGTATATGCGCTGAATTCCCCGCCAGCTTCCCTAGCTGAAAATAGCGACATTATTTCAGTGTTATTTGTGACATCGGTTTATGGTCATCTCGCCCATAATGGATTTCATTCAATGAGGAGTTGCGAAAATGGCAAAAACGATGGAAGCACCAGCTGCAGAAGGTAAAAAGAGCAAGAAGGGACTGATCATTATCATCTTGATAGCAATCATTGCGATCGGTGCAGGCGCCGGTGGCGCATGGTATTTCATGAAGATGTCAGGCGGTGAAGAAGCCGAACCGGAAAAACCAAAAACTAAGCCAACTAAATTTATGGAATTGGATATTTTTACGGTTAATTTGCAACCGGAAGATAACAGTCAATATCTACAAGTCGGATTAACGGTCAAAGTCCGGGAAACCGAGGTCGTGCAAGAAATTACCAAACAAATGCCGGATATCCGTAACCGGATTTTGATGTTGCTTTCCAGCAAAAAAGCAACCGATATTGCAGGCATTCAAGGGAAACAATTATTGAGCCAGCAGATCGTTGAAGAAATCAAGCAATCGTTGGATTCGGAAGATCTGCAAGAAGATGTACGGGAAGTGTTATTTACATCATTTGTAATCCAGTAATCATTCATGGCTGAAGATTTTCTTTCACAAGACGAGGTTGATGCACTTCTCAAAGGCGCCACGGGCGAAAGCGATGAAGCGCAGGAGGAAGAGGATCGTGGTGGGGTCCGGCCTTATAACCTCGCAACGCAGGAACGCATTGTTCGTGGCCGGATGCCGACCTACGAGATTATCAATGAACGTTTTGCGCGATTCTTCCGCATCGGCTTGTTCAATTTCATGCGCCGTACAGTGGACATTGCAGTGGGTCCGGTCAAGGTGATCAAGTTCAGCGAATTCGTGCGTAATTTGGTGGTGCCGACCAACCTTAACATGGTTCATATGAAGCCGCTGCGCGGTACGGCCTTGATGGTTTTCGATCCGAATTTGATTTTTCTGATTGTGGATAATCTGTTCGGCGGTGACGGACGCTATCACACACGTGTGGAAGGAAGGGATTTTACCCAGACCGAGCAACGCATTATTCATCGTTTGCTCGAAGTAGTATTTGAAGATTATGAAAAATCGTGGAAATCGGTGTATCCGGTAAAGTTTGAATACATCCGTTCGGAAGTGAACCCTCAGTTTGCCACGATCGCAACACCGAACGAAGTCGTCGTGACTGTCACTTTTGATATCGATATGGGTAACCAAGGTGGTGAATTCCATGTCTGTATTCCTTATTCGATGATTGAACCCATCCGCGATACTTTGTATAGCGCGTTGCAAGGCGATCACCTGGAAGTTGACAAACGTTGGATCAAGTTACTGTCACAACAAGTACAGGGGGCTGAAGTGGAATTGGTTGCCAATCTCGGACAGACGAAAGTGACTTTTGAGCAGATTCTCAGCATGCAAAGCGGGGATATCATCCCGCTGGAGATTCCTAAGTCCATTACCGCACACATCGACGGAGTGCCGGTTATGGATTGCCGCTATGGCACCATGAATGGGCGTTATGCGTTGAGAGTCAACAATATGATTGCGCCGTCCGAGTCTGAATAATTTATTGGAGAGTAGTGAAATGTCTGAGACTACAGCAAACGATCAAACCGAGACCGACGACTGGGCTGCTGCGATGGCAGAACAGGCGGCGTCTTCGCACAATGATTCCGCGGGACAAGAAACGGAGGTAGACGATTGGGCTGCTGCGATGGCGGAACAGTCGGCATCCGATCAAGGTTCACCCGCTGCCGCGGAGAAACATGGTACCCCTGTCATGGGTGCGCAGACGGCATCCGCGTCGGTTTTTCAGGAATTCTCAAAAGACGGCTTAGCGAATAATACCCGTCATGATATCGACTTGATTCTCGATATTCCCGTGCAGATGACGGTTGAGCTGGGCCGTACCAAGATTGCCATCAAGAATTTGCTGCAACTCGCGCAGGGTTCGGTGGTGGAATTGGACGGCATGGCCGGTGAGCCGATGGATGTATTGGTCAACGGGTGCCTGATTGCGCAAGGTGAGGTCGTGGTTGTGAATGATAAGTTCGGTATCCGCTTGACCGACATCATCACGCCCAGTGAACGTATTCGCAAACTTAATCGCTAGAGTACAGCCATGCTAATTCGCTATGGAATGTTCTTGTTATTGACACTGTCATTTTCCGCAGTTGCGGAAACCGGGAAACCAAGTTATGTGCCGCCTTCTCCGGTGATATCGACTGAAAGCACGGTGCAAATGATCGGCGCGTTACTGCTGGTATTGGCCGTGATCGTGGGAGGCACGTGGCTGCTCAAGCGCTTCTCATTGATACCGGCGGCGGCATCGGGAGTTGTCAAAGTTGTTGCGGCTGCCGGAGTAGGGCAGAGAGAACGGGTTGTTGTGGTCGAAATCGATCAGACTTGGCTGGTGCTCGGTGTGGCGCCCGGCCGTGTCAATAAGCTCCACACGATGACCAAACCGGGATCCGATGCACCCGGCACGAAGCCGGATCATCCCCCGGTGGAAACATTCGCCACGCAGCTTAATCAGAGTATGGAAAAAGAAAATGCATAACCGATGTGTGTCCGTCACTCGTTCCTTGTTTCCATGGAACGGATTCAGAACGGTTCTTGAGCGCGGCTGGCGTAGCTTGAACATGCGTAACGCATTGCGGGCCATGCTGTTATTGATTGGTTTGATCGCCGTTCCCGCTTTCGCGCAGAAATCCGGTTTTCCGGCATTCACCAGCTCACCGAACGCGGACGGAAGCGCAACTTATTCGCTGAGCCTGCAAACGCTAATCCTGTTGACCTCGCTGACGTTTTTACCCGCGGTGGTATTAATGATGTCGAGTTTCACGCGTATCATCATCGTATTATCGCTGCTCAGGTTGGCTCTAGGTACGCAATCTTCTCCTCCTAATCAGGTGCTGCTGGGTTTGGCGTTGTTTCTGACCTTTTTTATCATGTCACCGGTTATAGATCGGGTATACAACGAAGCGTATTTACCGTTTTCGCAAGACAAAATGAATATCATGGAAGCGGCTGATAAAGCCAGCGTGCCGCTGAAAGAATTCATGCTGCATCAAACCCGGGAAACGGATTTGGACTTGTTTGTGCAGATTTCCGGCAGTGAAGAAATTGAAAGCCGCGACAAGGTGCCGCTGAAAATACTGGTGCCTGCGTATATCACCAGCGAATTGAAAACCGCATTTCAGATCGGTTTCGTTATCTTTATTCCCTTCCTGATCATCGATCTGGTGGTGTCAAGCGTGTTAATGGCGATGGGTATGATGATGCTGTCGCCGATGATTATTTCACTGCCGTTCAAATTAATGCTGTTTGTTCTGGTTGACGGCTGGCATTTAATTATCGGTTCGCTAACACAAAGCTTCTATACCTGAAAGGAAATTCATTATGACTCCAGAAAGTGCAATGACAATCGGCCGGCAAGCACTTGAGATTACTTTTATGATTTCTGCGCCGCTGTTGCTTGCAGCGTTGGCAACCGGTTTGCTGGTGAGCATCTTCCAAGCGGCAACGCAGATCAATGAAATGACTTTGTCATTCATCCCTAAATTGCTGGTTATGTTTTTGGTCATCGTATTGGCCGGGCCTTGGATGATTACCCTCATGACCGATTATATGCAGCGCCTTTTTACCAGCATACCTTGGTTGGCGGTCGGTTGATCTTGAAGAAATATCTGCTGCGGTGTTTGCCGGAAACCGGTTGTGCCGATCCAGTCAATGAGTGACCGATTGCCATGATCAGTATCACTACTGCGGAATTAAACACGTTGCTGGCGGCATTTCTTTGGCCGCTCAGCAGAATCCTGGCGTTGGTGGCAACCGCTCCTCTTTTGGGTAATCCCAGTGTTCCGGTGCGAGTCAAATTGGGTCTGGCAGTAATGATTACGGTGCTGGTTATGCCGCTGGTGGAAAAGTCATTACCGCAAATTGATCCCGCTTCAGGTGTTGGTTTTGCCATTTTATTGCAGCAAATATTGATTGGCATTGCTATGGGTTTGGTCATGCGGATTGTTTTCGTTGCGGTGGAAATGGCGGGCGAGTTAATCGGCTTGCAGATGGGGCTTGGTTTTGCAGTTTTCTTTGATCCGCAGAATTCCGGCCAGATCGATATTGTAGGCCGCTTCCTGGGTGTGATTGCCAGTTTGGCGTTTCTTGCCATTGATGGGCATCTGATAATGATTGCTTTGATTTCGCAGAGCTTCAGCACCTTGCCCATTGGATTGGAAGGAATGACGAATGCGACATTTACGACGCTAGCCAATTGGGGCAGTGAAATTTTTAAATCCGGCCTGCAATTGTCGCTTCCCGTTCTTACTGCATTGCTGATCACTAACCTGGCTTTGGGTGTTCTGACGCGCGTGGCGCCGCAGTTAAATATTTTTGCGGTGGGTTTTCCCCTAACACTGTCCATCGGTCTGCTTGTGATGGCGCTGAGTATGCCTTTTTATGCGCCAATTCTGGAGCATTTGGTACAGGACGGTTTGAATCTGATGATGGGGATTTTAAATGTCAATAAAATCAATATGCCATAGCTGTTTATACAGTTTTTACAACAGCAATAAGTTGTAGATTCTTAAGTAAGTTGACTTTCTGCATCTCGGCTTATAAACAGGCAATTTTCCCCTTCTTTTTCAATGCAAGCTATTTATTCAAAGCTGCTAAAGTGAGCATTGATAGTTCCAGAAAAACTGCTGATTAATATCAGCGTGTTCCAATAATTGCTGGTTTGGTTAATCATTTATGACATTTAAGTCGCGTTTATTCAATTCGTTGCGCAAGCTGTCGACAACACCGGAATCTCAGTCTGGTGACGAGATTATCGCGTCTGATGGTGAATCGCAGTCAGATCCCGTGGATGATTCCAATCAGCAATTTGCATCGGCCGATGAGATCAAGCAACTCCTTGATTCAGCCTACCGTAACCGGTTGAGCGCGGAGGATCAGGCCATCAAAGAAGCCCATAAGCGGATTGAAGCGGAAAATATTGCAAAAGTGGCTGCTGAGGCGCGGGCGAGAGCCGAAGCTAATGCCAGGATTGCGGCTGAAACCCGGATTCAAGCTGAAGCGATTGCTACCGATCAAGCCCGGGCCAGGGCCAAGCTGGAAACCTTGGCTATCAGAGAAGCCAATGTGCGCCGGGAATTGGAGTTGAAAGGCAAGCTGCTAGCGGAAGAAAAAATCAAAGCTGAGAAAGCTTTGAGTGCTTTACTGGAAGCTAAAATCAGAGCGGAAGCTTCGATTGTGGAAAAAATGCAGAGGCGTGTTGAGCAAGAAGCCGATGCTTTGGATCAAGCGCATGCCACGGCATTAAAAGAAAGCGAAGCTGCGGAAGCTGCGCTGAATCGAAGCAGAATGGCGGAAGAAGCGCAGTTTGCTGCGCAAGCCGCGATTGAAGCAGAAACCGGTGCAGCAGCGCTGGCACAAGCAAGGATTCAGGAAGGGCAAAAAGTGACGGCACTGGCTAAGGCGCGCGAGGAGATTGAGCGGCAAGCCATTGAAGATATGCAGACCCGCTTGCAATTGGAAACGCAAGCGCTGGCGCAAGCCGATTGTCGTTTACATGAAGAGAAAAAAGCAAAAGAGAGGGAAGAGGACAGACTGAAAGCGGAGACTGCCGCGGTACAAGCGGCGCTTGAGAAAGCCGAAGCCGAGGCGATTGCAGCCGAGCAAGCCGGAAAAAGAGCCGAATTGGATGCGCAAGCTGCTATGGCAGCGCGTGATAGGGCCGATGCGGATAAAGTGGCTGCTGAAGTGGCTGAATCGATTCTGGCAAAAGAGCAGACCGCCGCCGATGCTGTAAAAGCTCGCTTGGCTGCCGAATCCGAGCTGCTGGAAGAAGCCAATCAGCGGATGCAAATTGAAGCCGAGGTGCTCGCTGCCGCAGAAACGGCTTTGCGTGCTGAGAAAGAGGCTAAAGCAATGGCCAACGAGAGAAAGAAAGTGGAAGCTGCTGCGGCCAAAGAATATCAGAAACGAATCAAGGCGGATGAAGAAGCGCTAAAAGAAGCTGAAGCTCGCGCTGAGGCGGAAAAAGCTGCAAGGAATGCAGCAAAAAGCAGACTGTCGGCCGAACTGCGATTGAGAGCCGCGGCGGAGGCAAAGGCGCAGATGGATATGCTCGCGGCTGAGGAAGCAAATAGTAAAGCGGATTTGGAGCAACGTTTGCAGGAAGATGCGGAGATACGCACGAAGACGATAACCGATGCAAAACGGGCAGTGGCTGAGCGCCTTGAGATTGAGCAAAAAATTACAGGATTGGCAATTACCAGAGCGCAAGCGAAGATCATCGCAACGAATAAAGCCAGAGCGCAGCTCGAAGCCGAAAAGAACGCAACAAGAATCGCTTTGGAAAAAGCCAGAAAAGAATCCGCTGCGTTAGTTGCCATGCAAGAACGTGTTGCATTGGAATCAAAAGCCTTGGAAGCGGCGGCGGCAAGGGAAGCTGTTGAAGTCATGGCGAAAGAAGCGCTATTTGTGCGTTCCCAGGCGGATAAGGAAGCAACTGCGGCTGCAACTGCACGGATTCGAGCCGAGATTGCCGCTGCGGAACATTCCCGTAACCAGATTGCTTCAGTCCTCAAAAAGCAGCAATCAGATGATTTGTTAACAAGAACAGCAGTAAACGGTTCATCTTCATATCGATCAAAGCGCTAAAAGGATTTTGTTTTAGCGCGTCAGTGAATTGAGGTATTTTGCTCAATCAAGGTTTCACTGAGGTTTTGTACGGCACCCCTTCTCTTCTGTAAAAACATCCGCAAAAGGTGTTATCCGCTATAATTCGAAAACTATTTTGTGTGCTGAAAATTGATGATTAAACCGGTTGTTGTTTTGGTGCAACACCAGCTTAATATTGCCTTGACAGGGAAAAGCACCTTATATAAGCTGCGGATTGGTCAAATATGACACACTTATATTCATTAAGCAATGTCAGCGGTAAGCGTTTGAATGAAAATTTTCCAGCCAACAAAATGTGCATTATTTAAGATTAATAATCAGAGTTGGCACGCTCAACCAGAATTTCTTGCTAATCAAAGCGAGATGACAAGTACTATTACTTCGAGGGGAAGATCTTGAGTTCGACAATAACCAAGTTGAACGCTCCGTTAACGCAAGCGTTTGATTTTCAACCTTCAAGCGAATTACAGTTAATGCCGACGCCGACGCTCAATACGCTAACACAGCAATTAGCCGGTTTTAATACTTTAACGAGTGCATTAGAGTACGCAGCGGAAGGGGTAACGGGGTATAACTTTTATGACGCAAGAGGCAACTTGCGTTCAATTTTGCCTTACAGCGCACTTCGGCATAACGCTCATACATTGGCTCGGCGTTTGTCGGGTTTTAATTTGCCTCGTGGCAGTCGAGTGGCAATCGTTGCGGATACTTCGCCTGAGTTTGTCGAATTGTTTTTCGCATGCCGTTATGCTGGTTTAGTTCCGTTCGCGATGCCGATTCCAGTCAATCTTGGCAGCCATGCAATTTACGTTCAGCAGCTGAGAGGCATGCTTGAAAGTAGTCAAGCGAGTATCGCATTGGCAAATATTGATTATTTTGGTTTTCTGGAGGAAGCCGTTGCAGGAGTGGCTCACATACAGTGGGCGGGTACTCCGGGAAAACTAAGTGAATTGCCAGCATTGGATGTCGAGTTACAGCCCAATCATCCTGATGAAACTGCTTACTTACAATTTACCTCAGGTAGTACGCGTACACCCAGAGGTGTAATTATTACCGAGCGGGCCTTGATGTGTAACTTGCAAGGTATAGTGCGCAATGGTTTGGAAATAAAACCTGATGATCGATCTGCATCGTGGCTGCCTTTTTATCATGATATGGGATTGGTTGGTTTGGTTCTCGCGCCTATGGTTACACAAATTTCTGTCGATTATTTGGCGACACGGGATTTTGCTATTCGACCATTGCAATGGTTGCGCTTAATCAGCCGTAATCGTTGTACCGTAGCTTTTAGTCAACCTTTTGGACTTAAGCTCTGTACTCTTCGGGTAAGGGAATCGGATCTCAAGGAGTTGGATTTGAGTTCTTGGAGAGCTGCTGGTATTGGAGCAGAGATGATCCGACCTGAAACTTTGAGAAACTTTGCGGAAAAGTTTGCATCAGCAGGTTTTGATGGGAATGCTTTTTTACCTTGCTATGGTCTTGCAGAATCAACTCTCGCGGTTACTTTTTCAAAGATTGGTGAAGGGTGCAAAAGCATACAGGTTGATAGTAAGACACTGATTGATAAAAGAATGGCTGTTAGGTTGCAAGCTGATGGGCGTAAGCAGAATGAGTTCGTGAATTGTGGGCAGCCGTTACCAGGTCATATCGTGAAGATAGTCGATGAGGATGGCGAGCAATTATCAGAAATGATGGTTGGTAGTGTTCTGATGCATGGTGACAGCGTAATGACCGGTTATTACAATAATCCGGAAGAAACGAATAAAGCACTGAAGTCTGGTAATTGGCTGGATACTGGTGATATCGGGTTTCTGTTTGAAGGTGACTTGTACATTACTGGGCGCCGTACCGATGTTATCATTGTGAATGGTCGGAATATTCGCGCGCAAGATATAGAAGAGTTGGCGGAACAGCAACCCGAAGTTAGATCACGCGAAGCCTCTGCATTTGGGGTAAATGATGAGGATGGTACGACAACTATTGTGCTTGTTATTGAATGCAGACTCACTTCTGTGGCGGAACGTCAATCATTAACTACCAGACTACAACAGCTTGTTTATATGGCATTTGGAGTTAATTGTGTTGTAGAGTTGGTTCCACCGCATACTTTGCCGCGCACTTCTTCTGGAAAGCTGTCACGTTTTGCAGCAAGGCAAGGTTACATACAGAGGACAAACTTGACGGGTCAATTGTCTTTTGTAGAATCGGGTGACAGATAACGCGCGTATCGGGATAGTAGCCGTAACTGGCGCTACTGGTTTTATCGGTAGTGTGTTGGTACAAAAACTGATTCAGAGTGGATGGAACGTTCGTGCGCTTACCCGGACAAATCGATCTTCAAGTAGTGAGTCCATTCAATGGATTCAAGGTGACTTAGATAATATGACAGCGCTGCATCATTTAGTCGATGATGCAGCGTTTGTTATTCACTGCGCTGCAACAGTAAGAGGCAGCTCTTTTCGTGAATTCTCACATATCAATATCACGGGCACTCAAAATCTTTTACGTGCTATTACTCAAAAAAAACAATCTCCTCGGTTCTTATTAATCTCATCGCTAGCTGCACGTCAACCAGGACTATCCTGGTATGCACAAAGTAAGCATTTGTCGGAGCAAGCACTCGTTAAAGATTCAGAGTCATTGCAGTGGACAATATTCCGGCCAACGGCTGTTTATGGTCCCGGCGACAAAGAGTTAAAGCCACTGTTTCAAGCAATGCATCGTGGAGTATTTCCGGTTGTAGGAAGACTCAGCAATCGGGTCGGGCTAATTCATGTATATGATTTGGTTTTCGCTGTGGAAGTCTGGTTAGCCTCTGAGAATAACCACAATGGAATTTTTGAGCTGGACGATGGTACACCGGGAGGATACAGCTATCAGGGTTTAGCTGAGATAGCGCAGCGAGTATGGAAGCGTCCGGTGCACTGTATTACGGTACCCAATATGCTTATTCGAAGCATCGCTTCGGCAAACCTTTGGCTTGCTCGATTGCTTCGGTATTCCCCCATGCTGACCCCAGGAAAAGTGAATGAGCTACAACATCCTGATTGGGTATGTGATAATACGCCGTTAATCCATGCACTTCCCGCGTGGCGGCCGAGTATTCGTTTACAAGATGTATTATCTGAAGTAATCTAACTTCAAAATTTAACCACGCTGAATTTAATCTATGACTGAAAGTAATTACGATGAGATCATGCAAGTGCTCTGTGATCGCCTAAGTAGTTTAACCAATTCCAATGTGCAAATTACTCCCGAGACAAATCTAATAAGCCAATTATCCATTGACTCAATTAAACTGCTTAATCTGATCATGGAAATTGAAGATACTTTTGATGTTTCAATTCCGATCAACGCGTTAACAGATGTGCAAACTGTCCGTGAATTGGTCGACTTGGTCTACAAAATTAAATCAGCGTCATAATGAATCTACTCGAGAAAATTGATGCAGCAGCAGCTGCAAGAATAGCGCTTCTGCCTAATGGCGTGGGCGCTTTTGGCATTCCGATCGAAGAAGTATATTCTGCAACAGAAGCCAGAATCGGAGATCGTCGTGTACTTTTGTTAGGTACAAATAACTATCTGGGTTTGACTTTTGCTCCGGAGTGTATCCAAGCTGCGCACGAAGCTATTGATAAGGAAGGGACAGGCACCACGGGGTCGCGAATGGCGAATGGCAGCTATTTCGGCCATCGTGCTCTAGAAAGGGAATTTGCCGATTTTTATCAATGTAGCTCCAGCATCGTTTTTACAACAGGCTATCAAGCAAACTTGGGTACGATTTCGGGTTTGGTCGGGCCGGGAGATACGGTATTAATCGATGGCGATTCCCATGCGAGTATTTATGATGGCTGTATTCTCAGCGGGGCGGATATTATTCGCTTCAAGCACAATGATGCGGCTGACATGGAGAAACGCCTGCGTCGGTTGGGTAATCGCGTTGAAACTACGCTGATTATTGCAGAAGGAATTTATAGCATGCTGGGCGATCAGGCGCCTTTGGCAGAGATTGTCAGATTAAAGAATCAGTATGGCTGTATATTGCTCCTTGATGAGGCGCATTCACTGGGCGTTTTGGGTGAAACAGGGCAAGGTCTGGTGGAAAAAACAGGGCTGCTGAAAGAAGTTGATTTTATAACCGGAACCTTCAGTAAAAGTTTGTGTAGTATCGGTGGATTTTGTGTGAGTAACCATCCACAGCTTGAGCAATTGCGCTATATCAGTCATCCCTATATCTTTACCGCATCACCATCCCCTGCAACGATTGCTTCAACCCGCGCGGCATTAGAATTGTTGCGTAACGGCAGTCATCTGCGGAAACAATTGTGGAATAACTGCACGCAACTTTATTCGACCCTCAAGGAAGCCGGCTATGAGCTTGGCCCGGACCCTGGCCCGGTTATCGCAGCGGTTGTGGATACACCGCAACAAGCCCTGTTGCTGTGGCAAAGACTACTTGAGCATAATATTTATGTGAATTTGATTTTGCCGCCTGCCGCACCGGAGGGTAAATCGTTGGTGCGATGCAGCGTGAATGCGGCACATACCCGCGATCAGATCCAGTATGTGGGCGATACTTTTACAAAATTATTTAAAGAAATAAACTGATATTTCTAAGTTCCGCGATGCTATGTTGTGGCAGCTGATTAACTTAACAAAGAAAAAATTTCCTGCTGAATACTGAGTTTGCCGATACGTAACGAGATCTGACACGGTCTTTTTCTGGAGGTGCCGCCATGAGAATGTTGCAAGGACTGGTACTCGCATTTTTTTCTTGCCTTGCCCACAGCAATGCATATGCAATCAGCATTGTGTACCAAGGATTTGAGTGTCTGAGTGCCGTCAATACGGAAGATCCGGCACCGAATAACGGCACGCCAGTGCAAAGTAGATTTGAAGTTATCGAGGAATCCGGAGATGGAATATACCGTTTAAACTTAACTGGCGGCATTCCTCGCTTCGTCAGTAACGACCGTACGGTGTGTATCGATAAAGCGACGGCTATCGGATATTCCGGGATTCCTGAAGTCGATGGCTTACCTCAGCCGTTAGACGCAATCGATGCGACTGGTTATTTTGATGGCGAAGAACTGATAATTGTCACTAGTTCACTCTATACCGACTTAAGCGCTAGAAGAAATCCATTTTCGTCATTCACAACCAGTTTTATTTTTCCTTTTACAAATACGTTGATCTTTAAATTCAATTCTACGACGTCCTCATTTAGATTGAAGAAAGTCGTGCGTAATCGAGGATTTGTGCACACCAGTGGTTCCACAAACTCGATAACGCCATTTTTTGAAACAGTGCTGCCATCTTTTAACAAGGAAGCGCAGGATAAACCAGTCATATTGACTCCGCTCTCTACGATAGAATATAAACTGGAGAAATGATTTGGTTAGGGCAAGATAATAGTAATTGCCCTGATAACGATCTGCTAGTGTATTTTGTTCGTTGCCAACGCTGTGGCCCCTTCCTGCTTTAATGATCTGGCGGTAAATGGCTTTTGGGCAGGCTTCCAGCAGGCGCCAGTTATGTGAAATATTGGAGTGATAACGGTCTCCAATCCACCATCAAAAGTTAAGCTCATCATTAAATAGTTTATTCAGATTGCGTTATGCGCCGAAAAGTGTGATAGTTCACATCGCAACATGATAAGTTAGTCCGAGTAACAATAAATAAAAAAACATGTTGTGGTAATTAAGGACTAATTAAATAAGGCGCTGAAGTTAAACAAGTTTGTCATTGAAGTATGTCTTGATGCAAATTTAATGACGTTTCACATATACATTTTCACTATGGAGGGTAGCAATGAAATCTAGTAAGATCAGTAAGTTAGTGGCTTATACTATTCTTTTGTTATCATTGGGATTATTGTTTGGCTGTAAACCGATTTTTGAAAAGAAACCAATTCCTAAAGAAAACAAAGATGCAGCGGCAGCACCTGCTGCAGCGGCTGCTCCGGCAGCAGCTCCAGCTCCAGCTCCAGCTCCAGCTCCAGCTCCAGCAGCAGCACCTGCTCCGGCTCCAGCTGAACCCGCAGCTAAAATTGAAGAAGTGCAAAGTATACAGAGCATAGAATCAGCAGCTTCGACTCAGGAAGCTCAGCCAAGCGCCGCAGCCGCACAATCAGTGGATGATGGTGATGATGTGGTGAAAGTGACCCCGGCAATTATGCGGAAAATACAGCAAGCACTGGCAAGTGCAGGGTTTAATCCTGGTCCGGCAGATGGGGTCAGTGGCGCTAAAACAGTGGCAGCTATCGAAAGCTTCCAAAAACAAAATAACATTCCAACCGGTAAAATCACCAAAAGAACTCTACGCGCGTTGGGTGTTGATTTCTAAGCGGCAATTTACAGCTTGAGATTTATACACCAAGGACCCATGGTTCTTGGTGTATTTTTATGAGTCAGGTAATTTCCAATAATCAGGAAATTTATTTTGCGTTGTAATACTATTGATGCTGGTTTTCAATTTCCCGGCTGATTTAAAAATATTTGCTATACGAACAACCATGTTCTATAGTTAAATTTCAAATCCGGTTTCAGAGTTTATTCAGGTAATTATAGATCTAAAGATGCTGAGCAATATCCATAGTCATTGGTTGTGAATATCTACTTTAGTTTTTAAATTCCTTAGCATAAGTTGAGTCTCGCTGAATAGCGCAGACTGACTACATTTGTGGCAGTATTTTCCGGATAAGATTTGCGTTAATTACGCGGTTTGTTTTGTTAAATTTCGTTCAGTAGCATTAGTCATTAATTTGCTTTTGAAGTACTTTTGGAGGTTTTGCTCATGGGAGTTCCTTTACGTCAACAGATTGCGGTTGGCACTTATCTAATCAAACAGAAGTTAAAAGGGGTTAAAAAATATCCTTTGGTGCTGATGCTGGAGCCTTTATTCCGTTGTAATCTGGCTTGCGCCGGGTGCGGAAAGATTGCGCATCCGGAAGATGTTCTCGATCAACGTCTTTCGTATGAAGAGTGCATGGAAGCAGTCGATGAATGTGGCGCGCCCATGGTGTCAATTCCGGGAGGTGAGCCGTTACTTCATAAAGAAATGCCGCAGATTGTTGCGGGCATTATTAAACGGAAGAAGTATGTTTATCTGTGTACGAACGCGCTGTTGTTAAAGAAACGGATCGATGACTATACACCGTCGCCGTATCTGACTTTCTCCATCCATTTGGATGGTATGAAGGAACGGCATGATGCCTCAGTTTGCCAGGATGGCGTTTTTGATCGTGCGGTTGAGGCAATCAAGCTGGCGCTGGAGAGAGGTTTTAGAGTGACAGTTAACTGCACGCTGTTCCAAGGCGAGACACCAAAGGATGTGGCTGAGTTTCTCGATTATGCTATGGAGCTGGGTGTTGAAGCTGCCACAATCGCACCGGGCTTTAGCTATGAGAAAGCCCCGCAGCAAGATGTTTTCATTAAAAGCCAGGATACCAAAGTATTATTCCGCGGCATTTTTGAATTGGGTAAAAAGTTAAAGCGCAAATGGAGATTGAATCATTCCGCGCTGTATCTGGATTACCTGGCCGGAAATCAGGACTATGAGTGCACGCCGTGGGGAAATCCGACACGCAATGTATTCGGTTGGCAGAAACCGTGCTATTTGCTGTCTGATGAAGGTTACGCAAAAACCTTCAAAGAGCTTCTCGATGATACGCCGTGGGAAAAATACGGCACGGCAAATAATCCAAAATGCGCACAATGCATGGCTCACTGCGGATATGAAGCGACTGCGGTGGAAGATACCCTGCAACGGCCATGGAAAGCGATGGTGGCAGCGATGAGAGGACCCAGAACGACCGGTCCTATGGTTGCTGAGCCTACACCTAAGTGGGCAACTTTGGAAAGCAAAGCATCCAAGAAGCTTTCAGACATAGCGGTCACACTGATAGACAAATAACAGATGCAGGTACTGAGATTAGTTTTTATTTTTAGAATCTATCTAGAATAATGGTGGACTTAGTACTATACGCATCTGTTTTCGGTGCTATATGCTGGGTGGCGCTGGCATTGCTTCCGTGGCGCCCCTGGAGCACGCGCGAGAAGATAGAGGCGCCAGCATTATTCCAATCCGGTGAAGATCTAGGTGATATCACCGTGCTGATTCCGGCGCGCAACGAAGGTCCTTATATCGGGCATACACTCAATGGTGTCAGAGCACAAGGCGTCAATGTGCGTATCATTGTGATCGATGATCAATCCAGCGACGATACCGCTGAACAAGCAAGGCGCAGCGGTGCGCAGGTATTGTCCGGTACGGCGCCGCCTGCGGGGTGGAGCGGCAAATTATGGGCGCTGGAGCAAGGATTGCGGGAAGTTAAAACCCCCTACACCCTGTTACTGGATGCGGATATCGAACTGGCCCCAGGAATTGCCGGTGAGTTACAGCGCAAAGCACGCGCTGAGAATCTGGCTTTGGTGTCATTGATGGCTGAACTGCCGATGATGAACTTCATCGAGCGCTTACTGATGCCAGCCTTTATATTTTTCTTTAAGCTGCTGTATCCTTTTGGTCTGGCGAATAAACCGCAATCTCGCATTGCAGCAGCAGCGGGCGGATGTATTCTGGTGGAAACACAAGCACTGCGCACTACCGGAGCATTTGCCAATTTGCATAATGCGCTGATCGATGATTGCACTTTAGCTGCTCATATCAAACGGGCGGGTTTGCGCACTTATATCGGACTCAGTCATGCGGCGCGGAGTCATCGGGGTTATCATGCATTGCAGCCGATTTGGGAAATGGTCGCTCGTACCGCTTTCACGCAATTAAAATACTCGCTGAATTTGCTCATCGTCTGCACATTACTAATGACTTCGATGTTTTGGGCCGCGCCGCTTGCATTTTTGCTGTCATCAGTGGAAGCCTATACCGTGAGCGCATTGGCATGGATGGCTATGTTTTTTACCTATGCGCCAACTTTAACTTATTATCATCGTTCTCCGCTCTGGGGGCTGGCGTTGCCCGTAATCGGCACTTTGTATCTTGCCATGACCTGGACATCGGCACTGCGTTACTGGCGCGGGGAACGTGCTCGTTGGAAAGATCGTCATTATGAAAGTAAAACAAACTATTAAATTGTTGCTGGCAGGATGCCTGATGCTAGTGCTGCTATTATCTACTGCTCCGGTATTGAGCACATCAGGCGCTGCTTCGGACAACCCGGAACAAGTTATCGAGCAATTGCAATCTTCTCTGCTCCAAGTCATGCGTGAAGGTGAGAAACTGGGGTATGAAGGGCGCTATAAATTTCTCGAACCGGTCATTGATCAATCTCATGACATTGATCTGATCATCAAAACCATACTCGGTGCGACTTACTGGTCGCAATTGGACAAAACGCAGCAAGACTTGATTGTTAGCACTTTCCGCCAATTGAGTATTGCCACTTACGCTAGCCGGTTTACTCAATACGAAGGAGAGCAGTTCAAGATCATCGAACAGCGCACCTTACCGCGTGATCAAACTCTGGTGCGCAGCCAGCTGACAAAATCCGATGGTGGCAAGGTAAATTTCGATTACGTATTACATCAGACTGAGGGACACTGGCAGATCGCCAACATCCTGTTTGACGGCGTGAGCGACCTTGCCATAAAACGCGGAGAATATCGTGCCATTTTGCAACGGGATGGTTTTGCTGCGTTGATAGAACTGCTGAAGGAAAAAATAACTTTAGCTCAGCAGCAGAACTAACCATCAGACCGTCTCAGTCTCACTGACGGATTCCGATTTATGATCCGTTTTCGCTGTTTCCGCTGTTTCTGCACGAGTTAAAGCGGCTGCAAAAAAGCCATCGGTTTGATGCAGCCGTGGGGATAATTGTAAGAATTCCCCGGTATCGAGTGGTATTTTCTGTTGCGATAGCAATTCTGCACAGTTCAATACGGTAAATTGCGGATGTGTGGCAAGAAAATCACCGATAACGGCTTGATTTTCTTCCGGCAGGAAACTGCATGTCGCATAGACTAACCGGCCGCCGGGTTTTAGCAGACCGGCAGCGGCGGATAGAATGGCCGCTTGTTTTGCCTTCAATTCTTCGATGCTCTGCGCGGATTGGCGCCACTTTAAATCCGGGTTGCGCCGCAAGGTACCGAGACCGCTGCATGGCGCGTCGACCAATACGCGATCTATTTTTCCTGACAATCTTTTGATCTTGTTGTCATTCTCATCCGAGATGCGTTGCGTATGCAAGTTCGACAAACCGGAACGCTTGAAACGGGGTTTTAGATTACTCAATCTTTTCTCCGAGACGTCAAACGCATAAAGACGTCCTTTGGAATTCATCAAGGCGCCCAATAGTAGCGATTTGCCACCAGCACCTGCGCAGAAATCGACAACCATTTCGCCTCGCTTCGGTGCCAGTAAGTAGCCGAGTAACTGGCTGCCTTCGTCCTGTACTTCTATTTTTCCCGATAAGAAGAGCGCGTGGCGATTGATTGCAGGCTTCCCGATGAGGCGGATGCCGCAGGGGGAATAAGGTGTTGCTTGTGCTTCGATTCCTTCTTGTACCAATATTTCAAGCACTTCAGTACGCTTGGCGAGAATAGTGTTCACCCGCAAATCCAGCGGCGCCGGTTGTTGCAAGGAAAGTCCCAAATCAAGAATATCGCTATCCGGCATGCCGTGCTGCAATTTTTCCACCACCCACTCAGGAAATTCCGCCTGAATAGCCAACGGTAACGCATCCGGTTTGCTGCCTTTGATTTCCGCCAGCCATTTGCTTTCCGTTTCGCTGACCAGCGGTGCCAATTCACGCAAGTTCATGCCTTGAAATTTAGCCAGATAAGCGAGCACTAAAGCGCGTGGTGTTATACCGTTTGTCAGGCTTTCGAGAAAAAAGCGGTGGCGTAAAATGCCAAAAACGGTTTCCGCGATGAATGCCCGGTCTTGTCCGCCGAGCATGGGGTTTTCCCGGAAGAAGCGGCGCATGATGGCATCGGCAGGATATTGCAGCGGCAGTACGGTACGCATGGCGACGATGGCCGCGTCCAATTGAGGAGGTGTTAAATGCATTGATTTCCAGTGGTGAATTGTCAGCTAAACAAATGAATTAATGATCGGGTTTATAGCTGATATTAACTTCGGTCACTATTTTGTCGATTTCCCGGCCATTATCCTCGACCGAGACAATACGTACGGGTAGCATGTGATTGTTCAGCGCTAGCCATATTTTCCTTTTAAGCTTGGAGTGCTTTTCTTCCTGCCGGGTTAATACCATTGTTTCCATTTTCCCGATCGGTGTGTTGAGGGTTTCTTTCGATATGGTATAGCGTGTTAATCGCAGGTTATGGCCATTGGTAACGTACCGGTCAACATGGTGTTTCGGCAGTTCGGTAAACATATAGTTGTACGACAGGCTGAGACGATCGAGCGTACCATCCGGCAATTTTTCCTTGGCATGATGACCTTGGTGATTCAGTGTGATGATATGGTTATTCCAGTCAAATTCTGCAACGCTGGGTTGTTTTTTACCGCGTTTTTCATAAGCGCGCATGGGCCGTAAACCATATTTGGTGATGAAGCCTTCGCTATGGCGCATGATGCTATTCGGTTCGATGAGTTTATACATGCCGGTGGCTTGTGCTTCGCTGTTGATCGAATAATGCGCTTTGCCATCGACGTGCTTGATTTCCATCACTTCATCAATCTCTCCTTCGCCGATATCAGTCGTCACCGCATATTTAATTTCGATGCGTGACGGCAAATCCGCCGCCATAACCGGGAAACTGAGCAATCCCAGTAGAAAAAGCAATGCCGCACATTTCATTCCGGCAATCCTGGTGAGAAAAGTGCAACTTCACTGACGCTGGCGCCAGTCACTTCAACCTGATTTCCGTTCAAACGGATCCGGTCTTCCATAAACCAGCGGACAGCCTGCGGATAAATGCGGTGTTCTTGCTGTAAGACACGGGCGGCCAGTGTTTCTTCACTATCACCCGGTAATACCGGGACAGCCGCTTGAATCACGATCGGGCCGTGATCCAGCTGCAACGTGACAAAATGCACCGTACAGCCATGAATCCTGATGCCTTCTTGCAGCGCCCGCGCATGTGTTCCTAATCCAGGAAAAGCAGGGAGTAAGGAAGGGTGAATGTTCATTAACCGGCCTTGGTAACGTTGTACAAAGCGATCGCTAAGTATACGCATGAAGCCGGCTAGTGCAATCAGTTTTGGCTGACAGGTGTCAACTTTCTCCGCCAATGCCGCATCGAATGTCTGGCGGTCCGGGAAATCGCGGTGATCCAAAATCAAAGTTTCAACGCCCAGTTGCCGCGCAATTTCCAGCCCGCTTGCATGGGGATTGTTACTGATCACGGTAATGCGATCCACTTGCAATTTCGCTTCCAGCAACGCCTGCATATTACTGCCGCGTCCGGAGATCAGAATGACCAGTGATTTCATGATGCAGTTGCCGGAATAAAGGTTTACACGAGTACGGTGGCTGGTTGATTAGCCGCACGTAACTTGATTTCCCCAATCCGCCATGCGGTTTCTCCCGTCGCATGCAAACTGCTCAGCGCGGTATCGGCATATTCAGGTGCGACAACGATCACCATGCCGATACCGCAATTGAATACGCGCGCCATTTCATGCTCGGCGACATTGCCTTGTTGTTGCAACCAACGGAACAACGGCGGCATTTCCCACGCATCACGGTGTAAAACCGCCGTAAGCTGATCGGGTAAAATACGTGGCACATTTTCCACCAAGCCGCCGCCGGTGATATGCGCCAGACCCTTGACCGACAGTTGATTGATCAGCGCCAGCAATGGTTTGACGTAAATGCGCGTTGGCGCCATGATGACATCGGCGAGGGGCTGGCCGTGAAAGTCTCCGGACAAGTCGGCGTGACTATGTTCAATAATCTTGCGGATCAGTGAATAACCGTTGGAATGCGCACCGCTGGAGGCAACGCCCAGCACGATATCGCCCGCTTGTATCGTCGCGCCGCTGATAATCCGCTCTTTCTCTACCGCACCCACGGCAAATCCGGCCAAGTCGTATTCATCGTGCGGGTACATGCCCGGCATTTCCGCCGTTTCCCCGCCGATCAACGCGCAACCGGCGAGTTCGCAGCCGCGTGCGATACCGCTGATCACTGCTGTCGCCGTTTCCACCTGCAATTTTCCGCAGGCGAAATAATCCAGGAAAAACAGCGGCTCCGCGCCTTGCACCAGAATATCGTTGACACTCATCGCCACCAGATCAATGCCGATGGTGTCATGCCGGTTGAGCTGGAATGCCAGCTTCAGCTTGGTGCCCACGCCATCGGTGCCGGAAACCAGCACCGGGTGTTGGTATTTCTTGGACATCTCAAACAATGCGCCAAAACCGCCAATGCCGGTGAGTACCTCGGGCCGTAGAGTACGCTTGGCCAGCGGCTTGATATTTTCAACCAGCCGGTCGCCCGCGTCGATGTCGACCCCGGCATCCCGATAGGATAATGGCGTTGTGTTCGGATGATCAGATTTGGATGAAGTCAACTTGGATTCCCATGCGGTTAATATGAATGCTACCGGCAAAACTGGATTTTACCGCAAATGAGCGATGCGCATGGTGCGCGCAGATAAAAATCTCCGCCCGGTGATGGAGTGCTCGGAGATTGTTTTGATTGATTTTGCTATTGCACCGGTTTGACTTATACTCAAGAAGCAGTTGAAGTAAAAGAAGTTCTATCAGTATACAGTGTGGCAAGGGTAGATTGATTAACGTACTTTGATTGGAGGTGGAATATGAAAACAATTCATGGCCGTGGACTGGGCTGGCATAGAGACCTGCCCGATATGCGGGATCACACGCAATCGACATCAGCGGTTGCAAAAGTCCTGGCAAAATCATCAGCCTTGAAAAAAGCCGCGAAGACTTTACCGGCTGCGGTCGATCTGCGCAAATACTGTTCGCCGATTGAAGATCAGGGGCAACTCGGTTCCTGTACAGCCCATGCGGGTGTCGGCATGGTGGAATACTTTGAGCGCCGCGCTTTTGGAAAACACGTCGATGCATCGCGGCTGTTTTTATACAAAGTCACACGGCAACTGCTGGGATTCACTGGCGACGATGGCGCGTATCTGAGAGATACCATGAAAGCGCTGGTGCTGTTCGGCGTTCCACCGGAGAAATATTGGCCTTACGACGTCGCCAAGTTCAACGATGATCCTTCTAATTTCTGTTTTTCATACGCGCAGAGCTATCAGGCGATCACTTATTACCGGCTTGATCCGCCTAATACACCCACAGCCACCGTGTTGAAGAACGTAAAAACCAGTCTCGCCGGGCAACTTCCCACCATGTTCGGTTTCTCGGTTTATAGTTCGATGCCGGGATCCGGCGGTGGCAAAGGGGAAATTCCTTATCCTACCGGCGGAGATACCTTGGACGGCGGGCACGCGGTGCTCGCGGTCGGGTATGACGACCAGAAAAAAATCGGCTTCACTAAGGGCGCATTGTTGATTCGTAATTCTTGGGGAACGGACTGGGGTGACGGTGGCTACGGCTGGTTGCCCTATGCTTATATCGAAGACGGACTCGCCGACGATTTCTGGTCGCTGGTCAAAGCGGAATTTGTCGATAGCGATTTGTTTAAATAATCGTTTTTAAGAATATCAAGGTAGGTACTTTTTAATCAACGATTTGTTATCTTTTCTGGGGAATAGAAACGAGTGATTTCAGCATTCAAGATCAGTTTCGTGAATTTTTTGTAATTTTTTTGTGAATAATTTGTGAACTTTTGTGATTTCTGATAATCTCATCATATGTTTTTAACTAACTATCAATGAGGAGAGAATCTTGGAACGATTAGGAAATGCTTATTTTGCAGTTATATTTATTCTGTTTGTGCTGACTACATTGGAATCGTTTTCGTAAGCAGTAATCGTTAATTTGAAATAGAGCATTTGCATCAAGAAATGCTCTATTTTTTATGCTGTGCCGCTCAGCTGCGGTAAAGTTCAAATCCGGTATCAAATCGTACCGTGTTCTCAATGTAAAAAATCCATCGGCTAGATGCCTTGGGATTTTCTCCTCATCCAAATCATCCCATGTTTTTAACAGCAAAAATATGTGCAAGAATGGTATGATCTGCGCTAATTTTTGTTGTCGTAATACGGTTTTGCAGTAGTTTTTCTGGGTGGAGTCAATTAATCATTTTTCCAGCGTTGCTGGCTGGTTTCCCAACACCGGGGTAGTTCATGTCTTTCAGTATCGCTGATTTGTTATCGCAACATCGCACCGACAAATTTGATTTGCACGATCGTTACCTGAATGCGCAAATGGTCAGGGTACTGAAGACAATCGGTTATGACCGCAATTATGAGCGCGCGATCGGGCAGTATTTGTATGACGAGCAAGGGAACGAATATCTCGATTTGTTGAGCGGTTTCGGGGTGTATGCGTTCGGCCGCAACCATCCGGTGATCGTCAATGCATTAAAAGAAGTGTTGTCGCTCGAAATGCCCGATTTGGTGCAGATGGATGTGTCGATTCTGAGCGGCTTGCTGGCTAAGGAGATCTTGACCACGACGCCGGACAATCTGGAGCGGGCATTCTTTTGCAATTCCGGCACCGAGGCGGTCGAAGCGGCGATCAAGTTCGCGCGCTACTTTACCAAGCGCAACCGCATTATTTGCTGTGATCATGCTTATCATGGCCTGACGATGGGTGCGCTGTCACTGAACGGCGAACAGATTTTCAAGGATGGCTTCGGGCCGTTGCTGCAAGATTGCGGCTCGGTGCCATTCAACGATCTGGCCGCATTGGAACAGGCGCTCAGCAGCCGCAACGTGGCGGCATTCGTGGTCGAGCCGATCCAAGGCAAAGGCGTGAATATCCCGGACGATAATTACCTGCCCGAAGTCGAACGCATGTGCAAGAAATACGGCACCTTGTTTGTCGCGGATGAAATTCAGACCGGACTGGGGCGTACTGGTAAATTCTGGGCAGTTGAGCATTGGGGCGTGAAGCCCGACATGATTTGCATGGCCAAGGCACTGTCCGGCGGGTTTGTTCCGGTCGGCGCAGTGGCGATGACGCAGCCGATTATGGATAGCGTGTTTAACCGCATGGACCGCGCGGTGGTGCATGGCTCCACGTTCTCCAAGAACAATATGGCGATGGCGGCGGGGCTGGCCAGTCTGGAAGTGATCAAAAGCGAAAAACTGGTCGAGAACAGCGCCAAAGTCGGTGCGGATTTGATCGCACGATTGAATGCCTTAACCGGTCAGTTTGAATTCCTGAAAGGAGCGCGCGGCAAAGGATCGATGATCGCGGTGGAATTCAAATCGCCCGACAGTTTCTCGTTAAAAGCCGCCTGGATGATGCTGGAAGCGGCCAACAAAGGGTTGTTCTGCCAGATGATCACAATCCCATTGTTCAAAGAACACAGAATTCTGACGCAAGTGGCGGGGCATGGCATGAATGTGGTCAAACTGTTACCGCCGCTGATCCTGACACAGAAAGACTGCGATCGCATTATCAGTGCGTTTACCAAGACGATCGCCGATACGCATCAAGTGCCGGGTTCCATTTGGGAGCTTGGCAAGAACCTGGCCAGCCATGCGTTAAAAGCGAAGGCCGGTCAAAGCTAGAATCCGCATGAATACCGAACACTCCAACGAACTGCATTATTTCTGGTGGCTGGCGCTGGCTTGTGTGTCGGGCGGGGTACTGTACCTGCTCAGTCCGATTCTGACACCTTTCTTGCTCGCCGCAGTCATTGCTTATATCTGTAATCCGATGGTGAGGCGCATGGCGGGCAGAAATATCTCTCGTACCGCAGGCACGATATTGGTGATGTTCTTATTACTCGGCATGTTCGCGGCGCTGATTTTGATCATGGTGCCGCTGTTTGAAGAAGAAGCCCGGCGGATGCTGGACAAAATGCCGGTTTATCTCGAAGTGCTGCGGACCAAGGTGATTCCGTGGCTGGAAGGCCGTTTTAACATCAGCCTGCAACCGGACATGAATGTCCTGAAACAAGCGATATCGGAACACTGGCAAAGCGCGGGTGGAGTGGCAGCCAAGGTACTGCCTTCGTTGACCAGCGGCGGCATGGCGATCGTGGAATTTCTGGTCAATATGCTGCTGGTGCCGGTGGTGTTGTTTTATCTGCTGCGCGATTGGGACATGTTGATCAAGCTGATCGATGAAATGATCCCGCGTTACTGGCACAAGCAGATTTCCCTATTGGCCAGGGAAACCGACCAGATTCTCGCGGAATTCCTGCGCGGACAGTTGTCTGTCATCGTGCTGATGAGCATTTGTTACATTACCGGCCTCTGGCTGGCAGGACTGGAGTTTGCGTTGCCGATTGGCTTGGTTGCAGGCATTCTGGTTTTCGTGCCGTACCTCGGCATGATTGTCGGTCTGACGCTCGCAACACTGGCCGCTGTGATGCAGTTTCAAGATTGGGGCGGATTGATACCGGTATGGATCGTGTTTGGTATTGGCCAATTGCTGGAGGGCATGCTGTTTACTCCTTGGCTGGTGGGTGACCGCATCGGCTTACATCCGGTCATGGTGATTTTTGCCTTGATGGCGTTCGGTCAATTATTCGGTTTTTTCGGCATCCTGCTGGCGCTGCCGGTGAGCGCCGTATTGCTGGTATGGCTGCGGCATCTGCATCAGCATTATCTGGTCAGCAATTTCTACAATTCATAGTCCTGCCGGTTTAGAGTCTGGCGGCATCCCTGAGTCATGATGATGCAACAATTGCTGCTCGACATTTTGCCGCCGCCGTCTCCCGCGCTGGAAAACTTTCAACCGGGAAAAAATGCCGAATTGCTG
>SSFX01000066.1:0-28458 GCA_008015635.1 Nitrosomonas oligotropha
GGCTAAAAGCGAAATCCGGCCAGCTCAACAAAAGAACAGTTAATAAAAATGCCGCTTGAGCTTTCTTGATCATTTTGATGAACGTAAACGAAGCAATCGTAACAGCCAAGGAATTGAAGGTTGATAGATACGGCGAATTTCAAGAAAGCTTATGATACGCTAAAAATTTGCAAAAAACACAAGCCGGATACGCTGTGTGGATGGATGGAATCAGCGAAAGCCGATGATTTCTGTATACTTTAACCATGACTGAAAACCAGAATCCCGAACAGAAAGCGCGCGATCGTATCGATGTCTTGCTAAGGCAAGCAGGCTGGACGGTTCAATCGGCCCGGAAGATCGATCTGAATGCGGGATTAGGCCAGGCGGTGCGTGAGTATCAGACTGACATCGGCCCGGCGGATTACGTACTGTTCGTCGCTAAAAAAGCAATCGGTGTCATCGAAGCCAAACGTGTGGAAGAGGGACAACGACTGACTGCCCATGAAGCACAAACTGAAAATTACGCAGCAGCTACGCTTAAGTGGATCAATAACAAAGAACCATTGCCATTTCTCTACCAGAGCACCGGCATCGTCACGCGCTTTACCGATGGTCGCGATCCCAAGCCGCGTTCACGCGAGGTGTTCTGCTTCCACCGCCCGGAAACACTTAAGGAATGGTTGAGTCAAGGTGACAGCCCGCGCGCGCGCCTGCACCACATTCCGGCGCTGAATCCCAACCATCTTCCTGCAAAAGAATTGCGCCTGCGCGATTGCCAGGAAATCGCCATTACCCATTTGGAAGACTCATTCAAGGCCGACCGCCCGCGCGCCCTGATTCAAATGGCGACTGGCGCAGGCAAAACTTACACCGCGATCACTTCCATCTACCGCCTGCTCAAGCACGCGCACGGCAAGCGCATATTATTTCTGGTGGACACTAAAAACCTCGGCGAGCAGGCCGAGCAGGAAATGATGTCCTACGTGCCCATCGACGACAATCGCAAGTTCACCGAGCTGTACAACGTGCAGCGCCTGAAAAATTCCTTCGTCGCCAAGGACAGCCAAGTGTGTATCAGCACCATCCAACGTTTATATGCCATCCTGAAGGATAAAGAACTGGACGATGCCACTGAAGACATCAATCCCGCCGAATTGAAGCTGGGCAAGGAACCGCTACCTGTTGTCTACAACGAAAAAATCCCGCCGGAGTTTTTCGATTTCATCTTTATCGACGAATGTCACCGCTCCATCTACAACCTATGGCTGCAAGTGCTGGATTACTTCGACGCCAGCCTGATCGGCCTCACCGCCACGCCGGACAACCGCACCTACGGTTTTTTCAAGAGAAACGTGGTCAGTGACTACAGCCACGAAAAGGCCGTGGCCGATGGCGTCAACGTTGGCAACGAAGTGTATGTGATCGAAACGCAGATCAGCCAGAATGGCGGCGTCATCCCCGCGCAGGTGCAAGTGGAGCGCCGCGAAAAACTCACGCGCAAAAAACGCTGGGAAATGCAGGACGAAGACGAAGCCTATTCCGCCACCCAGCTCGACCGCAACATCGTCAACCCAGACCAGATCCGCACCGTGATCCGCACTTTTCGCGACAAGCTGCCGGAAATCTTTCCCGGCCGCCGCGAGGTGCCCAAGACGCTGATCTTCGCCAAGACCGACAGTCACGCGGATGACATCATTCAGACCGTGCGCGAGGAATTCGGCGAATCGAATAAGTTCTGCAAGAAGATCACCTCCAAAGTGGATGACGCCAAATCCGTGCTGGCACAGTTCCGCAATGACTACTACCCGCGCATCGCTGTCACTGTGGACATGATTGCCACCGGAACGGACGTGAAGCCGCTGGAATGCCTGCTGTTTATGCGCGACGTCAAAAGCCGCAACTACTTCGAACAGATGAAAGGCCGCGGCACGCGCACGCTGGATTGCGACGACCTGCAAAAAGTCACCCCCTCCGCCACCAGCGCCAAGACGCATTACGTGATCGTGGATGCCATCGGCGTGACCAAATCGCTCAAGACCGCCAGCCAGCCGCTCATCACCAAGCCCAGCGTGCCGCTGAAAGATTTGGCAATGAGCGTGATGCTGGGTGCGACCGACGAAGACACCGTGTCATCGCTGGCCGGGCGCTTGGCGCGGCTCAACAAACAACTCGATGCCGATGAACAGCGGCGTATCCGCGAAGCAGCGGGCGGGCTGGAGCTGAACCAGCTCGTGAGTAAATTGTTCGGCGCCATCGACGCCGACAACATCGAAGCCCGCGCGCTGGAGATAGCCCGCCTGCCGATAGATTCAGACCCCGGCGATGTCCAGCGCGAACTGGCGCAAAGCCAATTGGTGAATGAAGCGGCTAAGGCCCTCAACGGCGGACTGGTCGAACTCATCGACAGCATCCGCCGCGACAAGGAACAGACCATCGACCACGACAACCTCGACAGCGTGTTGCGTGCCGGATGGGACAAGGATGCCGCGAGCAACGCGCAGGTCTTTGTGGATGAATTCGCCGATTACCTGAGAAGCCAGCGCGACCACATCGCCGCGCTCGCCATTTTCTTCGACCAGCCGTACCGCCGCCGCGAAATCACCTACGACATGATCCGGCAGGTGCTGGACAAGCTCAAAACCGACAAACCCAAACTTGCCCCGGCGCGCGTGTGGCAGGCTTACGCCCAGCTCGACAACTACAAAGGGCAACCCATCAGCGAACTCACCGCACTGGTCGCGCTAATCCGCCGCGCCTGCGGCATAGACGAAACGCTCACCAACTACGACGCCGTGGTGCGCCGCAATTTCCAGAATTGGATCATGAAACACCACTCCGGCGGTGCAGAAAAATTCAACGAGGAACAAATGGATTGGCTGCGCATGGTGCGCGACCACGTCGCCAATTCCTTCCACATCGAGCGCGACGACCTCGACATGACCCCGTTCGACAGCCAGGGCGGGCTAGGTAAGATGTACCAGCTGTTTGGGGCGAAGCTGGAACCGCTGCTGGATGAATTGAATGAGGTATTGGTGGCATGATTAAATCCCCCCTAGCCCCCCTTTTTCAAAGTGGGGGATTGTTGGCGAATCGCGAAACCTGTTTGCCTCCCACTTTGCAAAAGGGGGATTGAGGGGGATTTATGAAACGCTACAATCCAAAACTAAAAGATAATTCCCGTGCGCTTAGAACCAACATGACTGATGCTGAGCAAGCACTCTGGCATCGCGTGCGCCGCAAACAAATTCGAGGCGTGCAATTCTACCGACAAAAACCGCTACTCTCGTTCATCGTCGATTTTTATTGCCCAGCGGCAAAACTGGTGATCGAACTCGACGGCAGTCAGCATTTTGAAACAGAGCATCAGGCCAAAGACCAAGAACGGGATGAGGCACTGGCGGGCTTGGGCTTACATGTGCTGCGATTTGATAACCGCCAAGTGTTGCTTGAAACGGATGCGGTATTGAATGTGATAGATGGAATGGTGAAGGAAAGACTATGAAATCCCCCTCGATCCCCCTTTTTCAAAGGGGGAGGCTACAAACCAACGCGCCAGTTCCCCCCTTTGAAAAAGGGGGGCAAGGGGGGGATTTGCCATTGCGTAATATTGCGTTCATTGAATGAGGTGTTGGTGGCGTGATGAGTAATTCTGCAACTAATTTACCCGCTGGCTGGATTTCGATACGACTTGGTGATTTGTATACTTTTGAATATGGGAAATCTCTGATCAAAGGTGCAAGGATTGCTGATGGGATATACCCTGTTTACGGTTCCAGCGGTATTGTAGGAATGCACGATCAATACCTGATTGAAGGTCCGGCAATAATCATTGGGCGAAAAGGAGCGGCGGGTTCAGTACATTACTCAACAGACAATCTCTGGCCGATTGATACCACCTATTATGTGCGGGATAACAGAAACCTTTACTTGAGGTTTTCTTGCTATTTGTTCAGATCGCTAAATTTGGCAAAACTGGAAGCATCAACTGCTATACCCGGCTTGAACAGGAATCATGATTATGATGAAACTGTTTTGCTGCCTCCTCTAAAAGAACAACACCGCATCGTCGCCAAAATCGAAGAGCTGTTTTCCGAGTTGGATAAGGGCGTCGAATACCTGAAGACCGCACAGGCGCAGCTCAAGGTGTACCGCCAGGCACTGCTGAAACACGCATTCGAGGGCAAGCTCACTGCGCAGTGGCGCGTGGAGCGTCACGCCCAACAATCCGTCGCCCCCGCGAAGGCGGGGGCCCAGCCTTTGAACGACATGGATTCCCGCCCCACGCCTTCGCGGGGGCTGGCACTGCGCGGGAATGACGAAGTAGGAAGCAGGGATGACGAACCACTTGAAACCACCGATACCTTGCTCAAGCGCATCCAACAAGAGCGCGCGCAACGCTACCAGCAACAACTCGCCGACTGGGAAACCTCCGGCAAACAAGGCAGCAAACCCAAACCCCCGAAACTCCCACCGCCACTCACCGCCGGAGAACTGGCCGAATTGCCTGAATTGCCGGAGGGGTGGGTTTATTCTTATTTGGCAGATTTGGGCGATCTTGGTCGCGGTAAGTCAAAGCATCGGCCAAGAAATGATCCACGCCTCTTTGGCGGAATTTATCCGTTCATTCAAACGGGCGAGGTTAAATCGGCTAACAGAATCATCAGGCAGTATTCACAAACCTATAGTGATTTTGGATTGCAGCAAAGTAAGCTGTGGCCAACTGGAACGCTTTGCATAACGATTGCGGCTAATATCGCTGAAACTGCGTTTCTCGGGTTTGACAGTTGTTTTCCGGATAGCGTTGTCGGATTTTCGGCGTTCAAAAAAACTATTATTCCCGAGTATGTCGATTTTTTCATTCAGGCTGCACGCATGAGAATTGAAGCGTATGCGCCAGCAACCGCTCAGAAAAATATCAACCTTGAAACCTTAGAGAATCTTGTGGTTCCTTATTGCTGCTTGGAAGAGCAAAGGCAAATTTTGGATATTCTTGAAGAGCGTTTCTCAGTCATCGACCAACTTAGCCAAACCATCACCACCGCCTTACAACAAGCCGAAGCCCTGCGCCAATCTATCCTGAAAAAAGCCTTTTCCGGCCAGTTGGCGCCGCAAGACCCGAACGACGAGCCTGCCTCGGAATTGCTGGCGCGTATTAAGGTGGAACGGCTGGTCTCTCAGGGCAATGTGGTTGTTCGTCGCAAGGGAGGGCGAAGCTAATGGTGATTTGCGTGCTGATCACGTCATTCCCGCGAAAGCGGGAATCCACGTTGCTCTGAAAATCTGGATTCCCGCTTTCGCGGGAATGACGGATGTGATGAGGGGTGACGGGTGTAGCGAGGAATAACGGATGTAACGAGAATGGTGGGTGTGATGAGGAATGATTCATGATGAATAAAGTTGTGCCGGCGGGAGCATGTGAATAATGCGACAGATGGTTTGGATGTGAGCGTTTGACTGGGGTTGCGTCATGGAAAAACAGCCTGCGGTTTATATTCTGGCGAGTGGATACAACGGTACGTTGTACATTGGGGTAACCAGTCACTTGATTCAGCGGGTTTGGCAGCATAAACAGGACTTGGTTGAAGGATTTACGAAGAAATACGGTGTTCATTTCCTGGTTTATTATGAAATGCATGAAGAGATGCGGGCAGCAATTCAACGCGAGAAGCAACTTAAAAAATGGAATAGGCAATGGAAAATAAATTTGATCGAGAAGATGAACCCGGCATGGAAGGGTTTATGGGAAGAATTAGTATGAGTAAAATCGCCGTAGTCCGTCATCCCCGAGTGTTTTTATCGGGGATCCAGAATTTTAGCCAGCTAGAGACTGGATCCCCGATTAGAATCGTTTCGGGAATGACGAGGGCGTTGAATACTGATTTGCTGAGGGTCTCGGTATGAGCGCAACCGCATCGATCGTTTCCAAAGTTTGGAGTTTCTGTACTACGTTGCGTGACGATGGCGTGGGGTATGGCGACTACCTGGAGCAGCTCACCTATTTGATTTTTCTGAAAATGGCGGATGAGTACAGTCAGCCGCCGTATAACCGCAAGGTTGGTATTCCCGCTGAGTACAACTGGCAAAGTTTGAAAGCGAAACGTGGTGCGGAGCTGGAGGTGCATTATGTGGCGCTGCTGATGGAGCTGGGTAAGCTGCTGGGAATGCTGGGGCAGATTTTTACCAAGGCGCAGAACAAAATCCAGGATCCGGCCAAGTTGTACCGCTTGATCGATATGGTCAACGAAACCCAGTGGGTGACGATGGGTGCGGATGTGAAAGGCGATATCTATGAGGGATTGCTGGAGCGCAACGCGGAAGATACTAAATCCGGTGCGGGGCAATATTTCACGCCGCGTGCGTTGATTAAAGCGATGGTGGCGTGTATGCGGCCGGAGCCGGGCAAGACCATTGCCGATCCGGCGTGCGGCACGGGCGGTTTCTTTTTGGCGGCGTACGATTTTTTGGTGGGCGAATATGCGCTGGATAAAACGCAGAAAGCATTTCTGAAGCACGAGACGTTTTACGGCAATGAGATTGTCGCCAATACGCGGCGCCTTGCGTTGATGAATATGTTTTTGCACAATATCGGCGAGATCGACGGCGACAGCATGATTTCCCCGAATGATGCGCTGGTGGCGGATTCCGGTAAACGCTTCGATTATGTGCTGGCGAATCCGCCATTCGGCAAGAAAAGCGCGATGAGTTTCACCAACGAGGAAGGCGAGCAGGAAAAAGACGAGCTGACCTACAACCGGCAGGATTTTTGGGCGACCACGTCGAACAAGCAGCTCAATTTCGTGCAGCATATCCGTACCATGCTGAAAACCACCGGCAAAGCCGCCGTGGTGGTGCCGGATAACGTGCTGTTCGAAGGCGGTGCGGGCGAAACGGTACGGCGGAAATTACTCGAAACTACCGATTTGCACACCATTTTGCGGTTGCCCACGGGTATTTTCTACGCCAACGGCGTGAAGGCGAACGTGCTGTTTTTCGATAACCGCGAAGCCAGTAAAGAACCGTGGACCAAGGAAGTCTGGTATTACGATTACCGCACCAACATTCACCACACGCTGAAAAAGAAACCGCTGCGCTTCGAGGATTTACAGGATTTCATTGCCTGCTACCATCCGCAAAACCGCCATCAGCGCAACCAAACTTGGAGCGAACAAAACCCGGAAGGCCGCTGGCGCAAATACAGCTTCGAGCAAATCATGGCGCGCGACAAAACCAGTTTGGATATTTTCTGGATCAAGGATAAGAGTTTGTCCGATCTCGACAACTTGCCAGAGCCGGATGAGTTGGCCGGTGAAATTATTGAAAATCTTGAAGCCGGGTTGAACAGTTTCCGGGATGTTGCGGCGGCGCTATCGAAATAGAAAGCCGTGCGGATATGTGCTTGGTCAAGTCAGATGGAGTTTTTATCCACTCGGGCAACCGGATATGCATATTATCCGGTATGTTTTTGATGGTGGCGAATCAGGGATTTGAACCCCGGACCAACGGATTATGATTCCGCTGCTCTAACCACTGAGCTAATTCGCCATGTGCTAAAACGCAAGGGACGCATTTTGCCTTTGAGGGGGTGGCTTGTCAAGATCAAAAATCTGACTTGACAAGGGTTTATGCGTGTTTTCAGGGGATTCGGTGTTGTTTTCCAATTATTTAACGTGAGCTGGCCATCAGCCGTGCCGCGCTGAAAATGTTCGGCTGTCGAGTGAATCAGATAGTCAACCGGCTTCCGCTTTCAGTGAAGATGCAGTTTGTATTACCTATCCGCAACAAAGCGACTGTATAATCAATTCCATGAAATTCGATATGATAGTGATCGGTGGCGGACTGGTAGGTGCAAGCCTGGTGGCGGCGCTGAAGGGTAGCGGCTTGAAGATGGCGTTGATAGAGCCGCATGAAACGCCGCCCTTGCCGCAGGATGACAGCTGGGATAGCCGGGTGTATGCAATCAGTCCGGGTAGCGCGGTGTTCCTGCAGGAGTTGGGCGTGTGGCAGTTGATGGGGGCCGAACGCGTGGCGCCGGTTTATGAGATGGCGGTCTTTGGCGATGACAATACCGCGCATATTAACTTCAGCGCATACGAGATCGGTATACCGGAGCTGGCATTTATCGCTGAGAACCGCGAACTGCAAACGGCGGTTTGGGAAGTGCTCAAATCCTCGAATGAAAATCTGCACATTTTTTGTCCCGCGAAATGCACTGCGATCACCTGGCAGGAATCGCATGTCGAGGTGCAATTGGACGATGGCAGCCAGCTTGAAGCCGCTTTGGTGGTGGGCGCGGATGGTGTGAATTCCTGGGTGCGCAAGCAAGCGGAGATTGACGTATCGCGCCATGCGTACAACCAGATCGGTGTGGTTGCCAATTTCAGCACGGAACGGCCGCATCGGCAGATTGCTCACCAATGGTTCAGGCGGGACGGCGTGCTGGCGCTATTGCCGTTGCCCGATAAGCGGGTGTCGATGGTGTGGTCGACGACTGAAGATCACGCGGATTTCCTGCGCAATTTACCTGCGGATGAACTTTGCCATCGCGTCGAGGAAGCGGCTTCGCATACGTTGGGTAAATTGCAGTTGATTACCCCGCCCGTGGGTTTCCCGTTGAATTTTGTGCACGTGGACAAACTGATCAAACCACGCTTGGTGCTGATTGGCGATGCAGCGCACGGCATTCATCCGCTGGCCGGGCAGGGCGTCAATCTGGGATTGCGCGATACCCGCGAGCTTGCGGCGATTCTCAATGCGCGCGGGATGCGGACGGATTGCGGCGATTTTATGTTGCTGCGGCGTTATGAACTGGCGCGTAAGGAAGATATTCTGGCGCTGGAACTGGCCACCGATGGGTTGCAGAAACTGTTCAACAATTCCAACCCGACGTTGGCGCGCTTGCGCAATCTCGGGCTTGAAATCACCAACCGCTTGCCGCTGATCAAGAATCGCTTGATGCAGCACGCATTGAATTAAATTTTATTTTCTAACACTGGAGTCATTATGGCCACGCGCTTAAAGCTTTTCATCTCAATTCTGGTAATCAGTTTTTTCTCCGGACTCGCCTGGGCCGATGAAGAAGCGTTAAGGAAAGCCATTCAACCGCATTTTGCCGGGAGCACGATCGATAGCTTGAAAAAAACACCGTACTTGGGTTTGTATGAAGTGGTTGTCGGCGACGAAGTATTTTATACCGATGATAAAGCGGATTTTTTCTTCTTCGGCCATGTTATCAATACCAAAACCCGGGTGAGCATGACCAACGAGCGCATTCAGGAAATCAAAGCAGCGCGGCGCGTGTCATTGGAATCACTGCCGTTGCAGCATGCCATCAAAATCGTCAAAGGCGACGGTTCGCGCAGGCTGGCCGTTTTCACCGACCCCAATTGCCCATATTGCAAGCAACTGGAAAAAGAGTTGGTGAACATCAACAATGTGACGATCTATACGCTGCTTTATCCGGTATTGAAAGGCTCGATGGAACTGTCGAAAAAAATCTGGTGTTCCAAGGATCAAATCAAAGCCTGGGATGATTTTATGTTGAAGGGTGTTGCGCCGTCGGGTAAAGAGTGCGACACACCGTTGGATGCATTGGTAAAATCTGGCCATGAGAATAAAGTATCAGGCACGCCGACGCTGGTTTTTGCCGATGGTTCGATTGTTGGCGGGATGATTCCCGCTGCGACCATCGAGGAAAAGCTGGAAAGCGCGAGCAAAAGCAAATAAATTCCAACAAACGGGTTTAAAAAAAGCTTGCCGGGGAAATCCGGCAAGCTTTTTTATTGCCGTGAAAGTGCGGGCGGCTTAGCGTCGCGCGGCATCAATAGCCACATTTTCCCGCGCTGTTTCATTTTTCCTGCCTGATTCCCGGCTTCATGGCCAAATCCCCAGAAGAAATCCGCACGAATGCCGCCCTTGATGGCGCTGCCGACATCTTGCGCCACCATTAGACGGTTCAGCGGTTTGTTACTGTTGGGCCAGGTGGTCGCCAGAAACACTGGCGCGCCTTGCGGGATTGATTGCGGATCGATCGCGATGCTGCGCCCGGCGGTCAACGGTACGCCCAAAGCGCCGATCGGCCCGGATAAATCCGCTGGCAGTTCGCGGAAGAAGACGTAGCGGGCGTTTTGCTGCAACAATTCGGGCAGTTTCTTAGGGTTTTGCTGCCCCCATTGCTTGATGCCTTGCATGGAGGCTTTTTCCAGCGGCAATTCGCCGCGTTCGACCAGAAGTTTGCCGATCGAGTTATAGGGGTGGCCATTTTGATCGGCGAAGCCGATTTTCATCGTTTCTCCGCTATCGAGCACGATCCGGCCGGAGCCTTGTATGTGCAGGAAGAACAATTCAACTTCGTCTTCCACCCACAAGAGCTCGTAGCCATTCAGTAATTTCGGGTTATTCATGATGTCCGCCCGGCTGTGATAAGGAACGATTTTGCGTCCATTGAGGCGGCCGCGCAAACGCATATCCTTCAGTTCCGGATATGCTGTGCCCAGCTCGATGGTCAGCAAATCATTCGGCGCGGCATACACCGGATAGCGGTAACGGCTTGAGGGCTTCCGGCTGCCTTTCAGCAGGGGCTCGTAGTAGCCGGTGATCAATCCTTCTTCGGTGTTATCGGTATTGATGACTTGATACGGCGTGAAATAGGTTTCAAAAAAGCTTCTCAACGCGGCGTTATCGTTTTTTTGCAGTGTTGCGGCCAGTCTGCAAGTTTCCTTCCAAGCCGGTTGCTTGCTTAAAACCGTGCAGCTTTTTTGGAACGCTTGCCATGCCGGTTGCAGATCGTCGTGTTTCCAGCCGGTCAATGCAGACCACTGAACGCGTTTGTGAACCGATTTTGTCAGCGGTTTTTCCGCTGGTGGGGGGGCGACAGTTTCCGCCGGTTCGCTGGGTGGCAGCGTGGGACTGATGGTTCCGGTAGCGCAAGCGGTGAGCAGCAGGTATGAAGCAGCAATAATAAAACTTAATTGGTTTTTCATCGGATTTTGGTTAGAGTAACGGTCTGATTTTAACTTAAGCGTATCTTACATTATGAATTGGTGGTGGCTTGTAGTCGAAGCGGCAGTGGCGATGGGTTTGTTTTTGTTTGTCATCTGGTGGACTATGTTTTCAGGCAGAAAAAAGCAGGATGATGACAACAAGGATCAATAGATGACAACCCTTACTTTAGGTTTGCCGCAACGGCTGTAATTAAATACTGCTAGGCTGCGGCTGGGCTACACTGGATTTTCAATATCGATAAACTGATGCTGGATGCCGAATTTCTGCGCAATGTGATCACCCACTGCTTGCACGCCATACCGCTCCGTCGCATGATGCCCCGCCGCGATAAATGCGACACCGGATTCACGCGCGGCATGCACGTTCTGTTCCGAGATCTCGCCGGTAATATAGGCATCCACACCCAACTGAATGGCCGCGTCGAAATAGCCTTGCGCGGCGCCGGTACACCACGCGATTTGCCGGATGGGTTTATCGGGATCGCCGATGATCATCGGTTTGCGTAGCAGCGTGCGGGATATTTTTTCGGCCAATGCGCTTAAAGTCGTGACTTGGGCTAACTCTCCCTGAGCGGCGATGTCCTGTTCGCCAAACCGGCCTGTTTCGATCAATCCCAGTTTTTTTCCCAGGATGGCATTGTTCCCTAAATGCGGATGTACATCCAACGGCAGATGATAAGCGAATAAATTGATGTGCTGCTGCATCAGCAACGCAATGCGGCGGCTTTTCATGCCGGTGATGCGCATGTCTTCGCCGCGCCAGAAATAACCGTGATGCACGAGAATGGCATCCGCCTTAGCTGCGGCAGCGGCTTGCAGCAGATCGAGCGAGGCGGTAACGCCGCTGATCAGGATCTGAATGCTGTCGCGCCCTTCCACTTGCAAGCCATTTGGGCAATAATCATGAAAACGGGATATGTCCAGTAATTGGTTCAGGTGATTTTCTAATTCATCTCGATGCATTGATTTTTCTCCTTGGTGCATATACTACACCGCATCAATTCATTTCCGCGGCTATTTTAATTTTGGAGTAACGAGCTTTGATGTACAGACTCTGGTTGATTTTTGCACAAACGGCGGCAGTTTTGCTGGCTATTTTTTTTGTGATTTCCACGTTACGGCCGGAGTTGCTACCGTTGAAACCGCGCGGAGAAATCGTGACAATCCGGGAAGCCGCGCCAGCGGTAGAGGCGGATAGGCCGGACAGTTATTCCAGGGCGGCGGAGGTTGCCATGCCGTCGGTGGTGAATATTTTTACCAGCAAAGAAACCAAGGAACCCTCGCATCCTTTGCTGGATGATCCCGCATTCCGGCGGTTTTTTGGTGAGCAATTCGAATCCAGGCCGAAACGCACGTCAAGCCTGGGTTCCGGTGTGATCGTCAGCGCTAATGGTTATATCCTGACCAATCATCATGTGGTCGAAGCCGCGGATGAGGTTGAAATCGCCTTGCTCGACGGCAGAAAAGCCAAGGCCAAATTGATCGGCTCCGATCCGGAAACCGATCTGGCGGTGCTGAAAACCGATCTGAAGGATTTGCCGGTCATCACATTCGGGCAATCGCAGCAAGTCAAGATTGGCGATGTCGTGCTCGCGGTCGGCAATCCTTTCGGTGTCGGGCAAAGCGTTACCATGGGCATTGTTAGTGCTCTGAGCAGAAGCCGGGTCGGTATCAATACCTTTGAAGATTTCATTCAAACCGACGCCGCGATCAATCCCGGTAATTCCGGTGGTGCGTTGACCGATACATCCGGCAACTTGATCGGTATCAATACAGCGATCTATTCCCGCAGCGGCGGCTCGTTGGGGATCGGCTTTGCGATTCCGGTGCATATCGCCAAGCAGATCATGGAGCAAATTGTACAAACCGGCGGCGTGACGCGCGGTTGGCTGGGCGTTAGTATGCAAGACATGACGCAAGAGCTGGCGGAATCGTTCGGTCTGGAGCAACCCAACGGCGCGTTGATCGCCAGCGTGCTGAAAGATGGCCCGGCGGACAAGGCCGGCATCAAGGCGGGCGATATTATGATTGCGATTTCCGGCAAACCGCTTAAGAACTCGTCCGAAATGCTGAATGTGGTGGCCGCGCTGGCGCCGGGTGAAACCGCGACGGTTACGGTAATCCGCAACAAGCAGGAAAAATCGATTCCGATCAAAGTAGGCGTGCGTCCTAAACAGAATTAACCGCATGCCAGCATTTCAATCTGACGCCAATTAAATTTATGAAAAATCTATTACCCGCTAACGGATTCTTATCCGTCATCGCGCAGTGGTTTAGCGCCAATATTCTGGCGCTTGGACGGGAAATGCGCTTGTCTTACCTGCCGCCGCTGATGGTGTACGTTGCCGCCGGTATTTCCGGCTTGACGGGCATTGTGGGCACGTTTTATGTCAAGGAAAAGCTCGGGCTCTCCGCCGAGTTTCTGGCCATGCTGGGATTCTGGATGATGTTGCCGTGGGCGCTCAAAATGCCACTGGGACATCTGGTCGATCTGGTGTGGCGCTGGAAGGGTTTGCTGGTGTATCTGGGCGCTAGTTTGATCATGCTGAGTTTGCTGATCATGATAGGCCTGCTTGGGCACACCGAAGCCATGGCGGCGATGGCGCCGGTTGAAACGTGGTACGTGCTATCCGCATTGCTGGCGCCAATCGGCTATGTGTTGCAGGATGTGGTTGCGGATGCGATGACCGTTGAAGCAGTGCCGCGCGTTGATGAGAACGGCAATAAGCTGGATGCGGAAAAACGCAAACTCATGCACGTTACCATGCAGACTTTGGGGCGAGTCGCCATCATTGGCGGCGGTGTGCTGGTATCCGTTGCCAACGTTGTTTTATTGCGTGACGCAGCATCATTGCCGGAAGTGGAAAAGGACGCGGTGTATCTGCTGGTTTACGAGTTGGCTTTAATCATTCCGGCCGTTTCTATTTTTGGGGTTGTTTTTGCGGCCTGGTTGCAACGGCGTGAACGCAAGCGTTTTCAGGCGCAAGGGTATAACCGGCAGGAAGTGGATAAATTGCTCGGCATATATTCGGAACCGCCCGCGATTAACTGGTGGATTCTCGGCGGCGGCTTGGTTTTTACGGTCATGTCGCTGGGCGTCGGGGTCAGCGGTGTATCCGGCGGAGAGGAGATCGTATTTGCGATTTCCATGGCGATTATCGTGTTTCTGATGTGGCGATTGACTGGGGAACTTGAACCCGATGCTCGCAATGTGCTGGTCGGAACCGCCGTGATGATTTTCATTTTTCGCGCGATTCCCAGTCCGGGTGCGGGTTCTACCTGGTGGATGATCGATGAGTTGGGGTTCGATCAGCAGTTTCTCGCGGTTTTGTCCTTGATCGGCGCAGTGTTGACACTATTCGGCATGTTTATTTTCCGCCGCTTCATGGCCGAGCGTTCGATTGCGTATATCATCGGTTTTCTCACCATCGTGAGCAGCTTTCTGTCGCTGCCGATCGTCGGTATGTACTTTGGTCTGCACGAGTGGACGGCGGCGATGACGGGCGGTGTTGTCGATGCGCGCTTCATTGTGCTGATCGATACCGCACTGGAGTCTCCGCTGGGGCAAATTGCCATGATTCCGATGCTCGCCTGGATTGCCAATTCCGCCCCGGAAAAACTTAAAGCCACCTTTTTTGCCGTGATGGCATCGTTTACTAACTTGGCTTTGTCGGCTTCGCAACTGGGTACCAAGTATCTCAATCAGATTTACGAAGTGAAACGCGAAGTGAAAGATATGGCAACCGGCCAGATCACGATTCCTGCCGATTACAGCGAGCTGGGGCATTTGTTGATTACGGTGACCATCATCGGTTTTGTTTTGCCGCTCGTTACGATTCTGATCGTGAAACATTCGCGCTTCCGGAATGCTTGATACTGTTTACATTTCTCTATACCACTGTGCGGGATCAATCATCAGTTTATTTCTTAAGAAATCATTAAGCGTTTCGAGCTTACCAGCACTACTAAATGCCCCTACTCGATAAAGATGGACAAGTATCTTATTCAGTTCTTTGATATGTGGTTCATTATTTCCTACATCTTCTGGTGCAATAAAATTGCTAATTTTTTCGAAACTTTCCCGCACACCTTCTTTGTCTTTGAAACTGAGATTGATTAATGCGTATTCCAGACTAAAAGCTGCTGCAAAAATACTATTAATGGATTTAAGCTTGTTACTAATATCGTCTACATTATCCTTTGCTGAGGATAGTAAGTGAAATTGGTGAATAAGATATTTTTGCCGGAATTTTGATGCTTCCAGTATGATAAAGGGCAAGCTTTCTATCTGAGATCTTGAATTATTTATTCTGTCTTCGATGTCTTTTATTTCGTTCTTATAAAGCGCCAACTGATCGTCTATATCTTTCGAAATTGTTGCTTCCAAAGCTTCTCGCTGGTGTTTGAGTGAAAAAAATCCCAATATAGGCAATAGAATTCCGATAAATGTTACAAGTACTGCCAAAAGTGAAATAGATTCTGCCAGCTTAAAACTGTTATTCAATTCCATTACTTTGTCGGCAGGAAGGCAAAGATCTTCATTTTCTATTTTAGTTTCCAGCCAAGCAGGCTCACCTTCAACAGTATTTTGCTGCAAGTAAATTTTTTTGATACAAGGAATGGGAGAAATATGAATAATTCCACCGGAGCTGAGGAAATTCGAATTTTGAGAAATTTTAATTGCCGCTGCAGAAGATACTATCAATATGATCAAAAAAATTAGGAAACTTGTTGAGTCAGAAAGAATGCGCATAATTCTACTAACCCTATCCTCTTTAGAAGGCATTTATCCAATCCCGTATTTGCTTATTTAAATCTGCACTATCGAGATCATATTTATGACTCAATTCAATCTTTTCTCCATAGTTCTTGAAGTCTTCTTGTCTTACCTCAGATTTTACAGTCAGAATCAGCACTGGTTTTTCGAGTAGTTTGAATTTTTCAAGTTCTTTTTGTCTGGGATTTATGTTTCTAAATACATACTTCAAAAGATATTCACCTACATTAGCAGCATCCGTCCAACTTACTTCGGGATAGCCAAAATCTGCCAGATTGTTTGTGCCATATATCATCAGATCAAGAATAATTCCCTGTATGACAATTTCCTCGTTGTTATCTTCTAGATCCTCCAAGACGCTTCGCAGTGCTCCTGCCCCACTGACATGTTTAAGTTCTACTCCTTTTTTTCGGGCTGTCTTTTGTATTAATTCATAGTGGTTTTTTGTTGGATTATCTTCTATCCATAACAATATTTTTTCTGCCATTACTGCCCTTCCTTTAGAACACTGCTAGCGGGAATATTCAATGTTGCGATATACCATACATCCGCTCGGGAACCCATCGGTTCTGCCTTAAAACTAAAATCGAATCTGAGCTGGTGTTTGCATAGCTTCTGTACGGTATATAATCCTACGCCTTGTCCTTGTATATCATTTTCTCCCGGTTTTGGTTTTGCATTTGAACCACGGATCCCTTTTCCTAGCGCATCAAAACACTCATTCAAATCGATCATTGCGCGACCTTCGTTTATAATCATTAGGTTTATCGCTCCACTGCGGCGTTCTTCAGCTTCGATTGTTATGGCTGTATTATTCGATGAATACTTAACCGCATTATCCAGCAAATTACGCAACACGGTTGTTACGATTGATTTTCGTGCAAAGATATCGGGCATTCTGTCGTCAATATAAATATGAAGCCCTTTCCTATTGATCTCACTGTTTTTCTCGATAACCAAATTGATCGTTGATTTTATATTTATGCATGCATTTTGTTCTTCGCTGAGAATTAATTTTGCGATATTGCGATCGCCAATTTCCAGTTGCAGTTTCTTGTCATCTTTTGTCAAATCACGATCATTGAAAAGTGCGTTTATGCGAGTTCGAAGCGTTTCCGCGAAGTATTGCATATCCCGCTGTGGAAGAAATAATATGGAATCTGCTGCATGTTGCAATTCTTTGACGGATTCAATATCCTCACGTCGCCAGCCCTGTAGTATTGATGCTGCAATTAATTGATTAATGAACCAATCGCTTTGCACCATTGCCGACAATCGTATTAAACGTTGCCTAAGATCAGCGTGATCGCGCGCCATGGCTGCCGCCTTGTTGGCAAGATAAGCGACATCGTGCCAAATTTCATGTTGAACTACATCAGTCACTGCTTTTCTTTCATGGACGAAGGCGTTTACAGCTTCTACCACAAAAGGCAAAAAACCACTCATGTAATGCATTATTCCATTCCACGAATCTTTAAATCCAATCGTGTCACGGGTATACAGTGTGACTGCTGCCATTAGTTCAGATGATCGTTCAGTTTGCTGCTGCCTCAATAGTGGTAATAACGCTAGATGCCGCACGTTTTGTCCACAAAGATTTTTAGTCTCCATTGAGCCCTGTTCTATCTCTTCCGATGACAACGAAACTGTCACAAATGATTTATCGAAATTTAAGTCAGACACCATATTCGATATCAGCCCCTGCTTCTTCATATCAATTTCAACAATTTCAAGCTTGATATTATGAGAGCCTTTTTGTTCTAAAATATGCCGTTCATTTTTTTTGCGCACCCAGAAACTTGCACCATCACAGAGAAACATATTGGCTAAGGCCCTGCAGATTCCATCATATAATTCCGATTCGCAAAGTCGTTCATGATGAAACTCCAATACTTCATGATTGATGCGAGATAGCGCTTCTAAAAAACGTTGATTGTAAAAATAAGGTGCAATGACTGACGCGGCTTGTTCCATGACTAACTGTTGTCCCCAGGAAAATTGCCATGGCCGATAAGCGCTTACCTCAATGGCTCCCTGACGTCGGCCATTAAAACGAATAGGAACAGCAACGGCGCTTCGAAAAGAAGAATCTTTATTATCTTCTGAGTGATAAAGAGTATTCCCAATAGGGATTGCGTCTGTTGTTACTGGGTCATACATCAAGCAAATTTTAGATTCGTTATCTTTTACTGCGCGATAGGTCAATGATTTTTCTAATTCTTCTTCAGTTCCTATATTTTCCATGTCTTGAGTTAGAGCTTCAAGATACATATCATTAGCCGGTGAGCGAGAAAATTTATCTTTCACTGAGAATTTCCCGAATGCTCTTTCATGAGTGTCGTAACGATATAGTACCGTTGATTCCGATCGCAGCAATCCCGATAACCACTGACAAATACCACGCAAAGAACTGGTATTGTTACCAAGTTCTCGATGTAAGCGATCCGAAATAATCATGAGCCGTATGCCATCCAGTGATCGTCTTTTTCGATTAACGCGTAAATAAAAACGACTGCATTGAATACGAAGCTTTTTTAAATCTGGTTGATGTATATCTTTACTTTCAAATTGCAATACAAAGCCATACTGACTAATTTGCTCTTTTGTTTCTTCTACGTTAATTTGAGGAGCTGTTGATTCATTACGTACCGAAAGCTGCATGCAGTTATCTATCCCAAGTTTTACAGCGAGACAAGCACGTGGATGTGCGCTCCCACTTTCTTCGTCTTCAGATGAATAATCCTCGCCATAATGGAAAATCAATGTGGTTTCTTCAGAAGCCACTATCTGTTCGATGTCGTGAATCCGAAGCGAGCTGAATAAAGCCCATAGCGTTATATGATATAAATCATGGCGTGTTGGAGTATTGTTCAGCGCAGTAATATCACAGGCTAACAATAGTGACAAAGCATGCTCTACTCTTTCTTGACGATGCTTCAACTCTTCCCAAGGTAGCAGTAATGATTCATGTGCGGCGCGGTGGAATCGATGTTCATGAAATAATCTTTCTTGGGAAATTGCTTGTGAAAAATGCTCAATAAACTTAACAACCGGTCTGATGACTGCATCATCATATTTTTCCTCCGAAAACATTGGAATGTTGCCGCCAAAACAAGGGCCAATTATCATGAGCCAGTCTTTATAGATTTCTTGATTGTCTTCGGATAGTGCAGCATCGTAATCTAACCATTGCGATGCCATATTCATCGCTGGGAAAGCCAACGCATTCCCATTACATTCTGGGGATACACTTCCTTTCTGGGGCGATTGATTAGTAATAACGATCCAGTGGTAAAACCAAAGTAGACAGAAAACACGATACTCGTCAAAAGAAATGCGCGAGAGCATCTCCATTGGAAATGGGTTGGCAGGTAAAACAGGAAAAATATCGGTCGCAAGTGAAGAATATACTTTGGCAAGATCTTGCAGGGTTTTAAGATTGAACCGTTCACTTTCTGTCACTTCACTATCGTAGTTATTAGCCCAATTAATGACTTTGACTACATATTTATCCCAAGCCGCTTTGTCGGGGTAGTTAGATTTAAATGAATCGCACTGTTGCTCTGAAGTTTGCTGCAGTTGCTCGATAATCGATTCATAAAGATTTTGCAGAGAATCGTATCTAATAATGCGTAAAGGTAAATTTTCACCGATGGCCAGAGCATCTACAATAACTTGCCATCCCCAGTTATTTTTTCCATCATTTTGGCGCAACCAGTCTTTTAATTCTTGTTGTTTGTTCATTTTTTGTTCCTGTTTTCTTGCCAAAACTTAGTGTGAATTATGGTGTGGCGCAATTTGTTCTGAATCTAATAACATAACTATAACAATGAAATAATCTTTCAGGTCGTCAACTAAACAAATTTCTGTTGAATCCGTTATCACTCAAACCTGTTTACATAGCGGTTGATATATACAGGTTTTTTTAATCCGCGAACACTGAAGCGTTGTTACTGGCGCATCAGTGTTTGTTTTTGATAAGGAGTGCTTATGAAGCGATTATTTTTAATAATAACTTTGTTTTTCCTGGTTACCGGTACCACGTTTGCAGCTGTCAATATCAATACAGCAACGCAAGCTGAGCTTGAATCCCTGCAAGGGATTGGCCCCGCTAAAGCAAAGGCGATCATTGAGTATCGCGAAAAAAGCGGCGCTTTTGCTTCCGTTGATGATTTGGCGAAAGTGAGCGGGATTGGTGCGGGAACACTCAAACAACTGCGTGATGCGGTTACCGTCGAAGGCGAAAAAAGCGCAGAAGCTCCAGCTAAGCAGGAGTAATGTTCCGGCGGTAGATTAAAAAACCCTCTCCGGAGAAATTCGGAGAGGGTTTTTATTTGCGTAATAACATTGTTTCAATACCGGTTGCTTGTGCGATAATCTGGAGCATTCGTTATAAAGTCTGAGTTCATGTATAAAACGATTGAGAATTTTGTTGGCAATACGCCTTTAGTAAGACTCAAACACCTGCCCGGAACAACCCGCAATGTCATTCTCGCTAAACTTGAAGGTAATAATCCGGCGGGATCGGTAAAAGACCGGCCGGCGTTGTCGATGATTTCGCATGCGCAGAAGCGCGGTGAAATTGAACCGGGCGATACCCTGATCGAGGCAACCAGCGGCAATACCGGTATTGCGCTGGCAATGGCTGCCGCCATGATGGGTTACCGCATGGTGCTGGTCATGCCGGAAAATCTCAGTATCGAGCGGCGCCAATCAATGAGCGCCTACGGCGCGGAAATCATTCTGACGCCAAAAAGCGGCGGCATGGAGCAAGCGCGCGATCTGGCCGAGAAGATGCGTGATGAAAGAAAAGGAATTATTCTCGATCAATTTGCCAATCCGGATAATCCGCTGGCGCATTATGAAAGTACAGCGCCCGAGATTTGGCGCGATACGCAAGGAAAAATCACCCATTTTGTCAGCAGTATGGGAACCACGGGAACGATCATGGGCTGCTCGCGATTTTTTAAAGAGCAGCCAGCGCCAGTTAAAGTGATTGGTGTGCAACCGGAAGAAGGGGCGCAGATTCCCGGCATCCGCAAATGGTCACCGGCGTATTTGCCGAAGATTTTCGATGCTAAACAAGTAGATGACATGATTTACGTTTCTCAACCTGAGGCGGAAGAGATGACGCGCCGTTTGGCGCGTGAAGAAGGTATTTTTGCCGGTATTTCATCCGGCGGCGCATTGGTCGCGGCGTTACGCGTATCCGCCACGGTTGAAAACGCCGTGATCGTATTCATAGTATGCGACCGGGGCGATCGCTATTTGTCAACCGGTGTTTTTGCTGCGTAGTGATGGTGCCGGTTGCGGTATCATTACCACTCCGGTTTTTGGTCTTCGGTTTTGAATAAGTCATGTTAAACGATAATTTTTCACTGCCCGTTCGCGTCTATTATCAGGATACCGATGCGGGCGGCGTGGTCTATCACTCAACCTACCTGAACTTCATGGAACGGGCGCGCTATGAATGGCTCAGGGCGTTGGGATTCAATGTGCACTCAATGGTTGAAGTGCACAACATGCTGTTCATGGTGCGTTCGCTCGAGGTTGAATATTTGAAACCCGCCATTCTGGATAATTTGTTGCATGTGTCGGTTGCGGTGACAGAAGTCGGTAGAAGCCGGATTGCGTTATTTCAGGAAATAATATGCAATCATGTCAAATTAGTGAGTGCCACGATTCAGGTGGTGTGTGTCGGTGCGGATACGCTTAAGCCAGTGCGTATTCCTGCACCATTACGTGAGAAAATTGGGAAAGTCGCATGAGTACAACAGTAACGCAAGATATGTCATTTCTTCATCTGATCACCAGTGCCAGTGTGCTGGTGCAGCTGGTGATGCTGATTCTGATCTTGATTTCGCTTTCATCGTGGTGGTTTATTTTCCGGAAATTATTCGTCATCCGCTATGAAATCAAGAAAACCGATGATTTCGAGGATATCTTCTGGCGTGGTGTCGACTTGAATGCGTTGCATCAGCGCATCATCAGTTCGCGCTATGAATCGGGCAGCTTGGAACGCATTTTTGCTGCCGGTTTCGGCGAGTTCACCAAGCATCCTGCCGGATCTGATCTCGACGCGGTGATGGAAAGCACGCGCAGAGCCATGCGCGCTACCTATCAGCGGGAAATGGATTATCTGGAATCGCATCTGTCGTTTCTGGCGACCGTCGGATCGGTCAGTCCTTATGTCGGGTTGTTTGGCACCGTATGGGGCATCATGAATTCCTTCCGCAGTTTATCCAGTGTCACTCAGGCGACCATCGCGCATGTCGCGCCGGGAATTGCCGAAGCGCTGATTGCCACGGCGATGGGATTATTTGCTGCCATTCCGGCGGTGGTTGCCTATAACCGCTACGCTAGCCGGACAGATCAACTGGCGACACGGTTTGAAAGTTTCATGGAAGAGTTGTCCAATGTGTTGCAACGGCGAGCAGCTGAGTAAACAAGACTGAGAGGTTTTTTATGGCGCGTCGTGCCAAACATAGATTAATGAACGACATCAATGTGGTGCCTTACATTGATGTGATGCTGGTGTTGCTGATTATTTTTATGATCACGGCACCGATGATCAACCACGGGCAGATTGAATTGCCGCAAATCGGCAAATCGCTGGCGACACCGGCGATTCCGCTGGAAGTCATTATCAAAGCGGATGGCAGCCTGACATTGCGGGATCGCGCCAAAACAACCACGGAACAAAAAGTGGACCGGAATCAGTTGATCGAAGCGATCAAACAAAAACAAGCGCAAAATGCCGAACAACCGGTAGTCATCGCCGCAGACAAAAATGTACGCTATGAAGAAGTCATCAAAGTGATGGATATTCTGCAGCAGAACCAGGTACAGAAAGTCGGTTTGCTGGCTCAACAGAAGTAACGACTGCTCATGAGTTCGAGCGACCCGCGCAATTCCCCCCATTCAGAACCAAAATCATTATTGGCAGGTGTGCTGGCGGTGGTGGTGCATCTGCTGTTTATTGCATTACTGGTTTTTGGTGTGAGCTGGAAAGATCATCCGCCGGAAGGGATGATGGTCGATATCTGGACCGAATTGCCCAAACCTGTGCAGGAACCGGTCAAAACCCAAGCGCCGCCGAAACAGCCTAAACCCGTACCGGAGCCCGTGAAACCCGAACCGGAGCCACCCAAGCCGGAACCCATTAAACCCGAACCGCCGAAACCGGAGCCACCTAAGCCCGAACCGCCGAAACCGGAACCGGTCAAGCCTGAGCCGCAAAAAGCGGCGGTAGCAGCGCCGGTCAAGAAACCGGATATTGCGATGAAACAAAAACCCGAGCCGGTTAAAGAAAACAAACCGGATCCGGAAGAGCAAAAGAAAAAAGAACAGGAAAAAATTAAAGAGCAGGAAAAGCAAAAAGAGCTGGAGAAGAAGAAAGAACTTGAGAAAAAGAAAGAGTTAGAAAAGCAAAAAGAACTCGAAAAGCAGAAAGAGCTGGAGAAACAACAAGAAATAGCGAAGCAAAAGGAAGCGGAGAAACAGAAAGCGCTGGAGAAACAAAAGGAATTACAGAAGCAGAAAGAAAAAGAACTGGCGGCGCAACGGCAGCGTGAGCAAGAAGCCAAAGCGCAGCGCGAAGCGGAAGCGCAACGTGCCGCGCAACAGGCTGCGGCAAAGAGTCAGGTGAAGGGAGAAATCGACAAGTATACTTCCCTGATAAAGGCCAAAATAAGGAGTAGAACCGTGATGCCTCCGGATTTGCCGGGTAATCCGGTTGTTGAATTCAATGTGACCTTGCTGCCGGGCGGGGATGTTCTCGATGTCAAATTAATCAAGAGCAGCGGACACCCGTCTTTTGATAGCGCGGTTGAGCGCGCGATCTTTTTGTCCAAACCATTGCCGTTACCGCCCGATCCAGGGCTGTTTAACGAATTCCGCAACCTGAATATTAAGGTGCATTATCGTGAATGATTGTTATAATCAGCCGGTAATTTTTTGTTTTTTGAAAATTTAATGCCTATGTCAATTAATTGGTTCCAATCTATTCGTGCCGTATGGATTCTGCTTTTATGCTTGATCAGCGCACACTCGCATGCGCAACTGAACATCGAAATTTTTGGCGGTGGCGCGTCACGTATCCCGGTTGCGATCGTCCCTTTTGCCGATGAAAATAAACTGCAGCAAAGCATCACGCGGGTGATCGGCGATGATTTGCAGCGTACGGGTTTGTTCAGATTGATCGATCCGGCCGGTTTGTCGCCGCATGCGCCGGTGGAAGTCGTGTATTCCGATTGGGTCAACCGTGGTGCCAATGCATTGGTGATCGGCCGCGTCACCGCTGTTTCCGGCGATCAGGTGGAAATACAATTTCGTTTGATGGATGTGGCCAAGAAATCGCAACTGACCGGATTGGCGATCACGGTGCCCACGTCACAATTGCGCGCTGCGGCGCATCGTATCGCGGATGTCATTTATGAGGCATTGACCGGTGATGTGGGTGTTTTCAGCACGCGAATCGCTTATGTATTGAAACGCGGTAACAAGTATGCCTTGCAGGTGGCCGATGCGGATGGCTATAACGCGCAATCGATCATTGAATATACCGAGCCGATCATTTCGCCGGCATGGTCGCCTGACGGTAAACACTTGGCCTACGTTTCTTTTGAAAATAAAAAACCGATTGTCTATGTGCAAACATTGGCAACCCGGGAACGCAGAGCGGTTGCCAGCTTCAAAGGCAGCAACAGCGCACCGTCATGGTCGCCGGATGGGAAACGATTGGCTGTAGTGTTGACTGGCCAAGGCGGATCGCAGATTTTTCTGGTGAATGCCGATGGCAGCAGTTTGCAAAGGTTGAGCCGAAGTTCCGGGATCGATACGGAACCCAATTTTTCACCGGATGGAAGGTATATTTTGTTTACCTCCGACCGTGGCGGCAGTCCGCAAGTTTATCGCATGGCGGTAGGGAGTTCAGAATCCGGCAATGCCGAACGGCTCACTTTCGAGGGCAGCTACAACGTCAGTCCGGATTATAGCCAGGAAGGTAAAAGCTTCACTTTCATTCACCGTAACAATGGCCAATTTAATGTCGCAGTTCAGGATATCGGTTCGCGCCAGGTACAGATACTGACAAACTCCAAATTCGACGAATCGCCCAGTTTTGCCCCTAATGGCAAGATGATCTTGTATGCAACCGAGATTAACGGGCATGGTATATTATCCGCTGTTTCCAGGGACGGGCAGACGAGACAGCATCTGACAGTACAGACCGGCGATATCCGGGAACCGGCCTGGGGTCCCTTACCAACTTGGAAGTAATATTTTTATTTTAAAGGAGTTATAAATGAGAAAACTATTAGGTATTTCATTGATCGTTTTGTTATCAGCGTGCGCCAGTCAAACAACGCAACCCGAAGTGGATGATCTTACCGCAGGCTCGGGTGCTGGCGCTGGTTTGGGTGGCAGCGATTTGGGCGGAGCCGGCTCGGGCAGACCGGGTTATTTCAGTCAACTGAATGATCCGAACAGTATCCTGTCGCAACGCAGCGTTTATTATGACTACGATAGCTATAGCGTCAAAGGTGAATACCGCGAACTGGTGCTGTCACACGCCCGGTTCTTGCGCGACAACGCCAGCGCCAGCGTAATCCTGCAAGGGAACACCGATGACCGTGGCAGCCGTGAATACAATCTGGCTTTAGGTCAACGCCGCGCTGATAGCGTCAAAAACATGATGACTTTAGCCGGTGCCCGTGATGCACAAATTGAATCGGTTAGTCTGGGCGAAGAAAAACCGCGCGCGATGGGACAAGGTGAATCGGTGTGGAGTCAGAACCGCCGTACCGACATCCTGTACCGGGGTGAATAAACATGCTGATACGCGCTTTCCTTCTGCTGGTATTGCTGAGCTGTAATGTCAGTTATGCCGCATTGTTTGGCGATGATAAGGCACGCGAGCAGATTAACGAGTTACGTAAACAAGTGAAAGAAATGGAAGCGCGTATTGCCAAGATGGAAGAGGCGCTGAACAGTCAGGCTTTACTCGAGCTTTATTCAAAAGTCGAAACGCTGGAACAGGAATTGGGAAAGCTCAACGGGCAAATAGAAATGCTGGGTAACGATAATGCGCTGTTACAAAAGCGGCAACGGGATTTCTATATTGATCTGGATAATCGGTTACGCCAGATTGAGCAGCAATCTCCCCAGAAGCGATCCCCTTCTTCTCACTTGGAACTCAACAAAGGCGCACCCAGCAGCGTGGCTGCGCCTTCCCCTAGCGAACAAGCTGCCGCTGCGGCGCCACCGGTAGATGCCGATACGGTAATACCGGAATTGCCGTCATCCGAAGTTGCAGATGCTTCCGTGACTCAGGATTCCGGTGCAGTAGCCGCGAATGAGCTAACGCCGCCGGGGACTACAGAAAGTGGCGCTTATAAAGCAGCGTCTGATTTATTCAAAAACGGTGAATACGCTAATGCAATCGCGCAATTTGAGAGCTTCCTAGAGAATTACCCGCAATCCAATTTAGCGCCGGGTGCCGCTTATTGGATCGGCAATGCGCGTTATGCGCTGCGCGACTACCAATTGGCGATCGATGCGCAAAGAAAATTGATCAGCAAGTACCCTGCGAGCAACAAAGTGCCGGATGCATTGCTGAATATCGCCTCCAGTCAGCTGGAAATGGGTGATAGCAAGGCAAACAAGCAGACCCTGGAAAATTTGCTGGCGAAATACCCGCAGAGCGATGCCGCCAAAAAAGCCAAACAACGTCTGGCTAACATCAAATAAACGCCCAGTTTTATCCATAGCTGTTCAATCGCAGTTTCCCGCATTACCTGCAAAGCAATATAATCAGTCTTTTTCTCCAAGCGATCCATCATCATGCAAGCGTTAGAGACAACAGTCTTGCGTATCAGTGAGATTTTCTTTTCCTTACAAGGCGAAACCAGCAGAATTGGCTTGCCGACCGTGTTCGTACGCCTGACGGGATGCCCGTTACGCTGCGGCTACTGCGACACCGCGTATGCTTTTAGCGGCGGTGAGAACTTATCGATCGCGGAGATACTGCGTCAGGTAGCCCGGCATAAAACACGCTATGTGACCGTCACCGGCGGCGAACCATTGGCGCAGAAGGCATGCCTGGTTTTGCTGACGGCGTTATGCGACGCGCACTATTCGGTGTCGCTGGAGACCAGCGGCGCGCTGGATTTATCCCAAGTCGATGCGCGGGTATCGAAGATCATGGATATCAAAACTCCTGGTTCGGGCGAGGTCTCCAAAAACAACTGGCGTAATTTGGAATACCTGACACCGCAGGACGAAATCAAGTTTGTGCTGTGCGACGAGGCCGATTACCAATGGGCTTGTGAGATCATTCGCAGCAGCCAATTACAGCCGATATGCCCGATCCTTTTTTCCCCGGTGTATGAGAGCCTCAATCCCGCCCAATTGGCGTCTTGGATATTGCGTGATGAGTTGCCGGTCAGAATGCAGGTTCAACTGCACAAACTGCTGTGGGGCGAGGGGCCGGGTCGATGAAAAAAGCCGTGGTACTGTTGTCCGGCGGATTGGATTCCGCCACTGTGCTGGCGATCGCGCGCGATCAAGGTTTTCAGTGCTATGCGCTGAGTGTCGATTACGGGCAGCGCCACCGGTCGGAACTGGAAGCTGCGCGAAAAGTCGCGCAGTCTTTACATTCGCATGCGCATCAAATTATTAGACTGGATTTGACCGCATTTGGCGGATCAGCGCTAACCGATCGAACGATGGAAATCCCAACGAGCGGGGAAAAAACAGAAATTCCGGTTACCTATGTGCCCGCAAGGAACACGATCATGCTGTCATTGGCGCTGGCTTGGGTGGAAACGCTACAAAGCCAGGATATTTTTGTGGGCGTGAACGCGGTGGATTATTCCGGCTACCCAGATTGCCGCCCGGAATATATCCAGGCCTTCGAGCAGATGGCGAATCTGGCGACCAAAGCGGGTGTTGAGGGCAAAAAACTAAACATTCATGTACCCCTCATGCATTTATCGAAAAAAGAAATCATTCAAGCCGGGCTTGCATTAGGTGTTGATTACGGCCTGACGGTTTCCTGTTATCAAGCGGATGAAATGGGGCGAGCTTGCGGTATTTGCGATTCCTGCCGGATTCGTAAGGCAGGGTTTGCAGCGGCGGGTGTATCCGATTCGACGTGTTATCGACTGTGATCAGTTTGATCAATAAAACCTAACAGTACATCCGGTTTATTTTTTCTGAGTAGCATTTTTACCGCTTTCCTGGCGCATTTTATTTTCCAATTTTTCCATTTGCTCCGGGGTCAAGACAGCTTTCAAATTGGATCTGGTTTCGTCCTGAATTGACTGCAATTTTTTCCGCTCTTCGTTAAAAACGGCTTCGACTTTCTTTTTCTCCGTCTTAAGGATGGTTTCAACTTTGGTTCGTTGCGTTTCATTGAGTCCGAGCTCTTTTGTCATTCGTTTGATGACATTACTTGTAAGAATTCCTAGCGTTGTTTACAGTATTCAGGAGAATACTGTAGATGAACATACACAAACGCACTCGGTTAACATTATTGGATTGCCAGGAAATTTGGCGGCTTTATCAAACCCGGTTGTGGAAGGTAGTTCAGCTGGCAGAACACTTCCACGTCAGCCGTCCAACGATTTATGACGTACTGAGACGAGCCAGGCTACAGGAGTTTACTCCGCGTAACAGTACCAACCAACGGTTCAAGAC
>SSFX01000091.1:0-55118 GCA_008015635.1 Nitrosomonas oligotropha
AGTTTCGAGGCGGCCTGCAATAGCTTTACCTTGGCGCTCGCGCTCAATACCGCCATACAAATGAAAGTCGATGTGCTCAATCTCAGCTTAACCGGACCACATGATCCGCTGTTGGCCAGATTAATCGAAAAAGCCGTGCAAAAAGGCATGATCATCATCGCTTCGCAAGCGGATAGAAACGATAGCAAATCCGGGTTCCCAGCACAGCAACCGGGTGTTATCGCAGTTCGCAGCACGCATAACACCATCATGCCATCGTCCCATGATAGTGATGCCCTCACCATCTCGGCGCCAGGGCAGGAAATACTGACGACGCTGCCCAAGGGAACGTACGATTTTGTATCCGGCAACTCCCTCGCGACAGCGCACGTTTCCGGCCTTACCGCCTTGCTGCTGCAAATCAACCGCAATCTGACGCATCAAGAGATCTCCAAATTGCTGGAAAAAGCCAACGAACCCACTTTCTATCAGTTGTTCAACAAAAACAAACTGTTCAGTACCATCAGCGTAAAAACCTCAAGAACCCATAAACAGCAAACGGGCAGTTAATTTCATCCTCTGAAATAACGCTTCCGCACGGTATGGCCGGAGCATTTCATTCCGCGTCCGGTTTCACAACCCCACTTCACCCAGTAAAATCAGCTATAGCAGACTGAATGTATTTCCGCGCCTCGCAACGCAGCCGAATTTCGTTTTGCGCGGTGTCGTGTTAATCTCTGCGCTGCATTTTTCAAACGATTACGTTTGGACTTGCTGCTTTTGCAATCTGATTTGAATTGATGGGTTATGAACAAGGATAAAAAAATAAAAGTATTATTTGTCTGTATGGGCAATATTTGCCGCTCGCCAACGGCGGATGCGGTATTCCGGCACCATGTCAAAGCTGCCGGGGTTGATCATCTGATTCACGTGGATTCCGCCGGAACGCACGCCTACCACATCGGCGACCCGCCGGATCATCGCGCGCAAAGCACGGCATTACAGCGTGGATACAAAATGCACGAACTGCGCGCTCGCGCGGTGGAGTCCAGCGACTTCGAGGAATTCGACTATATTCTGGCGATGGACAAGGAAAATCTCACGTTACTGCTGCAACGCAGCCCGCGGCAGCATGTCAACAAGATCCAATTATTCATGCAATATGCGCCCAGCGCCGAGGCGGACACCGAAGTGCCCGACCCGTATTTCGGCGGGCAGCAAGGATTTGAGCTGGTGCTGGATATGGTCGAGGAAGCCAGCCAGGGTCTACTGACGCATCTGCGCACTATCAATACACAACAAGGATAATTCCCATGAAAACAAAAGCCGCTGTCGCCTGGAAAGCCGGTCAACCGTTGACGATTGAAGAGATCGACCTGACCGGCCCGAAATCCGGTGAAGTGCTGGTCGAAATCAAAGCCACCGGCATTTGCCACACCGATTACTACACCTTGTCCGGCGCCGATCCGGAAGGTTTGTTTCCGGCCATTCTCGGCCATGAAGGCGCAGGCGTGGTGGTCGATGTCGGCCCTAACGTCAAATCGCTGCGCAAGGGCGATCATGTGATTCCGCTGTACACGCCGGAATGCCGCGAATGTAAATTCTGCCTGTCGAAAAAGACCAATTTATGCCAAGCGATCCGCAGCACCCAAGGCAAGGGCCTGATGCCCGACAGCACCTCGCGTTTTTCCATCGACGGCAAGCCGTTGTTCCATTACATGGGCACATCGACCTTCTCCAATTACACCGTCGTTCCCGAGATCGCACTGGCGAAAATCCGCGAAGATGCACCGTTCGATAAAGTCTGTTACATCGGTTGCGGTGTCACCACCGGCATCGGCGCGGTGATCTACACCGCGAAAGTCGAGGCTGGCGCGAATGTCGCCGTGTTCGGACTAGGCGGTATCGGCCTGAACGTCATTCAAGGCGCGCGCATGGTCGGCGCCGACAAAATCATCGGTATCGATATCAATCCTGAGCGCGAAGCGATGGCGCGCAAATTCGGCATGACGCATTTCATCAACCCGAACGATGTACCAAACATCGTCGACGCCGTGGTGCAACTGACCGACGGCGGCGCGGATTACAGTTTCGAATGCATCGGCAGCACCAAAGTGATGCGTCAGGCATTGGAATGCACGCACAAAGGCTGGGGACGCAGCATCATCATCGGCGTTGCCGAGGCCGGTGCGGAAATCAGCACGCGACCGTTCCAGCTTGTCACCGGGCGCAAATGGGAAGGCTCCGCGTTCGGCGGCGCGAGAGGCCGCACCGACGTACCGAAAATCGTCGACTGGTACATGGAAGGCAAGATCGACATCGACTCGCTGATCACGCACACCTTGACGCTGGACAACATCAACGAAGGCTTCCGCCTGATGAAAGCCGGTGAATCGATCCGCTCCGTGGTGATTTACTGATCGTGACAACACTCGAAACCCGCAGCCTGCATCACTGTTTTGGCGGCGTTCAAGGCTACTACCAGCATCCATCCACGGTGATCGGCCTGCCGATGCGCTTCTCCGTTTATCAGCCGCCGCAAGCCAAAGATCACGCCGTTCCCGCGCTGTTTTTCCTCGCTGGACTGACCTGCACCGAAGAAACCTTCATGATCAAAGCCGGGGCGCAACGTTACGCCGCCGAGCTCGGCCTAATGCTGGTCACCATGGACACCAGCCCGCGCCAAACCGGCATTCCCGGCGAAACCGACGCTTGGGACTTCGGCGCTGGCGCCGGGTTTTATCTCGACGCAACGCGAGCACCGTGGTCGAGGCATTACCGCATGGAAAGCTACATCACGCAGGAATTGCGCAACATCATCGTCGAACAATTCCCCGCAGACAAAAACCGCATCGGCATCTCCGGTCATTCGATGGGCGGACACGGCGCTTTGACTCTGGCGCTGCGTTACCCCGACCTGTTCCGATCGGTCTCCGCGTTCGCGCCGATCTGCGCGCCGATGCGCTGCCCGTGGGGACAAAAAGCATTCAGCCACTACCTCGGCGAAAACCCGCAAGACTGGCAACCCTACGACACCACCGCCCTGCTCCAAGCCGGACATCGCGTCCCCAATCTGCTCGTCGACCAAGGATTCAACGATCAATTCCTAACCACACAACTCTTCCCCGAAGCACTGGAACAAGCCTGCGACGACGTCGGCCAGCAACTGACACTGCGCTATCACCAAGGCTACGATCACAGTTATTACTTTATCAGCACGTTTGTGGGTGAGCATTTGCAGTATCATCGGGATGTGCTGATAGATAGTTAGGAGAGTATTTTGATTAATAAGAAAGACCTGCTAGGGCTTAAACCAGTAAGTAAAGCAATAGAAAAATCCGTAGATGGCCTCGGTGCTTTCCTTAGCAAAATTTGTATGCCTGTAGCAGAAGAAATCGGCCTGTATTTTCAGGATAAAGTAAAAGTTTGGCGCGCAAATAATGCTACTGAAATTGGAAAGAAAGCTGAAAAGTTAATTGACGCTAATGGAGGGATAGAAGGTAAATCTATTCATCCATTACTAGCTTGGAAGATAATCGAAAATGGTTCCTTCGCCGATTCCCGTGAATTACAGGATGCTTGGGCTGGATTGTTAACTTCTTCATGTAGTAAGCACCCGGATGATAGCAATCATATTTTTATAGACATATTAGGTCAACTCACAACCTTACAGGTTAGAATTATTGATTATTCTTGTAAGAACTCATATAAATTTGTTTCAAAGCAGGGACTTATTCAGTCTGACGAACTATCTGTTAGTAAGGAGGCTATATTCAAGATCTGTGGTAGTGATGATCTACATAGAATTGACCGGGAAATGGATAGAATGAGTGCTAGTGGATTATTTGCTGCGCTTGGAGGTGGTTTTCATCCCGATAAAGCTACTGTATATCTAACGCCTTCCCCATTGTGTTTACAGTTTTATGCTCGATGTAGCGGGTTCAATGGAAGCCCCGTCGATTTTTATAATGCCAAAGAAAAATCCTAACAATCGACTCCAACTGATTGCTGATCCAGCGTCAGAGCGTTAGGCATCAGATACAAAGCTAAGAATTTTAGTTTTTGCGAATAATTATGCTGCAGGTTCAAGAAAATTTTGTAGGAAACAGCTTTCGATAATTTTCAGTTTGTAAAATTTTCCATTCAACTTACCGGCACCTAACCCTATCTTCAGCTGCTCAATCTAGAGTTTCTCTTATATGCAACCTATATTGGACATCGCCGCAAAGCTTAGCCTAAAACCGGATAGCCTCATGCTGTTCGGTGAGCACATGGCGAAACTGCGGTTGAGTGTTTTGCCGGAAAAAGGCACGCAACCCAGAGGTAAAATCGTTCTGGTTTCTGCGATTAATCCGACGCGCATGGGTGAAGGAAAAACGACGGTTTCGATTGGGCTAGCGCAAGGCTTGGCACACATCGGGCAGCACGTTGCGCTGGCGTTGCGCGAGCCTTCTTTGGGGCCGATTTTCGGCATTAAAGGCGGCGGAACGGGCGGCGGGCGTTGCCAGCTTGAGCCGTCGACGCGCATTAATATGCATTTTACCGGTGACATGCACGCCGTCGGCGCGGCGCACAATCTGCTTGCCGCTTTGCTCGATAACACCGTTCATTTCCGCAGCGGGTTGGATTTGGAACATCGCCAGGTTTTCTGGCGTCGCGTGTTGGATATGAACGACCGCTCGCTGCGGCAAGCGGTGATCGGGTTGGGCGGGCAGCTCAATGGCGTACCGCGGGAAACCGGTTTCGACATTACCGCGGCGTCCGAAGTCATGGCCATTCTCTGCCTGGCCGAAGATCTCGCCGATCTTAAAGCGCGTTTGGGGCGTATTCTGGTCGGATTCGATCGCTCCGGCAATCCAGTCACAGCACAAAGTCTTAGGGCGACCGGCGCGATGGCGGCTTTACTGCACGATGCGATACTGCCGAATCTGGTACAAACCACCGAAGGCGTACCGGCTTTTGTGCACGGCGGACCTTTCGGCAATATCGCGCACGGCTGCAACAGCGTGATCGCCACCAAGGCCGCCGCGACCTGCGCCGACTGGGTAGTGACGGAAGCGGGTTTCGGTTTTGATCTCGGCGCGGAGAAATTTTTCGATTTGAAATGCCGCAGCGCCGGATTATGGCCAAGCGCGGTGGTGCTGGTCGTCACCGCGCGGGCGCTGCGGGTGCATGGCGGCGGCGATCCTTCCCGCCCCGGCGGTATCGAAGAAATCGAGCGTGGTTTGGCACATTTGGAACATCATGTGGAAAGCGTGCGGGCTTTCGGCTTTGAGCCGGTCATCGCCATTAATCGCTTCGTAGGCGATACCGATGCTGAACTGAACGCCATCGAACAATACTGCGCCGGGCTTGCGTTGAACACTGCCCTCTTTACCGGTTTTACCGATGGAGGTGCTGGAGCCGAAGCGCTGGCACATGCGGTAACCGCTGCAACCACCCGGCCGCAGCCGCCCGTGCGTTATTTGTACGATCTAAACGATTCGCCCGAAGACAAAATCGCCGCCGTTGCCCGCACCATTTACGGCGCCAGCGAAATCGAATTCAGCCGGGCAGCGAGGAAAGATCTGGAACGAATCCGCGCGTTAGGTTACGACCGCTTACCAGTGTGCATCGCCAAAACCCATTTGTCGCTCAGCAGCGACCCCGCCAAAGTCGGCCACCCCGAAGCATTCCCTCTGCCGGTGGAATCGGTGCGCGTTGCCGCAGGAGCAGGTTATTTGCTGGTCATGACCGGCGACATCGTCACGATGCCGGGATTACCACACGATCCGGCTGCACATCGCATCGATTTGAATGATGATGGTGACATTATGGGTGTTTGAATGATGGATTTATGAGATCGAGCATTTTTTATGCTCGCTCTCACGTGAAAGCATTCGGCAGTACCGGTTTAAAACTTCCCAGCTTGTAGAATTTCCACCAACTTCGCTAATGCCTGGCCACGGTGGCTGATTTGATTTTTCTGTTCGGCGGTTAGTTCGGCAGAGGTTTTGCCAAATTCCGGCAAATAAAAATACGGATCATAGCCGAAGCCACCGCTGCCTTGCGGCTGATCGATGATTTCACCGTGCCACGAGCCGTCAACGATGATCGGTTGCGGGTCATCGACATGGCGCACTAGCACGATCACACAGTAGTAATAAGCGCACCGGTCGATTTGGTTTTGCAGCGCTACAACCAATTTCTGGTTGTTACGTTCGTCCGACTTGGGTTCTCCGGCGTAACGCGCGGAATTGACACCGGGAGCGCCACCGAGCGCGCTGACGCAGATGCCGGAATCGTCCGCAAGAGCAGGAAAACCGGAGCAGCGGCTGGCGTGACGGGCTTTGGCGAGCGCGTTCTCGACAAATGTAATGTGCGGTTCGTCGGCTTCGCTGATGTTGAATTCGGATTGCGGCGCAACATTGATCGCCAGCGGCGCGAGCAATTCGCCGATTTCGCGCAATTTGCCAGAGTTATTGCTGGCGATGACCAGTTTTTTCAGTGTGCTCATGGTTGCGTCAGCACATTGCGCTGGATGGCGATCAGTTCTTCGATGCCCTGTTGCGCCATGTCGAGCATGGTGTTCAATTCGGCGCGGCTAAAGGCATTACCTTCGGCCGTTCCCTGCACTTCGATGAGATGCAATCTGCCGGTCATGACGACGTTCATGTCGGTGTCGCAGGCGGAATCTTCCACGTAATCCAAATCCAGAACCGGAGTGCCTTCAAAAATGCCAACCGAAATCGCCGCAACGTGGTCGATGATCGGCGTAGCTTCGATGAGTTTCTGATCGAGTAATTTCTGGATCGCGTCGTGCAACGCGACAAAAGCGCCGGTGATGCTGGCGGTGCGGGTACCACCATCGGCCTGAATAACGTCGCAATCGATTTGGATAGTGCGCTCGCCCAGTTTTTTCAAATCCACCGCAGCGCGCAAAGCGCGTCCGATGAGACGCTGGATTTCCATGGTGCGCCCGGTTTGTTTGCCTTTGGCTGCCTCGCGCTGCATGCGGCTATGCGTCGAACCCGGCAGCATGCCGTATTCCGCAGTCAGCCAGCCCTGCCCCTGACCTTTCAGGAACGGCGGAATCTGTTCGCTGATGCTGGCGGTGCAAATGACTTTGGTGTCGCCACATTCGATCAACACGGAACCATCGGCATGCTTGATGTAACGGCGGGTGATTTTGACCGGGCGGATTTGCACAGCGGTACGATGATGACTTCGTGTCATAGTAAACAATCCAGGATAAAGAGAGAATTTAACGGCTTAGCTGCCGAAGCGGTAAACCGGTTTGGGGGGAGAGCCTGCCGATACGGTCAGCACCTCGTAACCGTCGCCGGTCACCAGAACGGTATGTTCCCACTGCGCCGACAGACTGCCGTCCTTAGTGGTGATGGTCCAGCCGTCCGGTAAATGGCGGATCGCTGCTTTACCGGCGTTAATCATCGGTTCGATGGTAAAAATCATACCGGGTTTGAGTTCCATGCCGGTGCCACGTCGTCCGTAATGCAGCACCTGCGGATTTTCGTGGAATTTGGCGCCGATGCCGTGTCCGCAAAATTCTCGCACAATGCTATAGCCAACACCCTCAGCCAGCTTTTGAATGGCAAAGCCGATATCGCCCAGATGAGCACCCGGTTTCACTTCATCAATGCCGCGCCACATGGCTTCGTAGGTTACTTCGCACAAGCGCTTGGCTTGAATCGACGGCTCGCCGACATAAAACATGCGGCTGGTATCGCCATGATAGCCTTCATAAATCACGGTGATATCCAGATTGACAATGTCGCCGTTCTTTAATTTTTTCGGTCCGGGAACGCCATGACAGATCTGATGATTGACCGAAGTGCAAATCGATTTGGGGTAAGGCGTGTGCCCCGATGGAGCATAGTTCAGCGGCGCGGGAATGGTTTTTTGCACGTCCACCATGTAACGATGGCATAGCGTATCCAGCTCCTCTGTAGTAACGCCCGCTACAACATACGGCGTGATGTAATCGAGAACTTCCGATGCCAACCGGCCGGCAATACGCATTGTTTCTATTTCTTGCGGTGTTTTGATGGATACCGTCATTATTGTTTAGTTATTATTCGTGATGGAAGGATAGCGTTGATTATTCCGCTTTACAGCAGTGCTGTCTATTATAAACGTTCACATTTGCCTTGCGCCAAACGGGTATCGTCAAATTGTTCGACCAATTTTTGCATTTGTTCCTTCACCATGTGCGCCGGATTATGAATGACAATCTTCTTAAGCATAACGCTACGTTCTTCTATCTTAGCATTGATAATGCCTTTTTTTTCGATCTCCCGTAACTGCTTGAGCGCATCCTGCTGATCGTAAAACATGTCGAGCGATACCGCATTCTGCCATTGATTGTCGTCTTTGACACGGAAACTGACGATGCCCAGATTTCTCAATTTGTTGATCTCGCGATTGGCTGCTTCTTTATTCGGATAGCGTGGAATATACAGCCAGTACATGGTGGTTTGACTGGACTCCTCGGCATCGTATATCAAATCGGGGAATAAATCGGTCAGCACGGTTTCGGCGTAGTGTATCTGCTCTTCATAAAAATCACCCCACAGCAAACAATCTTCCTGCGCCGGAACCAACACGATTTTTTCGGGATTGATCGATACCGGCGTGCCCCCCTTTTGTCTGTCAAAATAAAGCTGCGCGCCAACCAGATAGGCGATGTTAGCAATCAATAACAGCACAAAGATTATTTTCATTGAAAAATAAAATATTAAATAATGAAGACCATTTGAATTTTGTTGTTAATGCTCTTACGCCTTGTTAAAATACAGCGTTAATTTTCAACACACCTACCAACTTTTGAATGCTCTTAAACGGAACACGAAATATGAAAATGATTAAACATATGGTAATGCTCGCAGCACTTGCAATGGCTGCGCCTTTGGCAGCAGAAGAAACAGCTGCTGACTCCAGCGCCGCTCCTGCTGCTCCAGCCAGCGCGCAAGAAATCGCTTCCGGCGTTTGCGCCGGCTGTCACAATGCGGATGGCAACAGCGTCATCCCGATGAATCCTATTCTGGCCGGACAGCAAGCGGAGTATATCACCAAGCAGTTAATGGATTTTAAAGCCAGCGAAACCGAGCCGGCTAAGCGTAACAGCCCGGTAATGTCTTCGATGGTTGCCGCACTCTCTCAGGAAGACATGAAAAAACTGGGAGAATACTATGCGCAGCAAAAAACTGTACCAAGCCAAATAGCCGCTGACGAAAAACTGCTGGATACAGGAAAAATTCTTTACCACGGCGGTAACATCGAAAATGGCATCCCTGCCTGTGCGAGCTGTCACGGCCCGTCCGGAGCTGGTATTGTGCCGCGCTATCCTGGCGTTGCCGGTCAGCATGCGGAATACACGCTGACACAGTTAAATCAGTTTAATACCGGCGATCGCGGGAACGATAACAAAGTCATGCAAAAAGTTGTTCACCGCATGAGTGCAACTGAAAAACGCGCCGTGTCGGCTTATATTTCTACCATGCGTTAATCGCATCCGGTTTGAAACCAATAAAAAAGGCGGCCATGCCGCCTTTTTTATTTCTGCTGTTACTGTGACTCGGTGAATGTCTTATTCTCACCAGCTCTTGAAGATCTTTTCCGCCGCGGACAACGTTTTGTTCAACTCTGCGTCGCCATGCATAGCCGACACAAATCCAGCTTCAAATGCCGACGGTGCAAAATAAACTCCCTCTTCTAGCATGGCATGGAAGAACCGGTTAAACGCCGCTTTGTCGCATTGCATTACTTCGGCGAAACTGGAGGGAATATCCTTGCTGAAATACAATCCGAACATACCCCCAATCGATTGTGCGCAAAAATCGATACCGTGATTCTTTGCTGCGGCGCTTAGGCCATCGACCAATTGCCGTGTTCTGTCCGCTAACCGGTCATAAAAACCGGGGGCTTGAATCAGCTTCAGTGTAGCCAATCCAGCCGCAACTGCCACCGGATTACCGGATAGCGTGCCTGCTTGATAAACCGGACCGAGCGGCGCAAGATACTGCATAATATCGCGGCGTCCGCCGAATGCGGCCATCGGCATACCACCACCGATAACTTTGCCCAAAGCCGTCAAATCAGGTTTAATTTGATACAGGCCTTGTGCACAGCCTAAGCCGACACGAAATCCGGTCATCACCTCATCAAATATCAGCACACTGCCGTTTTGCGTGCACAATGCTCGCAGTTTGGTGAGAAAATCCGCCTTGGGAGCGATCAGATTCATATTGCCGGCCACCGGTTCCACAATCACCGCCGCAATTTCCTTGCCCCATTTGTTGAAGGCTTCTTCCACTCCGGCGATATCGTTGAAATCCAGCACGATGGTATGCCCCGCCGTTTCCGCAGGAACACCGGCTGAGCTCGGATTACCGAAAGTCAATGCGCCCGAACCCGCTTTAACCAGCAAGGAATCGTCGTGGCCATGATAACAACCTTCAAATTTAATGATTTTGCTTCTGCCCGTAAAACCACGCGCCAAGCGGATGACACTCATCCCTGCTTCCGTGCCGGAGCTGACCAGCCGGACTTGTTCAATGGATGGAAGCAGCTGGCAAATCAATTTTGCAATATCCAGCTCCGCTTCGGTCGGTGCACCGAAGGTCAGACCGTTTTGTACTACCGACTGAACGGTCTTGACCACATCCGGATGAGCATGACCGAGAATCAGCGGACCCCACGATCCGACATAGTCGATATATTGCTTTCCATCCGCATCCCAAAAATAAGCGCCCTCGCCGCGTTGAAAAAAGACCGGTTCGCCGCCGACCGATTTAAAAGCGCGCACCGGAGAATTAACGCCGCCTGGAATATATTGCTGGGATTGTTCAAATAACTGATGATTGCGTGATGTCATTTAGCCGCTCTTAAAAAAATTAATCGATATACTGCTGTTTAAATTACATTATGTTTTTATTTTTCTGCAAATAACTGCGTGTATTGCAGCGCTCTTGCCGTGATATTTCCTGTACCGAACAAATCATTGCAAACAGCTATCGCATCGCATCCGCTTTCGATAACCGCCGCTGCATTGATTAACCGGATACCGCCGATCCCTACAATGGGAACCGTTACTTTCTGTTTGGCATAATCAACCAGATTGGTTGAAACCGGCACTGTATCTGTTTTAGTCTCCGAAGGAAAAAATGCGCCGAAAGCCACATAATCCGACCCCGATTCTTCTGCCTGAAGCGCCAGGTGCAGATTGTTATAACACGATGCGCCGACAATTTTTCCTGGCCCAAACCGTTCGCGCGCAGCACTAACCGGTATATCGCCCAGCCCCACGTGCACGCCATCCGCATCGATTGCCATCGCCAAATCAATATGATCGTTGATAATCAAGGGAATTTCGTACGCTCTGCACAGTTGCAGCAATGATTTAGCTTGTTCCTTCAGCAACATCTTATCCGCTGATTTATTACGGTATTGCACGAGCCGCGCGCCACCATCCAACGCCTGCTGCGTTTTATTCAGCAAATCATTTGTATTGCTCAGATCCGGCGTTATCGCGTACAACCCGCTAATTCTAGGATTTCTCAACGACTAGCTCTTTTCATCATGATCATGGTCGTCTTCGAGATCTCTAACCCAAAAAAGCCGGTTGGGGATATATTGCCCCATGCCGGGACGGAATCCTGCTTGCAGTGTATGCCAAGTATAGTCCTGCGCTTCCAGCACGCTTTCGCTGATGGATAATCCATTGGCCAATGAAGCCGCTATCGCCGAAGCCAGCGTGCAACCCGAACCGTGATAAGTATGCTCCAGCCTTTCCCAATGATCCGTGCGCACAATGCCATCCGCGGCAAAGAGCGTGTTCGTCACCTGGGCGGTATTCTCGTGCGTGCCGGTTATCAGCACATATTCGCATCCCATATGCAGTAATCGCTGCGCGCAAAGACTTAAGTCCAGTTTGTTGTCGCTGCTGTCATCATCCTGCTGCGCGAGATGTCTGGCTTCCAGGCTATTGGGCGTCAATATCGTGACTTGCGGCAACAATAATTCCCGCATCGCATCGATCATTTCATCGTTCGCCAGCTCATCCCCGCGCCCGGAGGTCAGTACCGGATCCATAACTAGCGGAATATGCGGGTAATCGGAAATCACCTCGGCGATCGCGGCGATAATCTCAACGCTGCCCAATAAACCGATTTTAAATGCATGCACGGGCATATCTTCCAATACTGCCCGGGCCTGATCGGCAATCCATTCGGGATCCAGCGCCATGACATCATCCACGCCGGTGGTATCTTGCACCGTAATAGCGGTCATCACCGATAACGGGTGGCACCCCATACTGGCAATGGTTAGCAAATCAGCCTGCAAACCTGCTCCGCCGGTGGGGTCATTGGCTGCAAAAGAAAGTACGATTGGGGGTGGCTGTAACATGCATTAATACCGTAAAATATCATTTTAACCTAAAAGGAAACTGCTATCTATCATGCCTACCGAAGAGAATCGTGAATTCAATCGTTACATGTGCTTAATTTGCGGCTATATCTATGATGAAGCCTTGGGATCTCCGGATGAAGGCATTGCACCAGGCACACGTTGGGAAGATGTACCGATCAACTGGACCTGTCCAGAATGCGGCGCGCGTAAAGAAGATTTTGAGATGGTAAAAATATAAATGCGTATTTTGCATACCATGCTCCGAGTTGGCAATCTAGATAAATCGCTTGAGTTTTATACCCAGGTTTTGGGTATGAAACTGCTTCGGCGCAAAGATTATCCCGACGGTAAATTCACCCTTGCTTTCGTCGGTTATCAAGACGAAGCCAGCGGTACTGTTCTGGAGCTGACGCACAACTGGGACACACCGGCGTACAACCTTGGTGATGGCTTCGGTCACATTGCCGTCGAAGTGGATGATGCTTACCAAGCCTGCGAAAATACCAAGAAGATGGGTGGCAAAGTAACCCGCGAAGCGGGTCCGATGAAGCACGGCACAACGGTGATTGCATTCATCGAAGACCCCGACGGATACAAAATCGAATTCATTCAGAAAAAACAACCCGGTCAGTAACTCCCACGAACCGCGATTCAACGTTATCCTGTCAGTAAATTTTATCCGTGCAGTAAAAAAATGGCCGGTATCTTGTTGATATCCGGCAGCGAACGCCGCCATTCCTTGACCGGTTTGGTCATAACCAACTCGCTGGAAAAGGTGAGATGACTTGCCACGCATAAATCCGTACTGTCACGGCACACGCTAACCAGCTGTTCCAGCAATTTCTGGTTGCGGTAAGGCGCTTCGATAAAAATCTGCGTCTGCTGCAAACTGATCGATAATTTTTCCAGCTCAACAATCCTGTTTGCCCGCGCAACACTTTCCACCGGCAAATAGCCATGAAAGGCGAATCGCTGTCCGTTCAAACCCGATGCCATCAGCGCCAGCAAAATGGCTGAAGGGCCGACCAGCGGCGTCACGACAATATTGTTTTTGTGCGCCAGACGAACCAATTCAGCCCCCGGATCGGCCACCGCCGGGCACCCCGCTTCCGACAATAAACCGGCATCATGTCCGGCCAGCAATGGATCGAGCAACGCCCGCACATCTTTTGCGGGCGTATGTTCGTTTAAAGTCTGCATATGCAAGTCCTGCAAGGGCAATTTGCAGTTCAATTGTTTCAGAAATTGCCGCGCAGTTTTCGGGTGCTCGACGATGAAATAGGATAATTCCTCGATACATTGCTGCACTGCCGCAGGCAAAGCCCAAGCCATATTTTCCTGGCTGATCGGGGTTGGGATTAAATACAGTTTTCCGGTCATCAAAATACCGGTAGCATGAAAATATCAAACATGAAATTGAGCGAAAAATCCGGCCGCGCTAATGCAATATTCTCGGTGCGCTCAGAATGAATTCCGGTATCGCAACGTCAAAGTGATAGCCGTCTTCCGCCGCCATCTGGTAGCTTCCTTTCATCGATCCGACCGAAGTCGAAATGACCGTTCCGCTGGTGTACTCAAAGCTATCGCCTGGCTTTAACAAGGGTTGTTCGCCCACGACACCGAGTCCGCGCACTTCTTGGGTAGTACCGTCGCCATTGTCGATAATCCAATGCCGGCTGATCAGCTGGGAAGCCACCGTACCGTTATTGGCGATGGTGATGGTATAAGCGAACACATGCCGGTCCGCTTCTTCATCCGATTGATCGGGCAAGTATAGCGTGCGTACAGTCACATCGATTTCGTACTTCTTCTCTTCGGTCATCTCACAGTCCAGGTTGTTTTTGCTTTTGGCACTAGTTTACCAAGAAAAAGTTTAAGACGTATCGATGGGAATAATTTACGCAATAATTTTCACTCTGTTACGCGCAGCTTGCCATTTGCGGTTAAAATACCGGATTTGCTAATTGAGAGGTTTTTTCCATGTATCGCATTGCCCCCAGTATCCTTTCCGCCAATTTTGCCAAGCTTGGTCAAGAAATCACCGATGTGATTGTTTCGGGTGCGGATATCGTTCATTTTGACGTGATGGATAATCACTATGTTCCGAATCTGACGATCGGTCCATTGGTTTGTGAAGCCATTCGCCCGGTCACCGATGCCATGATCGATGTGCATTTGATGGTCGAACCCGTGGATAGAATTATTCCCGACTTCGCCAAAGCCGGTGCCAACATCATTTCGTTTCACCCGGAAGCTTCCAACCATATCGACCGCACCATTGGCTTGATCAAGGAACAAGGTTGCAAAGCGGGATTGGTATTTAACCCGGCCACACCGCTGCATTATCTGGATCATGTGCTCGACAAACTGGATTTGGTTCTGATCATGTCGGTCAACCCCGGTTTTGGCGGACAGAAATTCATTCCCGAAGCGCTGAACAAACTACGCGCCGTTAGAAAACGTATCGACGCCAGCGGCAGAGATATCCTGCTGGAAATCGACGGCGGCGTGAAAGTTGACAACATTGCCGAAATCGCCCGCGCCGGTGCCGATACTTTTGTTGCAGGATCCGCTATTTATCAAGCTGGCAAGGACGCCGATCCGCATCGTTACGATTCCATCCTGGCTGCATTCCGCGCTGAATTGGCAAAAGTTTAACTCACTGAAACGTCTGTTTCCTGTATTCCAATGAACTCAAGTCTCACTAGCAACGTAAACGCCCCGGCAAGGAAAATCGAGCTTCCGCTAGCGGTCAAAGTCATCATGATCGATCTCGATGGCACGCTGCTCGACACCGCCGAGGATCTCGCATTGTCCGCAAATCTGATGTTGAAAGATCTGAATATGCCGGAGCAATCGACGGCAACGATCCGCTCGTATATCGGTAAAGGCATACAAAAGCTGGTCAAACGCACCTTGACCGGCCAGCTCGACGGCGAACCGGATGCCGCCTTGTTTGCCAAAGCACTGCCAATTTATGAGCAACATTATGCCAACAATCTGAGCCGGAACACGCGCCCCTATCCCGGCGTGGTTGAAGGTGTGGAAATACTACAGCAAGCGGGCTTCAAACTAGCCTGCATCACCAATAAAGCGGAGGCATTCACACTCCCGCTGCTGCGCGCCACCGGATTGTTCGACAAATTCGAAATCATTCTGTCCGGCGATAGCCTACCGAAGAAAAAACCCGATCCGCTGCCGCTGACACATATCTGCAAGCACTTCAACGCCCAACCGCACGAAGCACTACTGATCGGCGATTCGCTCAATGACGCCATAGCCGCGCGTGCGGCAGGTTGTCACGTGTTCTGCGTGACCTACGGGTATAACGAAGGGCGTAACGTGTACGAATTGGATTGCGATGCCATCGTTGAATCGCTGGTGGATGCATCCAAATTGATTACAAAACTGCCCTGACTGAGCGCACATGACCGAAGCCGAATTTGATCAGCTAGCGCAGCAAGGATACAACCGCATTCCGGTTGTGCTGGAAACTTTTGCCGATCTCGATACACCGCTGTCCATCTATCTGAAGCTGGCGAACCGGCCTTATTCTTATTTGCTGGAATCGGTGCAAGGCGGTGAGCGTTTCGGCCGGTTTTCGATCATCGGCTTACCAGCAACAACTCGTATCGAAGCGCGTGAAAATTCGGTTACCACGATCAGTCCGGATTCGTCGGAAACAGTTACTGTCAGTAATCCCTTAGTTTTTGTCGAATCCTATCTGGCACAGTTCAAGGCGGCACCCTGCCCGGCCGGAAAATCGCGCTTCTGCGGCGGTCTGGCTGGTTACTTTTCGTACGATACCGTGCGTTACATCGAGCACAAATTGCAAGGCCACGCAAAACCGGATGTTCTGAATACGCCGGACATACTGTTGTTGCTATCGGAAGAACTCGCAGTGGTAGACAACCTTTCCGGCAAGCTGTACCTGATCGTTTATGTGAACCCGGAAAATAAAAACGCTTATGTGGACGGGCAAAACCGTTTAAGAACATTGTTGACCAAACTGCGTCAGCCGATCACGATTCCGACCGAGCAAGCGGTTGCTTCCGCTGCCGCCGTTCCCGAATTTCCCGAAGCGGATTTCAAAGCCGCGGTGGAACGGGCAAAGCGTTATATTTACGATGGCGACATCATGCAAGTCGTGCTGTCACAGCGCACCAGCAAGCCTTTTGGCGCATCGCCGCTGGCGCTGTACCGCGCTTTGCGCAGCCTCAATCCGTCGCCGTATATGTTCTTTTATCACTTCGACGATTTCCATGTCGTCGGCGCTTCACCCGAGATTCTGGTACGCCTTGAAAGCGGTAACGTAACCGTCCGCCCGATTGCAGGCACACGTCCACGCGGCAAAAATCCGCAAGAAGATACCGAATTGGCAGCCGATCTATTAGCGGACCCGAAAGAAATTGCCGAACACGTCATGCTAATGGATTTAGGCCGCAACGACATTGGCCGCGTCGCGCAAACCGGAACGGTCAAAGTGACGGAAAAAATGCAAATCGAAAACTATTCACACGTGATGCACATCGTGTCCAACGTGGAAGGTAAATTAAAACCCGAACTGAGCGCCATCGACGTGCTGCGCGCGACCTTCCCGGCCGGAACCGTCAGCGGTGCGCCGAAAGTACGCGCGATGGAAATCATCGACGAGCTGGAAGTCTCCAAACGCGGTGTGTATGCAGGAGCGGTCGGCTATCTCGGTTTCAACGGCGATATGGACTTAGCCATCGCCATTCGCACCGCTGTTATCAAAGACGGCACACTGCATGTTCAGGCAGGCGCGGGAATCGTTGCAGATTCGGTGCCGCAAAACGAATGGATTGAGACACAGAATAAAGCCAAAGCCATTGTTCGCGCGGCGGAAATTGCCGAGAATGGCTTGGATAGTAAAATCTAAACAGAAAATAGGATTCCGTTCATGGCTCCATTCCAGTAGCCGTAAACGGAATCAAATCACGTGGCCTCATCGTTTGCTTGACTAAATTCCGAATCTAACTGGCAATCAATGTCGATTCAATTTCGGCAAAACTCTTCGCGACATTATTGGGTGGAATAACAGTACCGAGCTGCTTCTCGATTTGCGTCCAGGAAAAAATACCGCAAATCCGGGGTAATCCGATGGTGTTTTCGTCGATCACTAGGGCATGCAACCGGCCGCTTTCGCGCAAACTGGCAACAATGTTGCCAACCCGGGCGTGCGACACTTCTTCCAGCGGAATGGCTTCCAGCTTATCCAGCGGCGTCATCATATCCATCACCAGGATTTCACTGTGTTTGACGCCTCTTTCCTGAATAAAACGCATCGGTTTCTCACTCAGAATGTCGGTGGCTGTGATAATGCCAGCCAGCGAATTATCGTCGTTCATGACTAACAATGTCCGCACTCCACGTTGCATCATATAAGTATTGGCAACTTCCATCGTAGTGCTTGGGGTAATTACGGCTGCTTGTATCTGGCGCAAATCGGTCATGACTTCAAGTGCGGGTGAGTCGAATGCTACAAGATTGGGTGCAGCGGGCTTAGAAATCTGCACAGTGCCTGTTAAGTACTGTACCGAAAGAGATTTATATTCATTCATCATTTTGTGCACTCCCTAGAGGGTTGATGGGAAACACCTGATTACAAGATAGATCATCTACTTTGAGTCGAAACTCTACGCCGAAAAAGCATTTGAAGCAATAGGCCTATTTACCGTAGGGAAAAGCCTATTGCCGGTTATACACCCACTGCACCAGTGTATCCATGGCGGCGCGGGACTGTCCGGCCTGTTCGTGATTGACAAAAAAGACCACGATGACGCGCCGTCCCGATTTATCCAGCAGATAACCGGCCAAGGCGCGCACATTGTTGAGCGCGCCGGTTTTCATATGCGCCAGCCCTTTCACCGGTGTATCGGTAAAGCGGTTCTTCAGCGTACCGTCAACCGCCGCGATCGGCAGTGACGAAATGAACTCCGGCATCACCGGACTGTTAAACGCGGCCAGCAACAATTGCCCCATGTGCCGCGCGCTGATCTGTTCCTTGCGCGATAACCCGGAGCCGTTTTCCACGACCAATTCCGGAAAGTTGAGTTGTTTGCTCGCCAACCACTGGCGGATCGCTACCTCGGATTTGGCCAGCGTGGCCGGTGAATTATTGATCACCACATCGCCGGTTCCCAGCGTTAAATACAGTTGGCGCGCAGCGATATTATTACTGAATTTATTGATGCCGCGGATGATATCCGCGAGCGGCGGGGATTGATAAATCTTCAAGGGCGATAAACTTTGCGGCGTCTGCCCAGACATGACATCGCCATGAAACACACCGCCCTGCTGCCCCCATAGGCGCTTAAACAAATCACGGGTATACACGGCGCTGTCTTGCAAGCTCAACATATACGACTGTTTGCCGCATTGCCGGGAAAAATTTCCGTTCAAAGCCACGGTAAAATTATTTTTGTCTTCCTTGTCTGCGGTCACGTCGATCGTCAGCAAATTCTGCCAATCGCCGCATTTGCCCTGAGTCAGCTTTAAATTATTCTGCACGCGCAAAGATTCCGGCAAGGGATCGACCACCACACGCACGGCATTTTTTTCCGATTCTGGAAACAGGTGAATGGTCGATGTGCGGTAATTCACCAGCAGCGCTTCCGGCAACACGTTATACGTGCGATAGGGCTGCCCGTCGAACTCGCCCGGATCGTCAAACGGAATATCGTAATGCGAGTGGTCAAGTATCAGATTGCCCTTGATTTTGTGCAACCCGGTTTGCCGTAGGCGATGAATCAACAACCAGAAATTCTCCAGATCCAGCTTGGGATCGCCATATCCTTTGATGATCAGATCACCATGCAGTACGCCATCGATTATCTTGCCATTGGCATACAGCATGGTCGGCCAGGTATACGCAGGCCCCAGTAATTCCAACCCGGCGTACGTTGTCAGCAATTTCATCACCGATGCCGGGTTCATCGCCGCATCGGCATTGACCGCCACCATCGGCTGATTTTTGCCGATTTCCTGAACGTAAACACCGGTCGCCGTCTCCGGAATAGCCAGTTGCTGCAACTTTTGCTTCACCGCCGCTGGCAATCCTTGAGAAAAAGCAACGCCTGGTAGCGTGCTCTGCAGGATCAGCAGGCTGAGGCAAAGATAAAAACGCGGCATCCGGCTTAATGACCGTGCGGAATTATTTCTTTCCGGTGCACAAGGCAAAACCATCATCCCAACCCATCCGATATTGTCCGTCTTTTTCATAGCGGCTCAGGTCTTTAAAAGCCCAGCTGGTTCTTTTCGCGGTTTCACAACCATCGATATAGCCTTGCTGCGTATTTTCCGGATAGCCGGTCAGGTTGTATTTAGGCTTGGCGCTTTCCGGCAACGGGCCTGCCGGGCGCTCCGGCTTCTTACCGGGCAGTGGAAGTTGCTTATCGGACAACGGATGCTGCTTATCAGGCATTGTGCTGCACGCGGAAACGATGACGGTGAAAAAAATGACTAAAAACGATAAACGAAAATGCATGAATATACCTTTGCTCATTACTCAATAAACTACAAAACCGATTTCAACAATTTACCCATTTCAGCCGGATTGCGCGTGACTTTGATACCGCAGGACTCCATCACATCGAGTTTCTCCTGCGCCGTACCCTTGCCGCCGGAAATGATCGCACCGGCATGTCCCATGCGTTTACCCGGTGGTGCCGTGACGCCGGCGATGAACCCGGCCACCGGTTTGCGCATATTATCTTTGACCCAGCGCGCGCAATCCTCCTCATCGCTGCCACCGATTTCTCCGACCATCAGCACAGCATCGGTTTCGTCGTCGTCATTGAACAATTGCAATACATCGAGATGTTTCAGACCGTTCACCGGATCGCCGCCGATGCCGATGCAAGTGGATTGCCCGAGTCCGAGCGCCATCAATTGCGCCACCGCCTCGTAGGTCAACGTGCCGGAACGCGACACCACGCCGATACGGCCCTTTTTGTGGATATAACCCGGCATGATACCGATCTTAAGCTCATCCGGCGTAATGATGCCGGGGCAATTCGGGCCGATCAACCGGGTTTTCTTGCCCTGCATGTTGTAGCGCGTGCGGATCATGTCGCGCACCGGAATGCCCTCGGTGATGCAAATGACCAGATCCAGTTCGGCTTCCACCGCTTCATCGATCGCCGCGGCGGCAAACGGTGGCGGCACGTAAATCACCGATACATTCGCACCGGTTTGCTGCTTGGCTTCCTTGACGGTGGCATACACTGGAATGCCTTCGAAATCCTCACCGGGTTTGCGTGGATTTACCCCTGCCACAAAACATGCCTTGCCGTTGGCGTAATCGCGGCACATGCGCGTATGAAACTGGCCGGTCTTGCCGGTAATGCCTTGCGTCATGACGCGGCTGTTGCGATTGATCAGAATGGACATATTCGGCTCCTGTGATAATTAACTCTGACAACCGCACGAAGACGGTTTCGACTTCGCCGCGTTGACCGCTTTTTGCGCGGCATCGGCCATATCCGTTGCCGAAATGATCGGCAAACCGGAGTCGGTAAGAATCTGCTTGCCGAGATCGACGTTGGTGCCTTCCAGACGCACCACCAACGGCACGTTCAACTGCACCTCTCGCGCCGCGGCGACCACACCTTGCGCGATCACGTCGCATTTCATGATGCCGCCGAAGATATTCACCAGAATCGCCTGCAATTTGGGATTGCGCAGCATCAACTTGAACGCCTCGGTGACCTTTTCCGCCGTCGCACCACCGCCGACATCGAGAAAATTGGCCGGATTGCCGCCGTACAGTTTGATAATATCCATCGTCGCCATCGCCAGGCCGGCGCCATTGACCAGACAACCGATATTGCCGTCGAGCGGAATGTACGATAATTCGTGTTTCGCCGCCTCGATCTCGGCTGGATCTTCCTCATCCAGATCGCGCAGCGCCACGATATCGGAATGCCGGTACAACGCATTGTCGTCAAAATTCATTTTGGCGTCGAGCGCCATCACTTGAGCGCCATTCACCAGCCCAAGCGGATTGATTTCCAGCAGCGACGCATCGGTTTCGTCGAGCGCCCGGTACAAGCCTTGCAGCAACGTTACCGTTTGCGGAATGCATTGCGACGGAATGCCGATTTTCTGCGCGATGTCCTCGGCTTGTTGCTGACTCAACCCCGCAACCGGATCGATAAACACTTTATGAATTTTCTCCGGGGTTTCCGCCGCCACTTTCTCGATCTCCATGCCACCTTCGGAACTCGCCATCAAACACACGCGCTGCTGCCGCCGGTCGACCACCATGCCGGCATAAAATTCTTTGTCGATCTTCACACCCTGTTCGATAAATAGCCGGTGCACCACCTGCCCTTCCGGACCGGTCTGATGCGTCACCAGCCGCATGCCCAAAATCTCACCCGCACGCTGCCGCACCTCATCCAGCGACCGCGCAACCTTCACCCCGCCGCCCTTGCCGCGTCCCCCAGCATAAATCTGCGCCTTAACCGCCCACACATCGCCGCCCAATTGCCTGGCGGCATTCACCGCCTCGTCGACGCTGAAACACGCGATGCCTTGCGGCGTCGCGACGCCGTATTGTCGTAAAATTTCCTTGGCTTGGTATTCGTGGATTTTCATGTGCTTTGCTTCTCCCTAGGGTAGTAACTCCGGCCATTCCGCATTGGAAAGGCGTGAATGGGCATATTGATTGATGGCGTTGTAGGTGGTAAGCAGCAATGAAACCGTCAAATGAGCTTTGTTCAATGCTGCGGCAAATTCTCCAGGATCGGACATGTACACGTGCACCAGCTTGTTGCGCAAATTACGCGCATCCAACCATTGCTCGACCGATGGCAACAAACCGAGCTTCTCAGCCCGATTCAGATTATCCAACGCACTACCGGTTTTTTCCGCCATCGACCGGAGCAGAGCCGGTATCAGTTTATCTCCCACGGTATCTTGCATCCGGCCAAAACGCGACACAAACGCATCCAGACGTTCCGCCAGGTCATCATCGTTTTCCAGCCGTTCCACCCACGCAGCATCCAGTTCCGCCGTGAATAACCGCGCATCCGTTTTCTGCAGCAATGCACCCTCGCGCCGCACGATTTTCAGTAGCGCCAGCAATCGGATTGATTCGATTTTGAGCATATCTACTGTCATAACATTACACCGGTTTGGCGCGCGATTTGATAGATCGGCTGTTCCGGTGTCTCCGGGTCAATGATGATGACATCGATTTTCTGATCACCGAGTTGCAGCTGCAATTGACTGGTTAACCGGCATGCGCTTGCCACGCGATCGGCCAGTTTTTGCTCCGTTTCGATCAAGATATCGATATCCCCGCCCTTCTCATCCAACCGCGCTCTGGAACCAAAAATGCGAATACGCGTTCCTTCTCCAAGTAAACGATGCACTGTCGCACGGATGACATCGATCTCCCTGGTTGACAATCTAACATTAGGCTTGAGATTGCAACGATGAGATTCTTCAGGGCTTGATAACATCACTCACTCGGTTTCGTCGTTCCTCAAAAGCAGGACAACAAATACTTTGCGGCTTTGCCATGCCATATTTTCTTAAAATTTCCTTAGTTTGATATCCGTGAATTCTCATCGATATGAATCCATTAATATGACGTTTCGTTTCGACAGCAATATAGCCTATTAGGAAGGCTAAAATAAGCGAGATGTACTAGATTGGATACCTTTAATCTAAAGCATAAACTCATTACTGAATCGAGTTAATGATTCATTTTTCAAAAATTTTTGTGAATATCACTGAAAAATTCTTCAATATCATTTATCAAATCCCGACAGTAAGAAAACTCGATTACATACAACTGACTGATTTCTGATACTCGAATACCCTTTTTTCCCTCCAGCAATTTCTTATTTCTGTCTGATAAGTAACCACCATAATGAATTAAATCATTTCTAATCCTATAGAACTCTTTAAGTTTGCAGTATGAGCCCTGATTAAAATCGTATTTCAAACCAATTTCTTCTTTGAGGACATGCTTTACCCAGCATAAAACATTTCCATTTTTCCATGTTTCATCAAAATCTGAAACACTTACATTTTTTATTCTTGCCAAGGAATTCACAATGATCGGAATAAAAAAATCAAGTAAACCTTGAGCTTCAATTAGTAAAAAGGTGGTAAGTATTAATTTATAGTTTGGAATGAATTTTGGAGGGAGATATTCATCCACATCATGAGCCACCATCTCGTTAATATATTGTTCATTCTTCTCATAATAATTATTAACTTGATTCTCAAATTCTTCAATCAGCAATCTAAATGTGTCACATTCATATTTATATCTGTCACTCAACTTCATTATCAATTATCCAAACGAATCAAACACATAATCTTCTACTTAATAACAATCTTAAGTATAGGATAACGCATAATCACCCCCCGATTGATTTTAATTCTGAATACCCCACCGTCTGCGACAACAACACCTGCTGATCACGCATACAATTCTGTGCTGATAAAAATAAGCGCAGCAAGAGCATCGCACATCCACTTCTACCGCATTGAAAATCCATCGTAAACTGCAGCGCATTCATTTGACGGCATGCAACTGTGGTTTTTGTCACTGACTGAGCCGACAAAAAATCTTATCTTTTGGCATCTGCTTTAATTTTTACGGTTTTATGCAAAACCGGTTCAGCAACGCAATGATCCACCCCGTTTGAGGAGAACTATGATGAAAGTAAAAACACTAGCAGCAGCGATTCTGGGTTTGACCCTGTCGATGGTTATCACGTCCACGCATGCGTCGCACGCGGACGGCACCAACACTTCGGAGCTGGTGCACAACGCCGATCTGATTTTTGAAGGCAAGGTGGTCAATGTCGAATACCGCACCTCGGATATTCTCAAAACAGACGATGTGTCCATGCCGCATACCTATGTCACGTACGAGATCACCCGGAACTTCAAGGGCCGCTCCAGTGAAGATAAATTGATCACGCTGCGCTTCCGCGGCGGGCCTGACGATGTCGGCAATACCCTGATCATTCCAGGCGTACCGTTATTTCAAGCGGGCGATCAGGACATCGTATTTGTGCGCGGCAACGGCGTGGAAATTTCGCCGGTGGTCGGCGGTAATTTTGGCCGTTTCCGCATCAGCAAAGATGCCGTGCATTCGGATGCCTGGCAAGAAATCTGGTTGCTGAGCAATGGCCAGCTCGACCAAGGCAAATTCAATGAAGAAAAGAAAAGCGTGACCCACCGCATTGGTGTTCACGAGTTTACCTTTGAAACCGAAAACAAAGCGGAATGGACTCCGCCAGCCGATGCTAAAAAACTGACGCCGGTGCAATTCCGTAAATTCCTTGGTGACAGCGTGAATCAGCACTATACCCCGCAAGCGCTCAGCACCCTCAAAGCGGCCAGAAGCGTTCCCATTCATGAGCAGTTCTCCATTGGAAAAGCAAAACCGCTGGCCGCACCAGCTGTGACACCGGTTATCCACAAGCTTGATCCGGAAGCGATACGCCCGGAAGAAATGGCGATCCGCAAACATTAAAACGCATTTCCGCACGGAATCTGAACACTGCATTCACAGCAGGAACCAACGATTAGGAGACTTATCATGAACGCATCGCGACTCAACCAATTACTTGCCGCGCTGTTTCTGGCTAGCATGACTCAACAGGCATTCGCTTACACCACGATCAAATGCGGCGGCAGTTCAACCAAATGGAGCGGCAACAATTACACCGTCCGCGCATCATCCGTCGGCTTTCCCGTAGGCCCGTGGCGGGATGCCCTATCCTCGGTGATTTCACATTGGAACGGCAATCCCAGCAACCTGAGCTTCGGCGTGGTTTGGAACGAACCTGCCGTTGCCGCCAACAACAATGAAAACGAAGCCTGGTGGGAAGCTAATAACGGCCCGAACATCGGCACCTATCCGGCAGTCACTTATGTCTGGTTTAAAGGCGATTGCACACTGAAAGAAGCGGATGTCATATTCAATAACAGCGTGGCATTTCACTATACCACCAGCAAAACCAGCCTCTGGCCCTACGGCGGTGCAAACCGGCCATTCCAAACGACTGCCATGCACGAATTCGGCCACGCCGCCGGATTGGCCCATACCGCCAATACCTATAACATCATGGGATTCGATTGGACGCATATCCACGCCAACGGTGCGACCGCAACCGCTTACAGCGGCGAGGATGCCAACAATGGATTGGTAGCGGTGTATGGCTTATGGACAGGCGGCCCGGAAGATCTCGGCGTGGTTCATTGGAAACACACCGGCAGCAGCGGCGAATACAGTACGCATGGCCGCACCCGCATCCTCGATATATCGAATATCGAACTGACAAAGGTGGCTGGTACCAGCGAACCGGTGTATCGCGTCAACAAGGGGCAAACCATCAAGCTCGAATTGACCTATGAGAATCTTGGTAAAACCAGTCCACTGGCCGCCAAGGTGGGCTATTACCTGTCAAGCAATGACATCATCAGCGTGGCCGACCGGTTCCTGGGTGAAGGCAACGTTACCTTATACCGAGGCTTTCCGGACACCACATTCAATACCTTCCTGGTCATCCCATCCGATCTGGTCAGCGGACAAACCTATTGGGTCGGCGCCATCATCGATTACAACAATGCCTATAGCGAACGCAGCGAAACCAATAACGCCACGTATATTGGCATCCGCGTGAATTAGTTCCATACGCATTCAGTTGCACTGCAAAAAGCTTCTTCGCTCACACCAGGACACGTGGGTGAAGAAGTTTTCAGGGTAAAAATATAATCTCTTAAACACTCCCAATCCCGAAAGGAATTATCCCCAAGCGGCCTGTTGTAGCACGATGCGATAGCGATCATGATCTTGTAATGTACGTCCATGATATTGCCAGTAAGGATTAAACGACGGCACTTCGATAAAACCCGCAGCCAGCATGCGTAAACAAGTTTCCCGCCATTCGTCTATTTCCGGTAGATAAAAAACCAGCAAATCTTCCGGTGTCGGTGCTGGAACAACAGGATGAGTGCGGCAGAAAGTAAGCTCCAAATGATAATCCAATCCGGGCTTTCCCAGCATCACACCGTCAAATCCTTCGTGATCCTCGAAACGGCCGATTTCTTCAAGACCCAGGCCATCACGATAGAGCGTTACAGATTGTTCCAGATTGCTGACGGGGCGGGCAATGCGCAGATGAAGTGGCATGTTGATTTCAACTTATAATGAGATTGCTTCGGATTTTTTAGCAAACGTAATGAAGAATTATTCGTTGCCAAAAAGCAAGAAACAAGTTTGTGCTATTCAAACGCCTCAATATCCAACTTCACACCATAACCCGGTTTTTTGCCATCCATCTCGTTATTCCGTGTCAGTATCGCACGGCACGTTGTGATTTGATCCTCTAGTTCCTTTTCCTTGAGCTTGTCCCGGAAACTGTGCGCTTGCTGGCGGCTGAAGTGACCGATGGTATGGCTGTGGATTTCAACGCGCACGACATCGGTATCAAAGGGATTGCTTGCATCGGGGATCAGTTCGACTTTGAAGTCATACGATTGCGGGGCCGTGGCGGTTTCAAAACGGATACTATTTTCCTGCATCAACTGCTCGATTGCCTTTTGATACGGCGCTGCCGAGACGGTGCAGGCAAATTGCCCCGGTTCCGGCCAAGCATAATGACTCTTGGCTGGCTTGGCGTGCGATTGCGCGTTCTTTTTCACATCGGCGGCGGCAATCTTGTCCCGTTTGAAATAGAGAATGAGCGCGGAAATCAACGTGACCGGCAGGATGAACGACACACCGGCACCGGCACCGGTGATTAATCCCAAAAACACCGACAACCCCAGAATCGAGGCAATACTGATTCCCGGTTTCTGTTCGCCTGGATTACCTGAAGAATCAGGTTCCTGGTTCATCGCGTTACTGTTGCAAGGCCTGTTCGATCGCCGACACTACCGCCGGATCGGAAGGCTTGGTATGCGGGGTGAATTGTGTGATCAACTTGCCATCGCGCCCGATCAGGTATTTCTGGAAATTCCAGGTTGGATAGGTACCCGATAATTCCGCCAATTGCACATAGAAAGGATGGGCATGGCCTTTTTTCACCGGGGTTTTTTCGAACATCGGGAATTTAACATCGTAAGTCAAACGGCAGAAATCCTGAATTTCCGTTTCGGTTCCGGGTTCCTGTCCCATGAAGTCGTTGGACGGGAAGCCCAATACAACCAGCCCTTTCTGCTCATAGGTTTCATGCAATTTTTCCAAGCCTTCATACTGCGGCGTATAACCGCATTTACTGGCGGTGTTGACAACGAGCAGCACTTTGCCGGAATAAGCTTCGCATAAATTCACCGTATCGCTTCCGGCAAGCTTGCGGAAATTCTGATCCAACAGTGAACTGTTGCAGGCGGCATAAACGGGGTTCATCAAAAAAGTTGTGAGTAAAACGAGTAAAATACGCATGGTGATCTCCTCAATCATTGTTGGCTGCATCGAAACGGATAGCAAAGATTATTCTATCTTACTTCGCGCATTAGAAACTGACTTGGGTACGGAAAGAAAAAACCGACAGATGATCGGTATGCGCCGCAGTAGCTATGCCAGCATTTCCGCGCATGGCTTCGGTCAGGTAGTAATTGAACATGAAGCGGGTATTCGGATACGGATACCAATTCAAACCCAGTGTAATGACTTGAACCTGGCATTTTGATGTACCGCTGCGGCACGGATTGGCGCTGAGACTTTGACTGAAATTTTCCGCCAGATCATAGCGCCCGGCCAATTCCAGTGCGCCCCATTTGCCGCTTGGCTGCGGTTTGCCGAAAGCGCCGCGGTCTTTTCTATACACGGCATGTTCTCCGGTAACAAACCAGCTTGCCTGCACATAGAAAGCCTGAATCGTGGAATCCCGGTTGCTTCCGCTGACTTGATGCGTGTTATCGAGCCGCGCGATGGCGTATTCACCTTGCAGCGTGAACGGTCCGGCGGAATACGCCGCTTCCGCGGCAAAAGTCGACTGGCTATTGTGATTGGGCGCGCCCAAGCTGGCTCCGGCGGTTCCCAGCGACTGACTGATACCTTGGCGTCCGCCGTACACATCGACAATTCTGGCGGACAGCGAATCTTTATTGGCGGTATCCCGGCTGGCGGAAAGTCCGAGATGCAGAATATGGCCTTCTTTATAGACCGGTAGCCAAACCACGCGTCCGCCATAACTGATGCCTTCCACAGGCAGGCCGAAATGCGACAAGCTCATCACATCGATACCGAAACCCAGGTTATCCTTGACCAGCCCGCGGTAGCCGATGCCGGTTAAAAATTGCCGTCCGCTGTAGATTCCGGTGGATGACGTGGATGGGCGTTCCATGAAGGTAATTTCGTTGGAACTGGTGATTTCTTCCAAGCCCCGGTACGCTTTGAATTGCCCAACCGTGAGCTGGCCCGGCCCTAATTTGGCGGCTACCCAGGCTTCGCGCAGGCTATGCGGAAAAGCGGTGGTGGCATTGACTGCGAAGTCATTCTCGAATTTAAAATTAATACCGTAAACTTTTCCGGTGATCGTAGCGTAGGTTCTGCGCCAATTGAATCCGTCGCGATCATTGCCGCTCAAAAGCTGACTGCCAAATGCGGGATAATCCGGATTTACCTGATCCGGATACAACGAATGCACATCGAAATGGCCGCGGCCATTCAGGCCGATTTCGAAATTACCGTCATCGGACTTGATCCTGGGGCCGCCTTTATACGTGAAGTTAACCGCATAGCATGACGCAATGCCAAAATGGGTCAGTACTACGATATTACAGAGCTTGATCGCGCTTTTCAGGCTTTGTTTACATGCCAGCACACCGCACCCACCCTTGTATGAACGAAGTGCGTTTGATTATATCCCAACCCAAAACGAGTGCATGACATTGTCCATTGTCATTTGGCCCGGTGCTGCAACCGGATAAACGATACTTAATCGGCGCGTAAGGCATCCACCGGATTCAGTTTTGCCGCGCGCATAGCGGGCACCACACCGGCAGCGAGACCGATCGCCAGCGATAAGCACAAAGCGCCAAGCACAAAATTCCACGGAATATTCACCGGCAATCCGCTGATCAGCAGTTTAAGCAGTCCCGCAATACCCGATCCGATGAGCAACCCCGCCAGGCCGCCGATGGCGGACAATGCCGTCGACTCCAATAAAAACAGCATGCGGATGCGCCCGCGCGTAGCGCCTAATGCCGTGAGCAAGCCGATTTCCGATACCCGCTCGGAAACGGCGATGTGCATCAGCGTGATCATGCCGACCGCGCCGACAATCAGCGAAATACCGCCCAGTGCCGCGACTGCGAACTTCAATACACTGAGCACGGTGGATAACGTGTTGAGCATCTGCTGTTGCGGCCTGACGGTAAAATCTTCGCGTCCATGCCGTGCGATCAGAATGCGGTTAATATCGCTGACCACGGCTTGCACCGGCGCATCCGGGTGATAGGAAAAATTGATCTCCATCACGCCTTGCCGGTTAAATACTTCCAATGCCCGCGCGGTGGGGACGAAAACGGTATCGTCCAGATCAAAGCCGATGACATTGCCTTTCGGCGCCATGACACCGATGACGCGAAAACGCGTCCCGCCGACTTGCAGCAGCGCGCCGAGCGGATTGGCGTCACCGAATAATTCGCTGCGCACTTTGGCGCCGAGCACGGCATACGCACGCGGATTGCGCGGATCGTCGTCCGGCAGAAATTGCCCGATAGCGATTTGCATATTAAATGCCCGCGCAAAATCAGGCCCCTGGCCGTACGCCGTTACCCGGCGGCTGCGGCCTTGCGCGCGGATTTCCGCATTGCCGGTCACACTGGCGTTGGTGTATTGCGCGTAACGGCTTTGTTTCAATGCAATGGCATCTTCAATGGTCAGCAACCGCGCGCTGCCGATCGCACCCAGCGAACCGCCATGCGTGTTGATCTTGCCCGGCGTAATCGTAACGATATTGGTGCCGAACTGCGTGAATTCGGCCAGTACAAAACGCTGTACGCCATCACCGATCGCGGTCAGCAAAACTACAGCGGCGATACCAACGGCGATTCCGGATGCCGACAGAACCGTGCGCAGCCGATGCGCTGTTAACGACCGGAAAGCAAACTGCAATGTGTCGATTGTGTTCATCGTTTGTTGATTGCTTTTTAGCGCTTACTTAACGTTTACTCAGGGCTTTTACGGCGTCGAGCCGCGCCGCTTGGCTGGCTGGCCAAAGACAGGCCAAGACCCCGGTAATCAGCGCCACCAGGATTCCGGCTATCGAAGCCCAGGCGGGTGCCCAGGCGGGAAGCTGCGGATAAGCCAGGCGTAGCATCAAGCTGCCGGATTGACCCAACAGAAATCCGAGAATAGCACCGGCAAACGACAGCCACACCGCCTCGGCGAAAAATAACCGGCGGATATCGCGGGATGTGGCGCCAATGGCTTTCAGCAAACCGATTTCCGCCGTACGCTGGTTGACCGCCACCAGCATCACGTTCATCACCAGAATCCCGGCGACAATCAAGCTGATCGCGGCAATTCCGGCGACCGCCAGCGTCATGGTGTGAAGAATGCGGTCGAAAGTCGAGAGGATGACGTCTTGCGTAATCACGGTAATATCCTCCTCGCCATCATGACTCTGCTTCAGAGCAGCTAATATAGCCTGCTTGGCGGGTTCAATCACATTGTGGCTTTTGGCTTCGATCAAGATGCGGAATAACGATGTGGTATTAAACATGGCTTGCGCATAGTCAATCGGAATGATGACGATTTCATCGGTATTAAACCCCATCGATTCCCCTTGCGCCGCCAAGACGCCGGATACGATAAACCGGCTATCGCCCAAGCGCACGCGCTGGCCGATGGCCTGGCTGCGGGGAAAGAATTCATTGGCAATTTTTGCACCCAATACGATTTGCGCATTGCGCTCGGTACCGTGCGCCAGGAAACCTCCCTGCGCCAGTTTCATATGCCGGATCGGTATCAAATCGGCATTGCTGCCCAGCACGGTAACTTCGCGCAGGCGATTGGCACCGGATAATTCCGCAGCGCCAACATTGAGCGGCGCATAGCGCCGCACTTGCGGCAACCGGCCCAGCAGTTGCGCATCTTTCAACGTCAGATCGCGCGGCGTTTGACCGAGCACGGCGCCGAGAAATGAGCCCGAAGTTTCCGCGCGTCCCGGTAATACGACCAGCAAATTGGTGCCAATGGAAGAAAACTGGTTGATGACATATTGCCGCGCACCGTCGCCTAGCGCCGTCAACACCACGACCGCAGCCACACCCAACGCCATCGCCAGGATAATCAACAACGAACGGACGCGGTAACTCACCACCGTTTTGAACGACGTCTGTAAGGTATCAGCCAGCGTCATCGGTTTGATCCGTGAGAATTTTCCCATCGCGCATCGCGATCTGGCGGTGCGCACGCGCGCCCAGTTCGCGGTCGTGCGTGACGACAATCAATGTGGTTCCGCCATGATGCAGATTCTCCAGCAGCGCCATCACCTCAGCGCCGATCTGATGATCCAGATTTCCCGTTGGTTCATCGGCCAGAATGACGCTGGGCCGCATGATCGTCGCGCGTGCAATCGCCACACGCTGGCGTTGTCCGCCGGAAAGCTCGGCGGGACGATGACTAGCACGCTGTTTCAGCTCAAAGGCTTGCAACGCCTCATTGACACGGATTTGCCGCTGTTCCGGCGGAATGCCGCTCAAGACCAACGGCAGTTCGATATTTTCCGCCGCAGTCAGACGAGGAATCAGATGGAACGACTGAAAAACAAAACCGATTTTTTCCCGGCGGATTTGCGCTTGCTCCGTTTCCGGCAAATCGGTAATCAACCGGTCATCGAGTTCATAACGCCCGCTATCAGGCCGATCCAGCAAACCGATGATATTCAGCAGCGTGGATTTTCCCGAGCCGGAAGGCCCCATGATCGAGACGTATTCGCCCGAAGCGATGTGCAGATTGATGTCGCTTAACGCATGCACCACCTGATCACCCATGTGAAACGTGCGCGTAATCGCGCTCAGGTGGATCATGGATTTTTGGGTTGCACCGCAACACCGGCCTTGATTTTGTCTTGATCAAATGAGATCAGCACGCGGTCTCCCGCTTTCAGGCCGGTGCGGATTTCGGTGAAGCTCCAGTTGCTCAGGCCGGTTTCCAGCGACTGTTCCGCCAGGCGATCCTTAGTATCCACTAACCAAACTTTATTATCTTGCCGGATTGCTTGCGTTGGAATGCGCAGCACATCGTCCTTGCGTTCCAGCACGACTTCGACATCGGCGCTGTAACCCACCAGCAGCGTATCCGCCGGAACTTGCAGAAAATCCACTTCGATATCGACGGTACGCGCCTGTTTCTCGATTTCAGTCACATAAGGCGCAATGCGCCGGATTTTTCCGGGAAAAATTTTGCCCGGCATCGCGTCCAGTGTAATACGTGCTTCTTGCCCAACTTTGATTTTGGGCGCATCGACTTCGTCCATCGGCGCCGTGACGTACAAACAACTATCATCGATCAGATCGATCGTCGGCGGCGTGGGAATGCCCGGAGGCGACGGTGTGGTGAATTCGCCCAGCTCACCGGAAATTTTACCAATCACCCCGGAGAAAGGCGCGACGATCACAGTCCGGTCAATTCCGGCTTGCGATACGCGAATCTGGGCCTCGGCGCGTTTGATATCGGTGCTGGCCGCTTCACAACTGGCCTGACGCGAGCGCGCATTGGCGTTGGCATCGTCGGCGCGTTGTGAGCTGACAAAACCTTGTTCTACTAATTGTTGCGTGCGGTTCGATTCGCGCCGGGCGTTTTCCGCCAGAATGCAGGTTTCGCGGCGCCGTTCCTGCGCCATCGTCAGCTGCCGCTGCGCCAGTTCGCGTTGCGCTTGCAAATCCTGATTCCAGAGCTCCAGCAACACCTGCCCCTTTTGCACATGATCGCCTTCCTTCACCCAGATTTTGGCGATCTGCCCGCCGGTAATCGGTGCCAGATCGGAACGCTGGCAGGATTTGACCGTGCCAGCGCGCGTGTTAACGATAGTGGCTTCGACACTGCCTGGTGCAATCGTGGCCAATTCCACCTCCAGCGGTTTGGGGCGGGTGTAATACCAACCGGCCAGTGCGATTGCACCAACAATAAGGGCAAAGCTGATTAATTTGAACGGTTTCTTGAGGGGCGGCATGGTTGGGTGAATGAGGTCAGTGCGATATCCGGTGATCGTGTGTTGTGTTTCGTTGCAAATATGCGTATTTTACACGTTCGTTAACGCATAAAGCCGTTTGCTGGCAATTCATCAAAAACCTTGCATAGACATTTTCGTATGATTGATATCTGGCGCAAAAAATTCATCTTGTCCGATTCCGACCAACCCAGAAGCATGGAGGATATACGACCCACTGAGGCGGATTACGAAGCGCTTGATCCGAAAACATTTGCCGCGATAGAAACCGAAGCACTGTTTCATACCATTGACCGCACAAAAACCGAAACCGGCCGCATGACGCTATACCGGTCACTGGCCCGCCCGGATCAGGATGCGCAGGTCATACAACAAAAACAGATCGCGCTGCGTGAAATCGAGACGAACCCGGAGCTTTATAGCGCTTTAGCGACCCTCACCGAGCAAGTCGTTTCCGGTGAACGGACATTGAAGCATCTGTTGTACGGCGAGTTTTCCGGCGGTTTTGCAACCGATGAACCAAGCAGCCGCAGCAATAAGCTGGAGTTCGGCGGCTACGGCTACCGGCAGTATCAGGACGGCACCCAATTTGCGATCGATCTGGTTGAGAAAGCCGCCGCATTGCCACGCCCACAGTCGGCATACTTACGCGCGCTGCTCGACGCCATTCATGATTTTGGTCAATCGAGAACTTATGCATTGATGAAAGGCCCGGTTTATTCTATGGGCGGAAAATTCAAAACTAAAAAAGAGAAATCCGGTTTTGATCTGTACTCGCGCTTCCAGCCTTCGCTATTTAAAATTATACCGATGCTGACTTTCCTGACCGCCGGTTATGGCATCTTATTCTTCTTTGAAACCCTGATGCCGCAATTTGGCACGTCTTATATCAGTTACGGCATTCTGGCGCTGACCGCGCCGGTGCTTCCGATTATCCTGCTGGCAATGGGTGTCTCCGATCGCGATTCGATCATTTACCCGCTGCGCAAGCAATTCCGCGAAAGCCCGGATTTGGCCAAAGCGGTCGAAGCGTTAGGATTACTCGATGAGTTGCTGTCTTTCTACCGCTACGGACTATCCTGTACCGGCGACAAAATATTGCCGGAAATTATCGATGAGAAACAGCATCGTTTAACCGTCAGTCAAGCCAGGAATCCATTGTTGATCAAGGCAATACCGGATTATGTGCCAAACGATGTTCATCTCGACCTGGCAGGCCGGGTACTGATCATCACCGGCCCGAACAGCGGCGGCAAAACGGCATATTGCAAAACCATCGTGCAAATCCAGTTACTCGGGCAAATCGGTTGCTACATTCCCGCCACGCAAGGCCAACTGGTTCCGGCGGAGCATCTCTATTATCAAGTGCCCGATCCGGGTCAGCTCAGCGCCGCAATGGGACGCTTCGGCCATGAACTCCAGCGCACCCGAGAAATATTCTTCAATGCCACACCACGCAGCCTGGTGGTGCTGGATGAATTATCCGAAGGCACGACTTTCGAAGAAAAAATGACGATTTCGGAATATATCCTGAAGGGATTCCATAAGCTCGGCGCAAGTACTTTGCTGGTCACGCACAATCACGAACTCTGTGAGTTACTGCAAAAAGACGGTATCGGCCGTTATCTGCAAGTCGAATTCATGCCGCAAGGCCCGACACACCGCCTGATCGCTGGCATCTCCAAAGTCAGTCATGCCGATCGGGTTGCCAGTGCGATTGGGTTCAGTCAGAAAGATGTAGAGGAACATTTGGAGCGGCAAAACGTGACTCGAGAGAGATAGACCTGCCTTTGGATCTCGCGCTTATACGTTATTTGGAAGCAATTAGTCCGGGTACACCGTTAAGATTTAATCGCTGAACTACATAAAGAAAAATGAATAAACCAGGAAAATGAAGAAACTATCTGAAACAATTTAGAAATTCTCTAACTCGAATCTCTACTGCTATGACGAATTTCCCAGTCTATTCAAATCCTGGATTTGCTAATACATTTGTCAGTTTGATAAAACGAGAAAATACATTCTCGTGTTAATAACCTCTAGCTGACTCGTTCACGGAGGATGCCACGTGTTGGAAATGCTGCTTAGCATATGCAAATAAACTGAATCGATTCTTAATACCTAATTTGCTAAATATAGAAGTCAGGTGATTACGCAACGTGTGCTCGCTCATGCACAATTTTGCCGCGATCTGCTTATTTTGTTCCCCGCCACTTCCGTCTGAGAATGCTTTAAGGATCATGCATTCCTTGCGTGTCAGCATTGTGATCTTGTCCGAATCCGCATCAGCAGAGATTTTTCCACGTATGCGTGAATTTTGCAGAAGAATACGCCCTGTTGTTATGCGATCAAGCCATAATTCACCATCATAAATCTTCTCAATCGCGCGAAGTACCGTTTGCATCGATTCTTTTCTGTGCACTACTCCACGCGCACCACTGAGTACTGCTCTGTCAATGATTTCTTTATCATGTGATTCAGTAAAAATTACCACTCGCGTATTTCCATCACTTGCAAAATCAGGAATATAATTTACGCAATCTATATCATCCAAGCACGTGTTTAGAATAACAATATCCGGTTTTTTCTCCAGGATAAGGCGTTTAGCATCGGAAATATTCGTTGCAGTCCCAACAACTTCCATTCTGGGCTTTTCGCTATTAATCAGCTTTTCCAATCCCCAAAGTACAATTTGTTGATCATCGACTAATAAGACCCGGATAGGCTGAACCGAAAGCTGCTTGATATGATCATTCGATTTATCAATACCATAGTATTGACAGAAACAAGATTCAAAATCCGCATGATGCCTATTTGTACTGTTTTTATTGATATCGCAGCCCATGGAAGTAGCGATCGTCATGGTGCGTTGCACAATCAAGTCACTCGCATAAGCTGTGAAATAAATACAAAGATTCGTACTATCAGTTTGTAAATTTAATTGCTGCGCCAAGTAGATACCATCACAATCATTCAACTCCATGTCGGTTAGAATCAAATCAGGTTTGTCTTTTTTAACTCTAACCAAAGCTTCTTGACTTGAAGTGCAAACACCAATGATATTATATTCCCAATCATTTAGTATATTCTTCAATGTCTTGCCAGAGATATATTTATCCACAACAATCAGCACTCTAGTTTCATCAATTCTTCTGTGCGAGATTCTTGCGAGTATGTGCTCTGTTTTGTTGGTCATTTATCTTTACCTTTAAACAGTACTACTTTTAAATTCATTCTCAAATTTGCCATTCTTAATCGATGTACCACTTGGTTAACTATAAGCATTTATACTTAGCAACACTGTCACAGAAACTGTTACGAATGCTTATTCTAGCTAATTAAAATATCCCACAGTCTAAAATTTGACGGTAGTTTGATTTCTTTATTGCTCAAATATAAACCAAGTTTTATTTCGGATTTAATTTGAAAAACTTTAAAAGATTTAATTCAGATAAACGGAGATCTCACGCATGAAGCAGTAACTATGATGCGTTATTTTGTGAAACATCCATACTGTTAAAACTATCACCGTAAAATATTAATTAATTATGACATTGCTTTCTTTGTGGCATTTTTTGCAAACGCAAATTGACAAACTTAGCAATCCAGCGATCACGGGTTGCTATACTTGAACCAGCTGTCTTGCTTAATTTAATTTGTAAAAATAGTACGATCATAGCAAAAGCCATTTGACGCGAATGTGGGAAAACGCACACAAAAATATATCTGATCGACTCTTTACAAACGAACACTTTGAAGTTCGTCCATTACAAAATCTTCAATCGATATGAGACTGTTAAGCTGGAATATTCAATGGGGCCGAGGAACAGATGAGCATGTCGATCTTGTGCGCATCAACCGCACAATCAACCAACTGGGTGATTTTGATGTCATTTGCTTGCAGGAAGTCGCGATCAATTTTCCCGGTTTACCGGGTAACGGTAGTGAAAATCAGATTGCTCAGTTATCCGCACTTCTCCCGGGCTATTCTGTCATCTATGGCATAGCAACCGATGTACCGAACAACCAAGGCGGACGCAGTCAATTCGGCAATGCGATTTTTACCCGTTTACCGGTTGGTCAAGTTTGGCGGCATTTGCTGCCATGGCAAGCGGAATTAGCCGCGCCGAGCATGCAGCGAGTGCTGGTGGAAGCTGTTGTGGCAACCGATATCGGATCGCTGCGCATCATGACCACACATCTTGAGTACTATTCGCAACAGCAGCGCGAAATTCAAATCGGCGCAATCCGGAACTTGCACCACGATGCTTGCTCCATGTCGCAGCGAAAATTTCTGAAAGAAGAGCAAGGCGGAACCTTCGAAGTTTTTCCCAGACCTGCGGAGGCATTATTATGTGGCGATTTCAACTTCCCGGCTACTGCGCCCGAACGCGCAAAAATTCTCGCACCCTTTGACGACAACAGTGCACCTTGCTTTCACGATGCTTGGCCGGTTATACATCCCGGTACGTCGCATGCGCCAACCGTCGGGATCCATCCGGTAGATTTCGTCGATCGGCCTGAGTGCTTTGATTTTGTTTTTATTACTGAAGGATTGGTAAGCCGTCTCAGCGATATTAGCATTGATGCTGAAACGGAGGCTTCGGATCATCAACCGGTATGGGTTGAATTCAAATGAGAAACTGAAAAATACTTATCTTAGAAAATACGCGTGCCAAAACTCTCGAAATAATACTGACCAATTTCATCGCGGGTAAATTGATGATTCTGTCCGCCACGCTGGGCAATTTTCAGTGAACCCATCAGTGAACCGAGCTGACCTGTTGTTTGCCAGTCAAAATTATTCACGATACCGTACAACAATCCGGCGCGATACGCGTCGCCGCAACCGGTCGGATCGACAATTTCTTTCGGTTTTACACAGGGAATTTCATATTTTTTACCGCCGGCGTAGATAATGGAGCCTTGCGCTCCCAGAGTGATGATTAACGCCTTGGCGTTGTTCGCCAGCGATTCCAGCTTGTGTCCCGTGCGATCTTGCAGCATTTCCCCTTCATAGTCGTTGACCGCGATGTAATCGGCTTTATCAATGAAACCAAGCAATTCCTCACCGTTATACATCGGCAATCCTTGCCCAGGATCAAAAACAAACGGAATATCCGCTTCATGAAACTCATGCGCGTGTTGCAGCATGCCGTCACGCCCGTCCGGTGCGATAATGCCCAGACGGATATCGCGCGACTCTTTCACGGAATTGAGGTGGGAAAAATTCATCGCGCCCGGATGAAAAGCCGTGATTTGATTATCGGCCAGGTCAGTCGTGATAAACGCTTGCGCGGTGAAGGTATCGGCAACATGCTGCACATGTTCCTGCGTCAGATTCAATTGCTTGAACCGCGCTGCATACGGCGCATAGTCATCGCCGACAGTGGCCATCATTACCGGTTCACCGCCCAACATCTTGAGGTTATAAGCGATATTACCGGCGCACCCGCCGAATTCACGACGCATTTCCGGAACCAGAAAGGCGACATTCAATACGTGAATTTTCTCCGGCAGGATGTGATTCTTAAAATGATCCGGGAAGACCATAATATTATCGTAAGCGATAGAACCACAAATCAATGTGCGCATAGTTTAACTGCCAATATTAATTAATGATGAAAAACAACTCGTAACGTTCTCAGACACTGGGTTTCCATGCCAAATCCAGCTCACGCGCAGCCTTGACATCATCCAGTTTACGCACCGACATGGTATGCGGTGCGCCTTTGACCATATCCGGTTGCGACGCGATTTCGCTCAGGATTTCTTTCATTGAAACAACGAAAGCATCCAGCGTTTCCTTGGATTCCGTCTCGGCCGGTTCAATCAGCAAACATTCCGGCACCAGTAACGGGAAATACGTTGTCGGCGCATGATAGCCCTTATCAAGCAAACGCTTAGCTAAATTCATCGCCGTTACACCAGTTTTATCCTTGATGTCTTTCATCGTAACGATAAATTCGTGACTGGCGCGGCGATTCGGATAAGCAATTTCAAAACCGGCTTTTCGCAATTCCGCCATCAAGTAATTCGCGTTCAGGGTAGCAAACTCGGAAATCCGATGCATACCTTGCATGCCTAACAAGCGAACATAAATATAAGCCCGCAGCAACACACCGGCATTCCCCATGTGGGCGGATAAACGGCCAATCGATTGCGGTTTATCTTTTTCGGCAACCCAACGATAGGTATCACCTTCCTTGGCTACGATCGGGATCGGCATGAAAGGCAACAGCCGCTCAGCCACACCGACCGGTGCAGAACCTGGTCCACCACCGCCATGCGGGGTTGAGAAAGTTTTGTGCAGATTAATGTGAATCACGTCGAAACCCATATCGCCCGGTTTCACTTTGCCCAGCACCGCATTCAGGTTAGCGCCGTCGTAATACAACAACCCGCCCGCGGCATGAACCACGCGGCTCATTTCCGCCACATTCTTCTCAAACACACCCAGCGTGGAAGGATTGGTCAGCATCAATCCCGCAGTTTGCGGGCCAACGGCTGCCTTCAGCGCGTCCAGATCGACGTTACCGTCTTTGTCGGTAGCGATTTCCACCACTTTAAAACCGCACATTACCGCAGTCGCCGGATTCGTGCCATGCGCCGCATCCGGTACAATAATCTCGGTACGGGCAAAATCGCCGCGCGACTCGTGATACGCACGAATCATCATCACGCCGATCAATTCACCTTGCGCGCCTGCCATCGGGGTCAAGCTGACACCCGCCATACCGGTGACCGATTTCAGAATTTCCTGCAATTCGTACATACATGCAAGAAAACCCTGGCCGGTGTCTTCCGGTGCCGATGGATGCCGGGATATGAATTGCGGCAGCATCGCCAATGAATTACACGCACGCGGATTGTATTTCATCGTGCAGGAACCCAGCGGGTAAAACTCGGTATCGATCGAGAAATTCTTTTGTGACAAACGAGTGTAATGACGCACCGTATCCATTTCGGAAACTTCCGGTAAAAGCACTTTGGATTTACGCAGCAAATTCTGCGGAATCGCGGATTTGCTAGCCGGTGTCGCAGGTGACTGCGAATAATTGTGCCGTCCTTTGCGTGAGTGTTCAAATATCAGCATAATGTAAGATCAATCTCAGTTTATTTCTTCAAAGCAGCCAAAGCCGCATCGTAGTTGGGTTCATCGGCAATTTCCGGAACCAGTTCGGCGTGAATGATGGTATCCGACTCATCCAGCACGATCACCGCGCGCGCAGTGATGCCGCCAAATGCGCTGTCGGCGATGAAAACACCATAATCTGTCATGAATTTCGCGCCACGCATGGTTGACAACGTAATCACCTTGTCCAATCCTTCGGCATCGCAAAAACGGCTCATCGCAAAAGGTAAATCAGCGGCGATGATCAACACCACGGTATTGTCCATATTGCTGGCTTGTTGATTGAACTTACGCGTGGAAATCGCACACACCGGGGTATCCAAGCTTGGCACGATGTTTAATACTTTCTTTTTTCCGGCATAATTGGCCAGCGTAACATCTTGCAGATCGCGATTGACTAAAGAAAAAGCAGGCGCTTTTTGTCCAACTTTGGGAAAAGTGCCTTCAAGTTTGATCGGCTTTCCTTTTAAAGTAACCATAGTTTTTTCCTCTCAAATGAATTTAAATAATGTTTTAACCAAGCGCATGTTTCAATGCACCGGCATAATTTTGTAAGTCGGCCGCCGTTTTCGTTTCAGTCGCACAAACCAGCAAAGCATTACCTAATTCAGGATAATGCGCATGCAGATCAAATCCGCCCAGAATACCTTTCTGTTTCAGCTTGGCTAACACCTCCGCGGTCGGCTTTGGCAGAGTCAGCACGGTTTCGTGGAATGTCGGTCCGCTGAATGTTCTTTTCACGCCACCGGTTTTTTCCAATTGTTCAACCAGATCCAGTGTATTGGCATGCGATTGCGCGGCGATGCGGCGCAATCCTTCAGGACCGGTCAGCGCCATATAAATCGTGGCTGCGGTCACCATCAAACCTTGGTTAGTACAAATATTGGAAGTCGCTTTGGAGCGGCGGATATGCTGTTCGCGCGCCTGCAAAGTCAGCACAAACCCTTCTTTACCATCCAAATCGGTGGTGCGGCCGATGATACGGCCCGGCATTTGGCGAACCAGCTCATTCTTGCACGCCATGAAACCAAAGTAAGGGCCGCCACTGGAGAGCGGGATACCCAATGGCTGGCCTTCGCCCACGGCAATATCGGCACCTTTGCTGCCCCATTCGCCGGGTGGCGTCAATAACGCCAGCGCGGTCGGATTGACGACGCCAATAGCAAATGCACCTTTGCTCTGCGCCCAATCAGTCAGGGCATCGACTTGTTCCAGCACACCGAAGAAATTCGGCTGTGGAATCACCAGTGCGGCAAAATCGCCAAAATCCGTTTTCGCCAGTGATGCCGGATCAACTTGACCGGTTTTGGTATCGAACGGCAGCTCGACTACTTCGATTTTCTGATTGCTGACAATCGCACGTACAACCTGACGGTAAACCGGATGTACGGTTTTCGGAATCAGGATACGGCGCGATGTTTTATGTGAACGCACCGCCATCAAAGCCGCTTCCGCCAGCGCCGTGGCGCCATCGTACATACTCGCATTGGAGACATCCATACCGGTCAGCGAGGCCATCATCGACTGATATTCATACAACAGCTGCAATGTGCCCTGACTGGCTTCCGCTTGATACGGCGTATACGAAGAATAAAATTCACCGCGCGTGGTGATCTGCCATACAGCAGCCGGAATGTGGTGCTCATACGCACCGGCGCCGATGTAATTCTGGTAGAAACCATCCTGGTTCGCGCGTTCCATCATCAGACGCGTGATTTCCAGTTCGCTGAGGCCGGACGGAACACCGGTGAGCTCGCCGCTGACGAGTTCATCGGGAATTTCGTCAAACAGATCTTCAATTGACTTCGCGCCTATGCTGGCAAGCATCTCGGCAATATCTTCTTCGGTATGTGGAATAAACGGCATGATTTATCTTAAAAACTTAAAGTAATGGGAAATTAAAAAGCGAGAAACGCAACCAATCTTAGTGATCTTCGTTTTCCACTAATTCGGTGTAAGCCGCGGCATCCAGCAGTCCGTCGATCTCGGCAGGATTGCTGGGTTTCATTTTAAACAGCCAGGAAGAAAACGCATCTTCGTTGATTTTTCCTGGCTCATCGACCAGAGGAGAATTAACCTCGGTCACTTCGCCGGAAATCGGTGAATAAACATCGGCCGCCGCTTTGACGGATTCCGCCACGGCACATTCTTCTTTTTGTTTCAATTTGCGTCCGACATCCGGCAATTCGATAAACACCATATCGCCGAGCAACTCTTGCGCATGATGGGTAATCCCAACAGTTACCGTGCCGTCGGCTTCAGATCTCACCCACTCATGGGATTTACTATATTTTAAGTTTGTTGGAATACTCATTTTTTCACTCCAGATAAAAGTAATATTTTTGTTACAGTTCTTATTAAATCAGTACTTTTCCGTTACGCACGAACGGATATTTTACCACTTTGGCACGCAGCTTCTTATCACGTACGATGACTTCGACCTCGTCGCCAACAGCTATTTGCACCGGAACCCGCGCCAAGGCAATCGATTGATTCATCGTCGGTGAAAAACCACCGCTGGTGATTTCGCCCTTGTATTCGGCACCGTCTTTTTGGCCGACCACTTCCTGGTGGCTACGCAATACGCCACGATCGATCAGTACCAATCCGACCAATTGGTGCGTCACAGCAGTATCCAGCAATGCCTGCTTACCAATGAAATCACGCTCGTTTTTCAGATCGACCGTCCAGGCCAGACCGGATTCCAACGGATGCTTGGTTTCGTCCATATCCTGACCGTATAAATTCATCCCCGCTTCAAGCCGCAATGTATCGCGCGCACCCAGTCCGGCCGGAGCAACACCGGCGGCATGCAACGCTTTCCAGAAAACCGGCGCATCGGCGGCGGGCAGAATGATCTCAAAACCATCTTCACCGGTATAGCCGGTACGAGCAATGAAATATTGCCCCACGACGGCGGATTGAAACTGCTTCAATTCTTCCGTCACCGCTTGCGAACCGGGGATCACTTGCCAGACTTTGGCACGGGCATTGGGGCCTTGAACCGCCACCATGGCCATATCGCGCCGCGGAGTAATTTCCAAATGAGGCGCCAGCGCATCGCGTTGTTTGAGCATCCAGGCCACGTCCTTATCAGCCGTGCCCGCGTTGACCACAATGCGAAACCAAGTTTCAGATAAAAAGTAAATGATCAGATCATCGATAATGCCGGCCTGTGGGGTCAGCATACAGGAATACAGCGCTTTACCCGGAACGGTCAGTTTATCGACGTTATTAGCGACCAGTTGACGCAGAAAGCCGCGCACATTATCGCCTTTGATATCGACCGGCAGCATGTGAGAAACATCGAACATGCCCGCATCCTGGCGCACTTTATGGTGTTCATCCAACTGCGAGCCGTAATGCAGCGGCATATCCCAGCCGCCGAAATCCACCATTTTGGCGTTCATATCGCGGTGGGTTTGATTCAGGGGTGTCATTTTCAGCACGGTTTTTCTCCCAAAAATATAGAGCCATTCAAAGTAAATGACTTCGTGCCCCTCTGTCCTTTTTACCTGAGAGATTGACAGAATTGAATCCGTGTGCCCCTTCGGTGGCCGGAAAAGATTTTCCGGCGCTCTCCAGATTGCCTGTCGCAAGCGGTTCTCGAGGAACAAACCGGGGTTTGATCCTGCCTGAGCGATTCCGGGGGGGTTACGCCTTCGGCGGCGCTAAAAAAGATAGCGCACTCTCCTGCTTGGATTGTTTTAGCAAAGTGCGAACTATACCTGACGAACAAGGGTTTATTCAAGCGATTACGGTAAATTTTGTAGCTGACTGAAAGCGACGGAAATCTTGAACTTACTCTATTATTGAAAAACTGATTGGAGCAAAACAAATACTCATTGTATCGAGGTTTGATTCTGCTTATCTTTGCGGAAGTGCACAATCAATCACGCAAACCTGAATGCGATATTTTTCTTCCGGTGAAAGCGTTTGCCGCAAACCATCTTCCAGTTCTTGGGCACTACGGGGTTTCCTGCCGCCACCGGATGAAGATACCATTTCCTTTTCACCGAACCAGAAAACCACATAAATGCCATACCCATCCGTACCCGGATCGCGAACATATTTAGCGATCAATTGCTCATGAATTGCACGCCAAAGATCATGATGGCTATCTTTCTTGATTTCGATGGGAATGTTGAATCCATTGGCGCCGCCAAATGAAACTCTGATGTCAGCACGCTTGTCGTCCGCATAACTACCTTCCCGTTGAGCATCAATATTAAGTTTTGCAAGCCGCTCCTGCAAATCGGACAGCAAAGCATCACGGCAATCGTTCTCTGGTTTGGATTTTTCCAGTTTTTTATTACTTGCATCGTAGCTCCAATATTGCCGGTAATCGTTGGTACTGCCATCACGAATTTTTCGTGCAATATCGCGCAAATGATCAAAAGTCAAAGCAGCCAGATCAGCAGCACCAGCAGGTTGAAGATTGGCTAACGTGCGGTCAATTTCCTTGGTACTTAAGCGTTTGAAAGATGCTTTGCGCCGGACGATGCGTTGTGTATGCAATGCATGATGCAAATGACTCTGCCAAGACTTAAGCTCAGGTAGATTCTGTAGGCGCTCAAGTTCACTGGCAGCAACTTCCGTAGGATAGTTACTTAGTTTATTGATATAGGAGCGCACCAAGTCGGCTGCGTTCATGGATAAGCTGGCCCAATAAGCTCCAACTACACGCTCGGGAGAACAAACAGGTGCTAGTAATTCAATCAAACCACCGAGCGTAGTCTCGGGAAAAAGCACCCAATCGGGCAAATTGCGTTCAAAGTGATCATGATATAAAAAATTTACCAAATATCCCTTCCGAACAGCATTCTTACCAATATGCTGAAACAACCGAATCTCATAACTATCCGGATCAAGCAGCAAACCGCAACTCAACCAGTACACTCGCTGCGCAGCGTTCATACTTTTCAGCTCAAGTTTTCGAGCGATCAATACTGTAAAAACTTCCCGGTCAAGGGAATGCAGTGCGCCTTTTAGCAACGGAACAAGTATGTTCGGCAACTGAATTTTGCGAGCACATAGCGGAAATTCCTCCAGCAGTTTCGGCAGCACCACGCGCGCGACTTCACTATATGCGTCGTCATATGCCAAGGAATGCAGTCCGGAAACATGGTCTTTTCCTGCACGCAACATGGCCAGGGCGTTAACCAGCAGCACTTCCGCCACCAATGCAGGACGTTGCCTGACAAGCACCTTAAACCATTCCGATTCATTGTAATTACCATAAGTGATCTGGAACGCTATTAAACGCGACAACGCAGCATCTTCAAGCTGCAACGCACTGATTGGATCGTTCTGAAACAACTCATCCATGCCAACCAAACAAACCAAACGAATATGACTCCATCCTGACTTAATTTCCAAATCAACGATTTCACCCACACTCGGTAAATCGTGACGATCAAGCGCATGGCGAAAACCTGAATACGCCGCTTCGATCAAATCCTCGTCACCATCCAGAAAATTCACAAGACGTTCGCGAGGCGTTATCCCGTGAACTTCAGAAGATAAATCTTTATATTCCAGGGCAAGATCATCCAATATTTGAGGGTGCGCACTGCCGTCACGAATTGTTGCAATATGCTGACGAAAAAATTCAATCCAGCTTTTCTTCTGCGCATCCTGTTCGATTCTGCGTTGACGATCTTCAAGAGCACGCTCTTGCTGCCAGTTTCCGATGGGACAAGATATAACTTGTTCAAACTGGACTTGAAAATTGGGATGCACCGCAATCCATTTCTCAAGAAACTCCAGCATCGGAAGAGTCAATTCCTGTTGCTCCCCATGTTGCTTCAACAATCCAATGGCTTGCTCAAAATAAAATTCCGCCAATTCGTGATGCTGTTCCGTTGCCGCTTTCTCCAGATACCACATTTCGATTCCACTTGGAGGCCGTGACCGGTACAGGTAATTTTCACAGCGATACATGCAAGCCCGAATATTTTCATGAATGGCGCATCGTGCAGCACCCAGTTCAATCATCGCTTTATAGCGTTCAGGCCGAACAGCAAACCACGCTGCAATGAATTCAGTGCTTTCCTTATCAAGCCTTGGGTAACCATACTCGTTGAGACCAATACCTAAACATTCATAAAGCTGTTCATTGTCAATCGTATCGCCGAACTCTTTTAATCCCCGCACCAGCAGATTTCCCGTCATACGGTTTTGATGATGCTCTTTCAGAATATGATCAATATCCGGTTATATTTGTATAAATCTATCAAGCAAAGCTGGCAGGGTCTGTTTAGAAGATTTTTCCGGGAGATAGTGAATCCAAAAAACTCGATAACTACCAATCAAACTTTTAATTTTTGGAACATGCAAGTAATCAAATATCTTGGCAGGCGGGATAAACTGCGGATAAAGCTCTTCTAGAACAATTCCGAGTATCTCATCATCATAGTCTTCGACAATACCGGTACGAATATCTTCCGCCAATTTCAGCAACATTGCGTAATCATCCGGAGCATTACGAAACCACGCTTTTATCGCGCTTGTTCTTACGAATTGATGGTAGCTGCTATCGCGCACAATGGTTTCCAAAAAATCATTAAGACTTGATAGCGGCTCGCCATAACGGATTGCTTCCAGCGCACAATTCACTATCTCCTGATCCGCCCGATCGCGAGAAGATGAAATCAGTATTTCACGCAATACCGGCTCCATATCTTTCGTACCCAATGCACCGAAAGACGAGGAAGACCAATCTTCAGAATGTAACCAAGGATTACGCTGTGCTTGATTTCTCAGGGCCATAAAAACAGCTTGCTTATCTCTCAGCGAAAAGTGGCGCACATCCCCATAAAGTATGGTACCCAATGGGTCACGCTCGATTAATAGGCGGCGCGATTGATTGAGACAATGAACCGAAAGCCACGCGGCAAGCCCGCGCAAATCGGTGACTACACCGCCATCAGCACCTGTCATCAAGGTAAGCACGCGACCAAATGGCAGACCATCTTTCTCGATACGTGAAGCGAAGTAGCGTGCCCCCAGAAATTCAGCGATGGTGCGATGCACTGGGATACGCAACTCTTCACCATCACCCTGAAACAAATTGGTTTTTAGTGCAGTAAGCAGGGGAAAACTAGACGTTATCAATTCTGTCCAGCAAGGATGTTGATCATCTACCCGTTCCTCATCGAGCGAGAAACCAGTCACCCCCGACAACAACTGAATGGCACACAAATAACCCACAGCATCCAACAATAGGTCTTCGGAAAACGTCTGTTCCCGCTTTGCCTTACGGTGCCCGTGATTTTTTTCTTTTATGAGCTTTTTGCAAGCCATTTCGTAAACCTGCATACGGCTTTGAGGCCATTCATCACCGCCTACTGCTTCAACCAGCAAATTCAATACCTGTGGATTACGGAGCAGTTCATCCAGCCGGTGCGCACGTGCCTGGCGCATGAATTCAGCCGGATCGGAGGTTGTTAGTTTATGCCGGAGAATTTCTGCGATATCTTTATCACTCAGCGGATCGAGATGCAGCGCGATGATTTCACCATCCGGTGACACTTGCTTCATGGCTTCGCTATCACTTGCACCCAGCCAATCCGCTTCACGGCATGAAAGACGAAATCGTGGGCAACCAAGCCGCTTCAGATGTTTACGAATGTCATCCAGTGGCGTCCTGCAATCGCCGCCGCCAGCACGCATCTCGTCCAATCCATCAATGAACAGGGTTTTGCCTTGATATTCCATTCCAGGTTCGAAAGTGGCGAAGTCTCGCGCGCTTACACACTTGCCACCGGACTCTTCCGCTTCCCTTTTGAAGGATGCTGTCTTGCCCGCGCCCGGATCGCCCAGCAGCACGTATGCAGGTTGATCACGAAAGGATTCCAGAGGAAAGCTTCTTAACCCTTGCGCATTATCCGATCTGCGCGTACAGGTACGCCGTACAAGAAAAGATTCATTTATCTTGTTCAAGACCGCGATTCCACTGGATATCAGAGAGATTGATCAATCGAAAGATAATTTCTAGTTTCCTATCCTGTTTATGTACGGGTAACACCAGAAAGTTTAGAACATGAAGATTTGCGGCAGATGAATTTACTACTCTATCCTGCTTCCTCTAACCACCACCGACGTGCTCGAATCTGACGCTTTCAGCAGTACCGAATGATTCGCATCGACGGTCAGCAACATGCCGTGGTTGATCATGACGCTGGCGGGTTGCGGCGGTGCGCATTTGCGCTCGCTTTGCATGTCTTCGGAAACATTGCACACGGCGTCGTAGAGTTGCCGAACCATCGCGATTTCGCTATCGGGAATCGTTGCATCGCGCGATGATGGGCTTTTGTTGCGGCCGCCGGTCAAACTTCGGAAATAACCCAGCTCGCGCGAAGTTGCAGTATCGTCGATTTCGACACGGTAGACAGTACTTCGACCGTTGGGTGCGGGTTCGCTTTTGGTATACAGCGAAGAATTGACTTGGGTATAACCTTGCGCTTGTAAAATGTCAGGAATCTTTTCCGCAGGCGTGGTAAGCAAAACACCGGCAATTTCAATCACCGTCAGCGGATGTATTTGCGAGCCTGTGGCAACCGCAAGGTCTGGTGTTGCCATCAAGAAGATCGCCGCAAAACTCCAGATTCCGGCGCGCGTTCTCCAACACGTACGCCTTGAATTGTGTACACATGGATTGTTCATCTTTACCTCCGGTTAATCGTCAATGCGCATGCTCCCCCGGCGGCGGCATGATTTCGCCTTCCTGGTTCAGTTGTGTCAATTGCAGCGTCAAGGCGCCGACATTCTGCCAGCCAAAACCTTCAAACTGCGCCACCCAGCGCGCGCGCAGATAGCCGAAGCGATCGGTGACGAATTCCATGTGTTGCGGGAACATCCCTTTGCCTGATAGATCCGGCACAACCCGGACGCGCCGGTACCACCAGTAGGTGTCCTTGATTTCCTGCCAGCCTTCGGTGACGATCGGGAATGGCGCAATTTCGGTGATCTGCTGCAATTGTTCATCGGCCAGCGGATGAATCGGCACCGCCAGTATTTCGGTGTTGAGATCGCGGATCCGGTCATACGACGCGGCGAGCTGAAAAAAGCGGTCTTTCGCTTGCGGCCAGGCGAACAATACCATCAGCACGTTTTTTTGCAGGCGGAAATCCTTCAAGTTGCCGCTGGAGCCGTCGCTCGCGGTATAGTTGAACACGGGCGAGGCGATCGCGGGGGTTTCCGGTACGATCATGCTGCCGAGCAAGCGCGCATCGAATCCGCGCGACATCGCGTGCAGAAAATTAATCAAATCCCAGCGTTCTTCTTCCGACAGTTTGTCCGCGTATCCCGGCATTTCGGTTCCTGGGATGCCGGATGATAATTGGTGGAAAACGTTGCCCACCGTGTATTTTGCTGTGTGTTCCTGGGTGAGCAAGTCGGTCGGATCGCGCAAATCGGGATCGGCGACCGGTTTGGTTCCCTTACCTTGCGGGCCGTGGCAGTTGACACAATTTTCCGCATACAGATGCGCACCGGCGACGATGGAAATCGCATCGATCGGTACCGTCGGTTTTTTATAAGTCTCCGGAAACGCTTCGACGACCAGAGGCGGCAGCGCCAGCGCCATCGAACTGATGCCCAGCACGCCGGGCACCAGAATCTTCATCACGCGGCTCCAGTGCAACCGGATGCCGAGCCAAATCGTGCCAAGCGCGATCACAAACAGCACAATGCCCGACCACACTTTATCCTGCACATCCGGCTGATCCCAGGTCGCATCGATCGAAAAACGGAACGGGTACGGCCAGTTCTCGACCATCGCATGCTTGGCTGGCAATGTGTTCGCCAAAACGGTGGCGAACAGTACCAGCAGCAGCGCCAGCACGAATTCGATGCGCACCCATTGCGTCAAATGCACGGTGCTGTCACTTTGTTCGTTTTCGCTCCGTTCCAGCAGCGGCAACCAGCGATTACGGGCTTGGTAAGCAATCACCAAAATGATGGCCAGAATAGTCAGTTTAAAATTCAGCAGCCAGCCGTAAGCACTAGCAACCAAGGCGTAGTATTTTTCGTCCACCAGCCGGTCTGTGACGATCACGCCGGTAATCATCAGCAAAAGCATCACGGGAAGCGCAAGCGCGGAGAATTTTTTCAGGTAGCCAACGGCTGTTTGCGTCGCGGTAAAACCCATTTCCTTGCGCAGATTCAACAAAATCAGCAAAAAGGCCGGCAGCGCGCCAAACCAGATTCCCGCCAACAGGATGTGAATGGCGTACGGCGCGATGGCCGTAAACGACATTTCATCGGCGCTGGAATGGCTCATCAACGTGCCTGCGATCAATGGCAAAGCGGCGAGTACAGCCCATAGCGCATAGTGACCGCGCGTGCGGCTGGAAGATTGCATTTTCACCACCGCGTAAAACATCAGCACCGCGAATAACATCCGCGCCGCCCAGATATGACCGATCTGCGTTTGTTGCACAACCTCCATCCAAACCGCAGGATTCCATGCATTCGTAACATCCCCGGTGGCGTCGCTGGTAGTTGTCGCCAAAATGCCGATGAGTCCGGCGACGATAATGCCCGCAAGCCAGGGAAATATCTTTTCCAGCCGCATCATCCAAGGCGTCTCCAGAATACTTCTCTGCTGCCAGATAATGGCGAGGAAAACACAGCTTCCAAATAGGATCAAGTTGGCGGTCAGTTGCGACCACCGGGCAAATGCAGCAATGATTTCAATCATGGTTTTACGATAGGAATGTAATGGTTACTTTGACAACACTTGCGCCGTTGGTTGCAACCGGTTATCCGGCTTAGCAGATAATTCTAAAATTCAGACTCGGGAGCGCTGTTGCGGTGTATTTTACTGTACAAAAACGGCATAGCCTAGCGCTGCATTGCGGTATCACAGCAAGTCTCGGATAGCAGCCAATCAACGGCTTATGTAATCCAACGGGATGCATGCCGCTAAGGCACTATTTGAGAAATACGCTACGGTGCGAAAATCCGCATGACTTTACCAGCCTGCTCGATACGGAAATTCCGCAGCACATTCATACCCAGCAACGCATCGCCGGGCATATTGGGCATGACCATCACGTCAACCTGCGTAAACCGGAACGATCCGAATGTGAGTTCCGGCACCTTTGCAGCGCATGCGTCGACTTGACCGTTGGCTGTGGTAACCTGGCGCGGCGTGCATTTCCGGATACCTGCCCGAGCCGCGATGCCGGAAGAAATCGACACGATGGTTGCGCCCGTGTCGATCATAAACACGACGGGGGTGCCATTGATGGTTCCTGAACTGAAATAATGGCCATCCCGTGTCTGCTTCAGCTCCATTTTTCCGGAGCCGATGACCTCAGCAGGTTGATGAACCTCCTGTACACTGGCCGGTTGCGATTGACTATAAGCGAGCGCCAATTGAATTGGCCGCAGACCGGAGCCGCTGAATTGCATTGATGTCGTGGAACCCGCATCAACCGAGATACCGCCAGCAACGGAAACGATTGCGCCGTCGGTAAACCCCGTTGCCAAATTACACCAATCCGATCCGACCAGAACTTGCATTCCGTATTTGCCAACTGGCACGCTGAGCTGAAGGCTATTACCTGCATGAATGGATAACGCGAGCAGTTGCTGAACACCTGCGGGATCCGATAGCACCGCCACCATCGGATGATCGTAGTCATTTTGGATTTCCAATCCGGCATACAGCACATCGGTGCGTTTCATCACCGAGGGATCGATCAGATAAGCAGCTCCGTGTTGCGGCAATGCTCCACAGCCGGTTGGTCCGGTGATCGCAACCAGGGAATTGCTAGCGGGCTGGACATAAGGCTGATTGAACGATTGAAAATACTGAAAGACGATGAATAAGGTCAGCGCCAGAACAGTCCAGCAAAAAATATCCCGGATCACCGTTTTCCACGGCCACTGCGTAGAATGGCTTGCCGCGGCTTTTTGTTCCGTAGACTGTGTTTTTTCTTTAACCCGTTTCCGGTGCAAATAATCTCGATCCTGGATGCTCATTTAATTTTTCGTGTAACTGTACCCGTACTTTTAGGATATGCGGGAGAAATCGGAAGTACCCGGTTTGTTCAAGGGAAAGATCTGCCAATCAGAACTGATATTTCTACGGATGCAGGTACTTCAACTTGAGAAAATAAGCTGTGCGATTTTTTTCCAGGCTTCCTCACGGCAACGAGAATATTGGGTATTCAGGATTCATTCAGCTCGCAATCCATACTATGTTTCAAAAGAACCTGCGAAACATGGATATGAAAAATCTCGGCTGGATGTATTGGATGATTGGTTTGCTGGCACTGACAGCGCACGATGCCGTTTTGGCGCGCGGAGGACATGGGCATGGACACGGTCATCATGGTCACGGCCACAGGCATGGCCATTTCAGTTTCGGCATCAATACCGGCGGATTCAATCCCGGTTTCTACGGCCCTGGCTTCTATCCATACGGTTCTTATGCTTTCCCCGGCCCCTACTTCGTCCCGCCTTGTTACCGGTACTCACCCAGTCCGGTAGTATCGGTAACGCCGCCTATCTATGTTCAGCGCGAACAATCGAGCGCAGCTCAACCGCAAGCGGGCTATTGGCACTACTGCCGGAGTCCTGAAGGCTATTATCCCACTGTTAAGAATTGCCCGGATGGCTGGATACCAGTCGCCCCGCGATCACCGGCACCCTAATGTAAAGAGGCACAACATGTTAATCCTAAGAAATTTAATGATCGCAACACTGGCCGTCTGGCTGACCGCTTGCGCTCATCTGCCAACCGGCCCGAGCGTAATGGCATTGCCAGGTTCCGGAAAAAACTTCGATCAGTTTCGTTCGGATGAGTTGGTATGTAAACAGTATGCTTACGAACAGGTCGATGGCAACACGCCTCGGCAAGCATCGCGGATAAGTGGCTTGCAGAGTGCAACTCTGGGTGCCGGGCTGGGTGCTGCTGCCGGTGCTGCATTGGGAGGTGGTCACGGCGCAGCGGTCGGCGCGGGGATTGGTCTGCTATTCGGTAGTTTAATGGGATCAAACACGGCGGCAGCTTCCGGCTATTCCAGTCAGCAGCGCTATGACAACAGTTATGTTCAGTGCATGTACGCCATGGGACATCGTGTTCCCGTCGACGGGAGAATCTCTGCTAACCCATCGGGGGGAAATATCGTGAACAGGAAACCGGTTACACGATCCGATCAGTTCATACCTCCGCCACCCCCGGCAGGCAACCCGCCGCCACCGCCTCCACGTTAGCGCCACTTTTTTATAATCAGTGGCTTGTCATCGACCTCCTGACAAGCCACTGATTTTTTTCTCCCTTATGGTGCTGTGATTGCTACTAAGGCGAACTTCCCGGTTTAGTACAAAATCGGTGCTTCTACGGTTGTAAAGCTTTTTATCGAACGGAATAATAACGAAGGCTGCTATCAGCTCTCCAGTTGACGCCGTTTCAACAACTTGTCGGTAAAGAATGCAAGCAACAAAAAGGTGATGATATAAGGTATAGATTTCAAGAACAGATCTTGATAATTGGTTACCTGTATCCGTAATGGATATTCGTAGTGCAACGGCGGCACGCCTTCACCCGTAACGAACAGCGTATATTGCCCTGGATCCAGATTGAATTCCCCTTTAATGGTGCCATTTGAATGATTGGTAGAATACAGGGTTGTTACGGTATCGCTTAAAGCTTGCCCGGTACCTCTGACGATTTTAACGACAATCGGCATGTCACGCAGCGCTTGATCGACCAAATCCAGAACCCACAACGTTTCACCTTCTTTAGGAATCTCAGTACAGTACTCAGCTTCCGGATCGTATTGCGGCTGGTAAGTGCTCAGATGCACCATACTACCGGACACATTACGCATACAAATATCGGCTTCCAAATTTACTTTTCCATGCGCAGCCGCTAAGCCGGAATATAACGCTACTGATAGTAGCGCTGCTGAAGCCCATATTTTTATAACTTGTTTGATCATATAAACCTCCTCTACTTTTTGACCCACACCAGTGAATTACAGCTCGTTTTTTATTCCCGCAGTCTGCTCTAAGCAGAACCGCGGGAGAGGTTGCACTAACTACCTACTACTCAGGTTGGATCAAGGAACGATCCGGTTGTTCAGAATTTCTTTGCTTTGACCATTCCAGATCACATCAGTCAGGTTCGAGTAACGGGTAATGATTTGTGCTGCGATACCACCCGAGAATAAACCTGCCCAACCCAGAATCACAAAGCCCCAGTGCAGTGGCGCACTGAACAGTTCTTCCATGAACCAGAATGCATGACCCCATTCGTTCAAACCTACGTTTGGCAGAATCATCAATGGGCCAGCAATTGCCATAACCAGCGGGAACGATGTGCCGCGGCTATACAGTGGCAGACGGGTCATCGCGTACAGGTATGATGCTACGCCACATACGATGTACATCGGGAA
>SSFX01000009.1:0-8395 GCA_008015635.1 Nitrosomonas oligotropha
CCATACGCTTTCTGCATCCGGATGTAGCGCATAACGACGGCATTCGGCATCCCAGGAAATAACGTCAGATTACTCTCGCTGGAAAAAGCGATAACTTTGCCATCCTGGTTAAACAAGGTCGCTTCTTCCACTTGCGATTGCAGCAGCAATTCATTCAGCACCAATAAAGGCGGATTAGCGGGATCGGACAATATTAACGCCGTCGCCTGCGCTTTGCGCTGTAACTCTTCCAGCAGGTTATCCAGCATGGTATGCCCCAGATTCAAACCGCCTTCTAGGGCGCGATCCACTTTAACGTCAAACCAGGACTCGATACTCTTTTCAAGAAACTGAACGGACACGGCATACACCAAAACACCGGGAAGTGTCGCCATCATGGAAAAAACCAGCATCAGCCGTAACGCTAGCCGGGATCCGAAAACACCCGATTTGAGGCGGCGTCTGAACCGCCACAGCAGAACCCCCAGGATCGCCATGAGAAAGATCACAAAGGCGATATTGATGCCAAGCAATAAGCGGTACTTCCGTTCAAAAAACTCGGTATTGGCGCCCGCGGTAGCCAGCAGAAAGAGCATCACAGCCCCCACACCGGCACCCACAATGAGCACGTATTTCATCAATGACCTTTAATCTGTACCGGTTCCCCGGGTGTGGGCAGCTTCGTGTGCCATTCCAGTTTATCCGAACTCAAATTCCACTGACTGGAACCCAATGTTTCAACTTGGAACGGTTTTGGCATCCGCGTCAGATCGAGCCAGATTCGCAGCGACGCCACATAATCGGCATCTGGCTTTAATTCAGCTTTAGCCGTCAACGGAAGATCGCGTATCCGCCCCAATGCCTGCAATGCTTCCTTTAATGAAGAATAACTTTGTGAAAACACCGGATGGTTGAGGTGATATTGCCGTGTTAGCGCATAATAGCGCAGCCCGACCACGAACTTACTGCGCGCCACTTCCTCATTGAGCTTATACCAGCGCGTATCCAGCAAGCCGAATTTGGTGACAAAATAAAGCACGATACCTTTCTCAAGCGTCTGTTCCAACGTCTCGTTCAGCGTAATCTCGGAATCCATGCTGATGGTATAGCCTTGCTCGGTCGCCGCAAGACTGACAGACTTTATCTGGATACCTTCCGCCCACGCAACGGACATTGGCGATAGCAAAATCAGTAGCAACAGCACAAGATTGAGATAGGGTAGCTTTATTCGGCGCACTTGTGGATCAGGCTTTTTGCAGTAAGTTATAGAAGAAGCCATCATGTCGAATATCAGGTAACAGTTGTCCATCCGCCATTGCCGCTGCGGAAAGCGGCAATAAACTCGCATCAGGGTGATGGTTAAGGAATTTTGCAATCTGCATGGTATTTTCTTCAGCAAAAACTGAACAAGTCACATACAGCAACTTACCACCCTTGCTCAAAATTTTCCACAAGGCATGCAAAATCGCTTGTTGAATTTCTGCAAATTTGACCAGATCGCTTTCACGTCGCAGCCATTTGATATCCGGATGCCGGCAAACCACTCCGGATGCCGAACAAGGCACATCCGCCAGAATACGGTCATAGAAGCGCCCATCCCACCAGGCATCGGGATCCGATGCATCGCCGCACACCATCTTTTCTGCCGTCATATGCAGGCGCTGCAAATTCTGTTGCACCTGAGTCAATCTTGCTGCTTCATTATCCAGTATCGTCAATGCGACATCGGCCAATTCCAACACGTGCGTGCTTTTCCCTCCCGGGGCCGCGCACGCGTCCAACACCCGCATGCCATCATGCACATCCAGAAATGGCGCAGCAAGCTGCGCTCCGGCATCTTGCACCGTCACCAGCCCGGCGCTGAAACCGGGCAGATGCTCCACCGCGACCGGCTGACTCAGTTGCAACGCGCCGGACCAGAGTAATTCCGTTTGCATCGCTTTTTCCGTCAATAAATCACGATAAGCGGCCACGCTAATTTTGCGTTGATTCACCCGTAACGTCATTGGAGGGCGTTTGTTGCCGGCTTGCAGTATTGTGTGGAATTTTTCCGGATATTGTTGCCGCAACTTGTCAATCCACCACTGCGGATACGAGTAAAGTCCGTCCTCATGGGCGGCCGCTTGCTGCAACAAGCGCTCACGTTGCCGGATAAAATTGCGCAAAACGGCATTCACTAATCCTTGCATTCCTTGACCATGCGCCAAGGCGCGCGATGCAGATACGGCTTGATCCACCACTGTGTGCGGAGATGCTTTACTGTACTGCAATTGATACAAGCTCACGAGCAGTAACTGCTGCAAATTTTTATCGCGTAACGGTTTTTTCAGTAACAACGCGAGAATCGCTTGTAATTGGCCGTAAAAACGCAGGACGCCATAACTCAAATCCTGAATGGCGCCTTTTTGTTGTTTCGACAACATAGGATCGGCGCGCCAAACATCCTGCAACACGCCGGTCAGGCTTGATCCCGTCAACACTTTACCGATTGCAGAGGCTGCCGCCAGCTGTGCCTTAATCATGCGATGCAGCAGGATGATGCGCAGTCATAAAACACTCGCCAGGTTCTATCGGGTTGCCAGCCAAAAAATCCGCCGCGCTCATTTTCTTGCCGCCAGGTTTCTGCACCACGACTATCCGTAACAAACCCGAACCGCAGGCGACCGTGATGCCCGCACGATCCACTGCAACAATTTCTCCCGGCTTTCCTGCATTTCCGTCTAGCGCTTCAGCTTGCCAGATCTTCAGCGCCATACCCCGGAAATGCGCATAGGCGCCGGGATTGGGATTAAATGTCCGCACCACCCGGCCTAGCTGCTGCGCGCTGTGCCACCAATCAATTTCCGCTTCGGCTTTGGTTATCTTGGCGGCGTAGCAGGCTTGCGTTTCATCTTGCAGCACGGGAACCAGTTTTTCCTGAGGCAGCAGCGTCAGCGCTTCAACGATGCTTCGCGCGCCGCACACACTTAATTTATCGTGCAGCGATTGCGTGGTATCGTCCGGCGTAATTTCCACATTGAGCGTTAACAAAATATCACCCGTATCCAATCCAGCATCCATCTGCATAATGGTGATACCGGTCTCGCAATCGCCCGCCAGAATGGCGCGTTGAATCGGCGCCGCACCCCGCCAGCGCGGCAATAGCGAAGCATGAATATTCAAGCATCCCAGACGAGGAATATCGAGTACCGCCTGCGGCAAAATCAATCCATACGCCGCCACAACCATCACATCCGCGTGCAGTGCTTGCAATTGCTGTTGTATGCCGTCAGTTTTCAAGGTCAAGGGTTGTAATAATTCCAGATGATGTTGTTCGGCCAGCAATTTAACGGCACTGGCGGCGGCTTTCATTCCTCTGCCCGCAGGGCGGTCCGGCTGGGTCAACACCATGACAATCTCATGCCCTGCGTGAATCAGCGCATCCAGCGCCGTCGCGGCAAAGACGGGGGTTCCAGCAAATATGATTTTCATGCTAGCGCATCGATTACTTGTTAATTGGAGTAACGGGATTCAATCGTACCAACGAATCGGATTATTGATTCAGAAGATCCGGATGCAGCGCACAGCTTTATTTTATGCCAACATGCACCCGCTACATGGTACTGCGCTGTTTTTTCTTTAATCTGGCCAAGGTGCGCGATTGCTTGAGCTTTGACCAGTATTCCACAAACACTTTTCCCGCCAAGTGATCCATTTCGTGTTGAATACATACTGCCAATAATCCATCGGCATCCAGAACAAAGGATTCGCCTTGCGCATTCAGCGCTTTCACAGTCACGGATTCTGCGCGCCGCACTTTCCCATAGATGCCGGGTACTGACAAGCAACCTTCCTCATAGTCCGACAGGCCGTTCCTGGCGATAACTTCCGGATTGATCAATACGAGCAATTCATCGCGCGTTTCCGATGTATCGATCACAATGATGCGCTCGTGCACATCCACCTGAGTTGCAGCCAACCCTATACCGGGCGCAGCGTACATCGTTTCAGTCATATCTCTTATCAGCAAACGGATTTCATCCGTGACTTGTGCTACGGGAACCGCTACAGTATGTAGCCTTTCATCCGGATATTGTAGTATTTTTAGAATAGCCATGAAAAAAATGTGTAGTTTAACAAACCCAATTTCGCATTTAGACCGTATCATTAACCAATCATTCTGTATGCCTTATCACTGCCTGTGAGATCATCCATGCGAAAGCTTATTATAACTATGATTTTATTTCTGGGCCTGCTTTCCGTCACGTCAATAAAGGCTCAAGAGATCGAATTGCGTAGTGATACGCCCGATCATCATGTGGTCGTACCGGGCGATACGCTATGGGGAATTGCTTCCCGGTTTCTGAAAGATCCTTGGCGCTGGCCGGAAATCTGGGGACTCAATCGCTCGCAAGTAAAGAATCCGCACAAGATTTACCCCGGCGATGTTGTCATACTGGAAAAATCACTGCATGGCATCCGCTTACGCCTTTCGGAGGACGATGAATACGGTGTGAAAACCGTTAAATTATCACCGAAAATTCGCACGGAGCAGTCCGGCACTTCTGCAATTCCCAGCATCCCGGCAGCGGCGATCGAACCTTTCCTGAGCCAGCCGCTGGTCATCGAAAAAGACGGCCTCGACAATGCTCCGTATATATTAGGCTCAAGCGAGGGCCGGGTTGCTTTGAGCACAGGCAATACCGCTTATGTCAGCGAACTGCCTAAAGATAAGGGTTCGGCATGGCAAGTTTTCCGTCCCGGCAAAGCACTGAAGGATCCGGACCAAAAAGACGCTGTTCTGGGTTTTGAAGCGACTTACCTGGGAAATGCCAAGGTGAATGCTTTTTCGGATGTCAGCACGGTCGTCATCACACACGCTTCGGAAGAGATCTTGAAAGGCGATCGTTTGGTTCCGGCACCCAATACTATCTTCAATAACTACGCTCCGCATGCACCGGATTTTTCGCTCAACGGAAGAATTATCTCGGTTTATGGCGGCGTCTCCGAGATTGGCCGAGGCGATATTGTCACACTCAACAAAGGCGGGTTGGATGGCTTGGAAATGGGCCATGTTCTGGCTATCTACCGGAGAAGCCAAGCCAAGTCGCTCAAAGGGCAAACGGTGCAATTACCGGATGAAAGAACCGGATTGGTATTCATCTTCCGCGTCTTTGAAAAAATATCCTACGCATTGGTTGTACAAAGCACGCAAGCCATCAAAGTATTGGATGCTGTCAAAACGCCCTGAAATTAACTCGTATCGTCATGAAACATGCACCGGATCTTGAAGCATGGCTGAGCCTTAATCTGATCGACGGCCTGGGTGACGAATCCATCCGCAGACTTCTGATCGCTTTTGGCAGTCCCGCGGCCATCCTGTCAGCGCATATTAGCGCATTGGAGCGCATCGTAAAAAAACCCGTCGCGCAGCGCATCTCACAGGGTGCCGAGCAACATAAAATCGCCACTGTGTTCCGTTGGCTGGAGGACCCTGTCAATGCGGTCATCACTTTAGCCGATTCCGATTACCCGGCGCAATTACTCAATATTGACGCCCCGCCCCCGCTGCTATATTTCAAAGGCCGCCGGGAGCTGTTGCAGCGCCCGGCGCTGGCCGTGGTCGGCAGCCGCAACGCCACGCCGCAGGGTTTATCCAACGCGGAAGCCTTTTCAGAAGCCGCCAGTAGCGCCGGATTATGCATCATCAGCGGCATGGCGCTGGGTATCGATACCGCCGCGCACCAGGGCGGTTTGCGCGGCTTAGCCTCCAGCATTGCCGTTGTCGGCACTGGCTTGGATATCGTTTATCCGGCAAAGAATCATCCGCTCGCGCACAAGCTGGCAAAAGAAGGCGCATTAATCTCCGAATTTCCGCTGGGTACCCCTGCCATCGGCAGGAATTTTCCGCGCAGAAATCGTATCATCAGCGGTATGAGTCACGGCTGTCTGGTAGTGGAAGCGGCATTACAGAGCGGGTCATTGATTACAGCCCGGCAAGCATTGGAGCAAGGACGCGAAGTCATGGCAATCCCGGGTTCGATACATTCACCCTTGTCAAAAGGCTGTCATGCGTTAATTAAACAAGGCGCCAAATTGGTTGAAAATACCCAGGATATCCTGGATGAATTGAATCATTTACCCTTAACACGGCATGAGAATAACGCCGCAGCGAAAGAATTTTCTGCCGAAAAGCCAGCCGAAAACACGGTATTACTCAAACACCTAGGTTATGATGTCGTTGATATTGATACGCTCTGTTCGCGCAGTGGCTTGACGGCTGAGGTTGTATCAGCCATGCTATTAACGCTCGAGCTTGACGGTCAGATCAGCAGTTTGCCGGGAGGATGTTACCAGCGAATTCAATCGATGTGATGGCATTAACCGGAAGCACTGATCTGTAAACATACTCGCTTTTTTAGACACAATTATGTTCGATATACTCGTTTATTTATTTGAAAATTTCTTTGACTCGGGCAGCTATCCGGATTCTGCGACATTGACGCGAAAACTGACCATGGCCGGATTCGCCGACGAGGATATTCATGAGACCCTGAATTGGCTCTCGGAACTCGAACGCCATGATATTGGCAGTTATCCTGCCAGCTTCGCCGAAAACGACTCTTTCCGCTGCTATACCGAATATGAAATGGAAAGAATCGACACCGAAGGCCGGGGTTTTATTTTCTTCCTGGAACAAGCCCGCATCATTAACCCGTTACAACGGGAATTGTTAATCGACCGTGTGTTGGCCATGGATGAAAATTCCTCCAGTTTGGAAAAAATCAAACTGATTGTTTTAACCGAACTATGGATTCAAAATCAGCTGACTGATGATGCTGTTCTTGAGAAATTGCTGATTGTCAGCGATTCGCATTACCGGCACTAAGAAAAAATCCATTTCATATTCAGCCGCACCTGACTCAATGGCTGCCGGAGTGAATACCTCCAATACACTCATTAAATTTTGACCATGTTTGCAACCCTGATACATCAAGTAACCCAAAGGCTGGGAAACACAGTGCCGACGAATGATTTATTTTGGGGAATTAATGAGTAAATCGCTGATTATTGCAGAAAAACCCTCTGTCGCAGCGGATATCGCGCGGGCATTGGGCGGCTTTACCAAACACACCGATTACTTCGAGAGCGATCAATACGTGGTCTCTTCCGCGGTAGGTCATTTGCTTGAGCTTGTCATTCCGGAAGAATATGAAGTCAAGCGCGGCAAATGGAGTTTTGCCAATTTGCCGGTTATTCCGCCGCATTTTGATTTGAATCCGATTGAGAAAACTTCCGCGCGGCTGAAACTTCTCAGCAAGCTCATCAAACGCAAAGATATCGAAACGCTCATCAATGCCTGTGACGCGGGGCGCGAAGGCGAATTGATCTTTTACTATATTCTGCGCCATGTTGGCACAAGCAAGCCGGTAAAGCGCCTCTGGCTGCAATCGATGACCCCCGATGCTATACGCGATGGATTCACCCGGTTACTGGATAATTCAGCCGTAGAATCGCTGGCTGAAGCAGCAGTCAGCCGGTCGGAATCGGATTGGCTGGTCGGCATTAACGGTACGCGCGCAATGACTGCGTTTAACTCGCAGGAAGGCGGGTTCCACAAAACCACTGTGGGGCGGGTACAGACACCTACATTGGCAATTCTGGTAGAACGCGAAGAAAAAATTAAAAAATTCCGTCCGCAGAATTATTGGGAGATTCACGGCACGTTTGAAGCCAGTAAAGGCATTTACACCGGCCGATGGTTTGATGACAAATTCAACAAGGATAAAGCCGCCCAGGAAGCAAAGCCTGAACGGTTATGGGAACAAAAACAAGCTGAAGCCATTCACGGCAAATGCCAGGGAAAACCGGGGCACGTTAGCGAAGAAAGCAAACCCAGCAAAGAAATCTGTCCGTTGCTCTACGACTTGACCAGCTTGCAACGCGATGCCAACAGCCGCTTTGGTTTTTCCGCCAAAACAACGCTGGGTCTGGCACAAGCCCTGTATGAGAAGCACAAGGTGCTGACTTACCCGCGTACGGATTCACGCGCACTACCGGAAGATTATATCGCCACCGTCAAAGACACTTTGCTCAGTCTGGAAAATACGGATTATGGCAAATTTGCCCGGCAAGTTCTGGCATCCGGCTGGGTTGTTCCAAACAAACGTATTTTCAACAACGCCAAGATCTCGGATCACTTTGCCATCATTCCGACCTCGTTAAGCCCAACCAAATTAAACGAAATTGAAGCTAAACTGTACGATTTGGTCACCAAGCGTTTCCTGGCCATTTTCTTTCCCGCCGCTGAATTCCTGGTCACTACCCGCATCACCCGGGTTGAAAATGAACCGTTCAAAACGGAAGGCAAAGTCATGGTCAATCCAGGTTGGCAAGCGGTTTACGGCAAGTCTGTCAAACCGGATGATCAGGAAGA
>SSFX01000026.1:0-5102 GCA_008015635.1 Nitrosomonas oligotropha
ATTCAGTATCGCGCCCACGCGGAATTAAAAGAAGCAGTGCTGGCCAATAACGCCAAAGCGGGCGGCATCGTTGTGCTGGACGCGCAAACCGGTGAGATTCTGGCCTTGACCAATTTACCGGCGTACAACCCGAACCGGCGATCATCGATTACCAATGAACGGCTGCGTAACCGGGCGCTGATCGATACGTTCGAGCCGGGATCGACGTTAAAGCCGTTTACCGTGGCGATTGCGATGGAGATCGGCAAAGTCAATGCCAATACGGTACTGCAAACTGCGCCGGGAATGTGGCAAGTGGGCAGAAAAACCATTCGCGATGTCAGCAACAAAGGCGAGCTGACGGTTGCGCAAATCATTCAGCAGTCAAGCAACGTTGGAACGGCAAAAATCGCGCTGTCGCTCGAATCGCAAACGATGTGGGAGATGTTTAACCGCTCCGGATTCGGCGCATTGACGAATTCCGGTTTTCCCGGTGAAGCCAGCGGTATTTTGCGGCCTTACAACAAATGGCGTCCGATCGAACAGGCCACCATGTCGTACGGCCATGGTATATCCACCAGCCTGATGCAATTGGCGCGCGCTTACACGATTTTTGCTAGCGGCGGCGAATTAAAACCGATCTCGCTCTTGAAACAAAACATGCCGGTCATGGGGCAACGCGTCATTTCGCGCGACACCGCGCAGGCGATGAATCGTATGCTGGAAATGGCGACCAAGCCTGGTGGTACGGCGCCGCTGGCGCAGATTAGCGGGTATCGCGTGGCCGGTAAAACGGGGACGGCGCATAAACTGATCGATGGTCAATATGCCAATAAGCGCTATATCTCCACGTTTGTCGGCTATGCGCCAGCATCGAATCCGCGCCTGATCATCGCCGTGATGATTGATGAGCCTTCCGCTGGAAAATATTTTGGCGGTGCCGTGGCAGCACCGGTGTTCAGTAAAGTCATGTCCGGCGCCTTACGCATCCTGAATATTCCGCCCGATGCGCCGGCTAATAATGTCGTTACCTTTACCGCAACCCCTGAAATGGGTGACGAAGGATGACTGCGATGACGATCAAGAAAAAAACATCTCAGTTATTTGATTATCATCGGTTGGATGAGCTGGGTGTGCCGGTTAAAAATCTGGTCACGGATAGCCGCCAGATAAAGCCCGGCGATACATTTCTGGCCTATGCCGGTGATATCACCGATGGGCGCAAATTTATTCCGCAAGCCATTGCTGCGGGCGCCAATGCGGTTCTGTGGGATCCGCAGAATTTCACGTGGAACCACGAATGGCAGATTCCGGCATTGGCCATTGATGAACTGAAGGCTAAAGCGGGACTGATTGCCAGCTATGTTTATGATCAGCCATCGGAGAAATTATGGATGGTCGGGATTACCGGTACCAACGGCAAAACATCGTGCAGTCACTGGTATGCGCAAGCGATGACGAGTCTGGGCAAAAAGACAGCCATTCTGGGAACGCTGGGAAATGGTTTTTGCGGCGCGTTGGAAGCGGCGGGGAATACAACGCCCGATGCCGCGGTGCTGCAACGTTCGCTGGCACGATTTGTTGAACAGGGTGCGCATGGCGTTGCGATGGAAGTATCCTCGCACGGCCTGGTGCAGGGGCGGGTTAACGGCACCACATTCGCGATTGCCGTGCTGACCAATGTGTCGCGCGACCATCTGGATTATCACTTGGATATGGATGCTTACGCCGAAGCCAAGGCGCGCCTGTTTTTCTGGCCCGGATTGCGGTATGCGGTTGTCAACATGGACGATGTGCTGGGTGTCGAGCTATCGCGGCAGCTCGCCAACAAATCCATCACCTTCATCGGCTATGGATTTCACTATCCGGAAGAACGCTATGCAAGGCAACTCAAAATGGTCTACGGATCCAATTTAAAAGTTGATCTTCATGGTCTGGAGTTTGATATTGAATTTGAGGATAATCGCGAACATTTGAGAATTGGTTTGCTGGGTAAATTTAATGCATCAAACTTGCTGGCTGTCGTGGCGGCTATGCTGGCAAGCGGAATCCGATTGCCGGACGCGGTCCGGGCGCTTCACAGTGTGCAATCCATTCCGGGCCGGATGGAAAAATACGAAGGGATTGACCAGCCGATTGTTATCGTCGATTACGCCCATACCCCCGATGCGCTGGAGAAAGTGCTGTGCACGTCACGCGAGCTTTTGCGCAGTGCGCAATCGAAGAAACGGACATCCGGACGGAATGCACGGCTGTTTTGCGTCGTCGGTTGCGGCGGTGACCGCGATATCGGCAAGCGCGCGATGGTGGGCGAGGTTGCCACGCGATTGGCGGACGAAGTCATTTTTACCAGCGATAATCCGCGTACGGAAGATCCTTTGAGCATCATTAAAGATATTACAGCAGGCGCGGTCGCAGACAATTACCAGATTGAGAGCGACCGGGCGCTGGCTATATATCAGGCCATCGCCAATGCGCAGCACAACGACATCGTGCTGATTGCGGGCAAAGGTCATGAGAAGTATCAGGAAATAAAAGGCCGGAAAATTCCTTTCAGTGATGCCGACATTGTGCAGCAGGTGCTGAAAGATTTGGCCAGGAAAGTGCGGGTGCAATCATGATGACGATCCGGGAAGCCGCGCAAGTATTGCAAGCCAGATGGAACGGACAAGACGGGCTATTTACCGGGGTGAGCACGGACAGCCGCACGCTCAAGCCGGGCGATTTATTTGTGGCGTTAAGTGGTGAGAGATTCGATGGCAGTGAATTTGTGCTGAGCGCTAAGGAAAAAGGCGCCGCCGCCGCGTTGGTTCCGCAAGCAGCTGGGGAAAACGCTTTATCCGCCGGGATTCCATTGCTGCGTGTGCAAGATACGCGCTTAAGCCTGGGGCAATTGGCCGCGAATTGGCGCAACCGTTTTACGCTGCCGCTCATCGCTGTGACCGGTAGCAATGGCAAGACTACGGTCAAGGAAATGATCGCCGCGATATTGCGTCAAGCAACCGCAGGCGGTGAAGTCACAATAAATGCCCCAGCGGAGCGGATTCTGGCCACCGAAGGGAATCTGAATAACGATATCGGTGTGCCGCTGATGTTGCTGCGTTTACGGCAACAGCATCGCTATGCAGTGATTGAGATGGGTATGAATCATGTGGGCGAGATCGGTTACCTGACTCAGCTGGCAAAACCAAGTGTTGCCGTCATTACCAATGCCGGTGCTGCGCATATCGAGGGACTGGGTTCCGTTGAAACGGTTGCACGCGCCAAGGCAGAGATATTTGCCGGATTGGATCAACAGGGAACGGCTGTAATCAATGCGGACGATCGCTATGCTGCTTTATGGCGGGAATGCGCCGGTGCACGCAAGATTGTCGATTTTGGTTTGCGCGAAAAAGCAGCTGTGAGTGCCGAGTATCAGGCTGACCGGTTGAGCAACAGAATTCAGTTGAAATTGCCGGATGGCATTGTGGAAGTCAAGTTACAGGCCCCCGGGGTGCACAATGTCTATAACGCTTTGGCAGCGGCGGCAGCGGCTATCGCAGCGGGTATCGGGAAAGCATCGATTGCCGCTGGACTCGAATCGTTTCAGGGCGTGAAGGGACGATTGCAGAAAAAATCCGGTTTACACCATGCGCAGCTGATTGATGATACCTACAACGCCAATCCGGAATCCGTGCGCGCTGCTCTCGCGGTGTTGGCTGCCACGACAGGGAAAAAAATACTGGTGCTCGGCGACATGGGCGAATTGGGTAAATCCGCCATTGATCTGCATCGCACGATTGGGCGTGATGCGCGCAATGCCGGACTGGATCAATTATTCACACTGGGCGAGTTGAGCGCTTACGCAGCCGAAGAATTCGGCAAGGGCGCGCGGCACTTCAACAATATCGACGAATTGCTGCATGCGACGGAAAGCTTGCTGGCGGATGATGTAACGCTGCTGGTGAAAGGGTCGCGCTTTATGCGCATGGAGCGGGTGGTGCGGCAACTGGAACAACCGGTGGAGCCATCATGCTGCTAACCCTCTCGCAATGGCTGGCTCAAGACATCCGCGCATTCAATGTATTTAGCTATATTACCTTGCGCACCGTGATGGCCACGCTGACTGCATTAGTGATTTCCTTCATGATCGGCCCGGTGATGATCCGTAAACTGACGGCTTATAAAATCGGACAATCTGTGCGCGATGATGGTCCGCAAACGCATCTTGTCAAAACCGGCACGCCGACGATGGGCGGCGCCTTGATTCTGATGGCGATTGTTTTGACCACGTTGCTGTGGTCGGATTTGAGCAACCGCTATATCTGGGTAGTGCTGGCAACCACGCTGGGATTCGGCGTGATCGGCTGGGTCGATGACTATCGCAAAGTGGTTTACCGCAATCCGAAAGGATTGTCCGCGCGCGCAAAATTTTTCTGGCAGTCGCTAATCGCGCTGGCGGTTGCGATGTATCTGGCATCGATCGCGGAAATCCCGGCGCAAACCGACATGATCGTGCCCTTCTTCAAGGAAGTGGCGATTCCGTTGGGTGTAACAGGTTTCGTCATACTGACTTATTTTGTCATTGTCGGCACCAGCAATGCAGTCAATCTTACCGATGGTTTGGACGGTTTGGCCATTATGCCGACTGTCATGATCAGTAGCGCGCTGGCGATTTTTGCCTACGCCGCCGGGCACGTTGTATTCGCCAAGTATCTCGGCATCCCTTATATCCCCAATGCCGGGGAATTGGCGGTGTTTTGCGGCGCCATGGCCGGTGCCGGGCTTGCCTTTTTGTGGTTTAACGCGTATCCCGCCGAGGTTTTCATGGGTGACGTCGGCGCCTTGGCGCTGGGTGCGGCATTGGGAATCGTCACCGTCATCGTGCGGCAGGAGATTGTGCTAGTGATTATGGGCGGCGTTTTTGTCGTGGAAGCGCTGTCCGTGATGTTGCAGGTGGCATCATTTAAGCTGCTGGGGAAGCGGGTATTCCGCATGGCGCCGTTACATCATCATTTTGAATTAAAAGGCTGGAAAGAAAATCAGGTGGTGGTCCGGTTTTGGATCATCACCTTTATTTTGGTATTGGTTGGATTATCGACATTAAAATTACGATGAATTTGCAAGATAAAACAGTTCTAGTG
>SSFX01000100.1:0-39112 GCA_008015635.1 Nitrosomonas oligotropha
CCCGTACCGGTTCCTGCTTCGGCCACCAGAATTTGATGCTTGGCGATCGTGTCCGCGATCGCCTGTGCCATTTCCACTTGCTGCGCGCGCGTGCGAAAACCTGCAATGTGTTGGGAGAGCACGCCGCCGGGCGCGAAAATGGCATTGATATCAAGCATAAAATCAGAAGAATGGCTGTCCGGAATCAGTTTGCAGTCTGCTTTGATGGAACCGCCACGCTCGGGAATGGATCAAGAAAGACTTAACGCATTATACTGCGATGCACACCAGTTAGCGATTGATGTTCGTTTTGCTGTGAAGTATGAAGGAGATAATGCAAATAGGATGAATCATTCAAGGTCTGTGTAGAGTGAAATTAACGCAATCCCTTGTATTCCCGCCATCCTCCAAATTGAGTTATCTCTTGCATCCCTTCGCAAAGATAAGATTCTCCAAGGATTCCTAATACTTCCCGGTTGTCGGCCAAGAGAATTTTTCCAACCGAGAGCCCGGCCGGTTCACGGCTTAACAATTCACCGATATGGGATGAGTCTATAGACCAAATCTCCAAGGATATTTGCCCGCCGCTGGCGCAACGTTGCATGGCGGGATGCTGATCGTTAATCGACCAAAGACGGTAGAGAGGCGCAGTTAGCGCTTCTTCCACAAATACACCGCCCAACTCCAGCAGATTGTGGTTTAACGCCAAACCTCTCATTAACGTACCGTTGACGGCAAGCTTAGTTTGCATAATTATCTGATTATTAAAATATCTTAAGACGATGGATTTTGCTAATTTGTGTTGCGCGGAATTGCTGACATTGCGCTTGCTTATTGGGTACTCATTAAGTAAAAAAGCACTTAGGATTTTACTCTTAAGTGCTTGTTTTTGGTAGGTCGTGGCAGATTCGAACTGCCGACCAACGGATTAAAAGTGTGGTGTGCTCTATATGCAAGTTCTGGACTCATGCTATTTCCTTAAATTCTTGATTATTTCTTTTGTTGCTATGAAAATCATCCCGGCCGAAATAACGCAGAGAATCAATGCCAATAAGGCCTTTGTCATTACGAAAAAGGTACAGACACTAAAAACCAGTTCACACGGCCATTCGAAAAAACTCATTTCATCCTATCCTTATACGATCAAATCTCAATAATCCTGCCGTGCTTCACGGACTACGCCTGGCGCTGCATGCTTTATCAGCTCGATTGCTATGGTACATAATGTTTCCACGTCAATACGAACCTCTTCAATTATTTCATCTTTATCTGATAGATACTTGTCATGAATTTGAAAGTAGAGCGGTATTTCGTAATCCCATGTGATTTTTTCTGCTTCTCTATGCCTTGCGACACCCCTAATTCGTTACTTCTGGCGTTTTTAGTTGTTTCTATTAGAATCATTTGCTCATGCACTTAAATCCGTCAATAACTCCAGTGGAATCGTGTTCTTCTATAGCTTGCTTCTCCTTTATTTATAATCGTAAGTCTGATATGAGACAATCGTATCGCCCCTCATTACGTGCAAGATCCGCATCACAGCTAACCGTGATAATGGTGATAGGAAGAGGGGAACCAATGAAGGTTAAATTACTCTAATTGTTTGAATCAACTCTCCCTTCTTTGATTCTATAACCGCATCAACCAGTGCATAACACATCAGTGTATAGTCGGATGGTTGTCCTTATCCTTCCCCAGTAGAATCAGATGCAGCGGCTACTCACAATGTTTACAGAGATTTAATTGAAAGTTCAAATGATTAAATTTTTTTAGAAAATAAAAAAGGACTATAAGTCTATGACCTGTAGTCCTTTTATTTGTTTTGGTAGGTCGTGGCAGATTCGAACTGCCGACCAACAGATCAAATGTTTTATAAATAACTGTTTTTATTAATATTAACTCCGCTAATACTCGTCAATAATTGTCAGGTTTGTCACGTTCTCATTTTGGAAAAGCAATTGCCTATGATCTGTCATGCCAGGCTGGCATAACCAGTCTGTCTTAATTCCATGCGCAAGAGCGAAGCTTTTGTGCCCATAATTATTAGCGGTATCGACATACTGATTACGAAACGTAACTTCAAATTATAGATATATATTAAATCAATTGTTTGCAATGCTTGCCAAGCATAAAATCAGTACCACACAACCTCAAGCGGCAATATTTACAGTGTCATTTGACACAAATTTGGCACAGTCAATAACTGCTATCAATTTATACGTCGCCCTTATTATATTTCATTGAAGGTACGACAAAAATTCTATTGAATGGATTTTAAGCCTTGATATGATGGCGGACTTTCTCGCTACGCAACAGATAATTGGGACGCACCTGCACTAAATCACCCCGGGGGCCGGGGTGATTCACACACCGGCTACTTGCATTAACTGAGGCAATGAGCATATTCAAACCCCTTAATTAAAGTTGTATAAGTTTTTCATCGTTGGCAATCCGATAAAAAAAGAAGCGAATAAGTCGACAACAAATAGGCAGTCTGCAATGAAAACTAAAATGCCATTACTACCCCGAGTCACTTTCCTACTGTGCTTACTCTTTTTGTTACCCAGTTGTGGAACAAATTCAGATGACAATTAATTGGTGGATGTCCGTTACATAAGAAATATGAAAGTAGGCGAGTTAGTGAAATTGCGCGATATCACAAAAGGCGACTGGGATGTCGTTTGTGTATTACCACCTTATTCAGGTGGAATAAGTGATCCTGAAGATGAGCGAATTAATAGGTTGGGTCGAAAAATTCCTGAATTGAATTTATCGATTTCCGAAGGTAGCTGGCATCTCTTATTTGAGAAAGAAGGGATAGTAGCTGCTAATTCATTTGAAGCAAGAAGTGTACTGGATATCAGGCAAAAAGGGTTCGATGCTATCGTGCAGAAATTGTTAAATATTTATTCTTTTACACCAAGATATTGTACCGAATTTTCACAAGCGATTATTTTTAGGTTTAAAGAACATGATTGGAATTACATTGTTTTAGGAGAAATACAAGAATGATAAACACAAACCTAGCTCAGTAGGAACAAGCTGCGATGAGCTAAAGGATTTAGGCGGCTGAAAATCTAGAATCATGGTGGATCCGTTATGCCAAGTATGCAACCGAGCATTTGAGGGTTGCGGCGGCTAGAATCGAGAACGGATAAGGCGGGAATGTGGCGAATCTGTCACGTTTTTGTCACGTTCAGAAAGAAAAAAGGGGCTAACACTTCTGCTAACCCCTTCTTTTTAATTGGTAGGTCGTGGCAGATTCGAACTGCCGACCAACGGATTAAAAGTCCGCTGCTCTACCGGCTGAGCTAACGACCCAAAGCGCGGCATTATACCTGAATCAATTGCCGATATAAATGGCTTTCTCAGATTGTGTGCTCATTTTTATAATAAGAAGTGAATATAATGTTTTGTTGACTGACATTATTGCGAGTATCGGATAAAATATTCTTATAGGTTGAGGTTGGCAAGAATAGGTAAAAAATTTACAGTAAATCGCACTAAAAACTCGACGTTGTAAATAATATTCCCTGAGCTATAAATCAAAATCCACATCCCGTTTGGGATTTATTCTGTCTAAGATTAATGGACGTTTTTGGCGTGCTAATCACCATTCTGCGGCAGTAAATGACTACAGGAAAAAGTAGTTCATTTCATATTAAATGCATCCGATGCTATTTAATATAACGCTATACCGGCTGTGTTTACCAATAAAGGAAACAATTAATAATGCTGACACATTTACAGCGCCTTGAAGCTGAGAGTATTCAGATCATGCGGGAGGTGGTTGCGGAATGCGAACACCCGGTGATGCTCTATTCCATTGGAAAAGATAGTGCAGTGATGCTGCATCTTGCGATGAAAGCATTTTATCCTTCAAAACCGCCGTTTCCTTTGCTGCATGTCGATACCACCTGGAAATTCAGGGAAATGATTGAATTTCGTGATGTTATGGCGAAAAAGCTTGGACTCGAGCTGATCGTTCATATCAATCCGCAGGGTGTGGAAAAGAAAATTAATCCATTCACGCACGGCTCGGCGATTCATACGGATATCTGGAAGACTGAAGGATTGAAGCAGGCGCTGGATAAATATGGTTTTGATGTGGCATTTGGCGGTGCTCGCCGCGATGAAGAAAAATCACGTGCCAAGGAACGTATTTTTTCCATCCGCTCCGCGCAGCATCGCTGGGATCCCAAGCTGCAACGCCCCGAACTCTGGCGGCTATACAATGCGCGTAAGCATAAAGGTGAAAGTATCCGGGTGTTTCCGCTTTCTAACTGGACAGAACTTGATATCTGGCAGTATATCTATTTGAATAATATACCTATTGTGCCATTATATTTTGCTAAGGAACGGCCTGTCGTCGAGCGCGATGGTACTTTGATCATGGTGGATGACGAGCGTTTACCGATGCGGGAAGGCGAGCAGCCGATGATGAAAAGCGTGCGATTCCGTACATTGGGATGTTATCCGCTCACCGGTGCGATTGAAAGTGAAGCCAATACGTTGACGGCCATCATTCAGGAAATGCTGCTTACCAGAACATCCGAACGGCAAGGGCGGTTGATTGATCATGATTCAACCGGTTCAATGGAAAAAAAGAAGCAGGAGGGCTATTTCTAATGGCGCATGTATCTGATTTGATAGCCGAGGACATCGAGCTGTATTTGAAAACACACGAGAATAAAAGCCTGCTTCGTTTTATCACATGCGGCAGCGTGGATGACGGAAAAAGCACTTTGATCGGGCGTCTGCTGTATGAATCCAAGATGTTGTTTGAAGATCAACTGACTCAGTTGGAAGCCGATTCCAAGAAAGTGGGTACGCAAGCCGGAGATTTGGATTTCGCGCTTTTGGTGGATGGATTGACGGCTGAGCGCGAGCAAGGAATTACTATTGATGTTGCTTACCGTTTCTTTTCTACCGACAAGCGCAAGTTTATCGTAGCGGATACGCCGGGGCATGAACAATATACCCGTAACATGATCACCGGTGCATCGACCGCGGATGTCGCCATTATTTTGATCGACGCGCGTAAGGGCGTATTGACGCAAACGCGGCGGCATAGCTATTTGGTTTCGTTAATCGGTATCAGGCATGTGGTGCTGGCGATCAATAAGCTCGATATGGTGGGATATTCCGAAGAGGTTTTTAACCGGATCGATCACGACTATCGTGTATTCGCCAAAAAGATCGGATTGCAAAACATTGTTGCCATCCCGATGTCGGCTTTGAAAGGCGATAATATTACCGAGTTGAGCAGGAATACACCGTGGTATAGCGGCGACACCTTGATGAGCTATCTGGAGAATGTGCAGGTAGAAGATGCCGCTGAACAATCCGGTGTTTTTCGTATGCCAGTGCAGTGGGTAAATCGCCCCAATCTGGATTTCCGCGGATACTCCGGCATGGTGGTGCGCGGTAGCGTCAAACCGGGCGACGCCATTTGCGTTCTGCCATCCGGAAGAGAAAGCTGCGTCGCGCGCATTGTCACGCAAGAAGGCGACCTGGAAACAGCTATTTCCGGTCAGTCGATTACACTGACACTAACAGATGAGATCGATATCAGCCGGGGTGATGTTCTGGCGACTACCGATTCACCGCCCGGAGTGGCCAATCAATTTGAAGCCACGGTGGTTTGGATGACCGATGAAGCGATGCTACCCGGTAGGCCTTACTTGATGAAAATTGGCACAAAAACAGTAACGGCCAATGTCTCAACGCTCAAACATAAGGTCAATGTCAATACACTCGAGCAAGTTGCCGCGACGAAATTAGAGCTCAATGAAATCGGAGTTTGCAATCTGAGTACGGATCAATTGATTGCATTTGATCCTTATAACGAAGATCGCGATACCGGCGGTTTCATCATGATTGACCGGCTAACCAATAATACCGTCGGTGCCGGTATGTTGCATTCAGCCTTGCGCCAGCCGCGCGATAATAACCAGTGGCAAAATATCCATGTCAATAAGCAGGCGCATGCCGCGATCAAAGGACAAAAGCCGTTTATCATCTGGTTTACCGGGTTGTCCGGCAGCGGTAAATCGACCATCGCTATTTTGCTCGAGAGAAAGCTTTATTCGTTGGGCAAACATACTTATTTGCTGGACGGAGACACTATTCGTCATGGCTTGAATAAAGATCTCGGTTTTACCGGTGCCGACCGGATTGAAAATGTCCGGCGTACTGCGGAAGTCGCCAAGTTGATGGTTGATGCCGGGCAAATCGTGCTGGTTTCAATGATCTCACCGTTTTCTGCCGAGCGCGAGATGGCGCGTGAATTGGTAGCGCAGGGTGAATTCTTTGAAGTATTTGTCGATGTATCGATCCAGGCGGCGGAAGAGCGAGATCCCAAAGGATTGTATAAAAAAGCGCGTAGCGGCGAACTGAAAGATTTTACCGGGCTTGATTCACCCTACGAAGCGCCGGAAAACCCCGAAGTCCGCATTGATACGACGACTCAAACACCCGAGCAGGCGGTCGAGCATATTATCAATTATTTGCTGGGCATCGGTGTTCTCGATTGATTTAGCGTAGTCGACCGCATTGGCAGGAACAAAATAGTGCGCGCATCGGGATAGCCGGATCGGTGAGATTCCAGTCAATAAACCATTCAAGTCCGGCAAGCTTGAATGCTGTACGTTACATGAGAGCCGGAGAATAACACCCCGTATTGACGCTTACGATTCCTGGTGTTTTTTGCGCTACATCCCGGTCATTTATAGTCGAGGTTACAATCATGATTCTTGTTACGGGCGGTGCCGGATATATTGGTTCGCATACTTGCGTGGAATTGTTGAATGCAGGGTTTGACATAACTGTTTTCGACAATTTTTGTAACAGCAATCCCGAAGCATTGGCCCGGGTGCAGAAAATTACCGGCAGGAAACCCGCATTAATAACCGGTGATTGCCGTGACCGCGCCGCTTTGGTCACTGCCTTGCAGAAAAGTAAAGCCAAAGCAGTAATCCACTTTGCCGGACTTAAAGCCGTCGGGGAATCGGTAGAACAGCCGCTTTCCTATTACGATAATAACGTAAGCGGTACATTGCGGTTATTGGAAGCGATGCAAGAGTGCGATGTCAAAAACCTGGTATTCAGTTCCTCCGCCACAGTTTATGGCGACCCGGTGCGGTTACCGTTGACCGAGGATCACCCGCTGGCCGCAACGAATCCCTATGGACGCAGTAAGTTGATGATCGAAGAGATTCTGCGCGATTTACAGCACAGCGACGCGTCATTCCGCATTGCCATCTTGCGTTATTTTAATCCGGTGGGCGCGCATGCGAGCGGGTTAATCGGCGAAGATCCGCAGGGGATCCCCAATAATTTGATGCCTTTCGTGGCGCAGGTCGCGATAGGGCGAAGGGAAACCCTGAACGTATGGGGAGATGATTATCCAACACCGGATGGCACAGGCGTGCGCGATTACATTCACGTGGTCGACTTGGCGCTGGGACATCTGAAAGCACTGGAAGCGCTGGAAGCTGCACGCTCCGGACAAAGTGATCAATATTCCGGCTGTTTGACCGTAAATCTAGGCACTGGACGAGGTTATAGCGTACTGGATGTAGTGCGGGCCTACGAACGGGCGAGCGGGCGGCCTATTCCCTACAAGATCGCTCCCCGGCGCTCCGGTGATATTGCTTCTTGTTATGCGGATCCAAAACGTGCGCTCGAGTTATTGGGCTGGCAAGCAAAACTTGGATTGGAAGATATGTGCGTGAGCAGCTGGCACTGGCAAAGTATCAATCCCAAGGGTTATCAAAGCTAATTGGAATTTTTGTTCCGGTTTACCGGAATCGCGTTAAGGCGATAGTGGCGACTTAATATTAAGGAGAACTATAAATGAAAGCGATCAGAAAAGCAGTCTTTCCTGTGGCTGGATTAGGCACGCGTTTTTTGCCGGCAACCAAGGCGAATCCTAAGGAAATGCTGCCCATCGTTGATAAGCCATTGATCCAATTTGCTGCTGAAGAAGCGGTTGCCGCAGGTATTGATGTGTTGATTTTTATCATCGGACGTAACAAAAGCTCGATACCCGACCACTTCGATAAAGCATTTGAATTAGAAGCGAAACTGGAAGCAGGCAGAAAACAGGAGATGCTGAACATTGTCCGCAATATTCTACCGCCGCATGTGGATTGCGTGTATATCCGTCAAGCCGAAGCGCTCGGGTTGGGACACGCTGTTTTGTGCGCGCAATCGGTTGTCGGCGACGAGCCTTTCGCGGTATTACTGGCTGATGATTTAATCGATGGCGGTGACCGCAGTTGCCTCAGTCAGATGGTGGACATTTACGCCCAGCATCATTGCTCGATTCTGGGAATCGAGCAAGTTCCGCCGAATACAGTTAACCGCTACGGCATCATCAGCAGTGCGCCGATTGCCAGTAACTTGTCCAAGGTCAATGCCATTGTTGAGAAACCGCCGATAGACAAGGCACCGTCCAATCTCGCAGTGGTTGGACGTTATATTCTCACGCCACGTATTTTCAAACTGCTGGAAAAAACGGAGCGGGGAGCCGGTAACGAAATTCAGTTGACGGATGCCATCGCGAAGCTGTTGCAAGATGAAACGGTGCTGGGTTATGAATTTGACGGCAAGCGCTTTGATTGCGGCAGCAAATCCGGGTATCTACAGGCAACTGTGGAGTTTGCTTTACAGCACCCCGAGCTGAAACAGGAATTCGAGGCCTACTTGAGCGATTTGGTTAGAAAATTTCCTCAAACGAATTAATACCCTGATCGCATCACCGTGCGTTAAATTCAGGTTGCTACATACAGGCTGCGGAATCAGCGGCGATAATCAAAAGAAACCGGCCGGATACACTCACAAGTAGAGGTATCCGGCCGGTTTTTTTATTGCTGAACTGATCGATTGTTACTGAACTTAATCAGCTTTCTTTGTACGCAACGGGATTTTCTTAAACAGTGGTATGCATAGAAGCCCGATCAGTGCGCCAATCAGCATCATGCCATAGTTCTGGAAATTATTATTCGTGAACGACGAAATTTGCCGCACCATTGCGCTTTGTTCGGCTTTATCAGAGACTTTGGGTAGATTTTCCGCCTCGTAAGTATCGTTGATGTTATAAGGTGTTACACCGGGAATACTCGGTATGTTCTCGGATCCTTTTCCGACCACCAACTGCGCTTTCATGCCTTTTTCCATATGATGGGAAATGTCGCAATGGACGAGAAACGTATCGTCAGATCCCGGTACGATGATAGTGCCGGTGACTGTTTTGGGTCCGGTTACTTCCAGGTGGAACATGCCATATTTATAGAGATATTTGGGCAATCCGTGCATCATGAATTGGTGCCGGATATTATCTTCGTTGACGAAGTGCCAAGTGACTCTGGAGCAAGGTTTGACATGCCATTGCTGTTGATCGAATGCAAAAGCGGTGCCGGGAAATTTGGCGGAATATTTTCTGCCGGCGCGCACGGTAATTTCCACTTCCTCGGAAATGCTTTTACAGCTGCTGGGCAGTTTGTCGAGGTTTTGCCCCATGATCATGGTGCCTTCGTGATCCATAATATGATCATGATCCATGTGGTGATGATGGTGTCCATCGCCGTGCTCCGCGGATTGCGCGCTGGTGTCATGTGCGCTGTGATCAATATGCTGCTCTGCGCTAATGTCATGCGCATCACTATGATCATGGGCGCCGTGGTCATGTGCACTTTGGTCATTTGAACTGTGATCATGGCCGCTATGATCCTCGGTCTGCTGCTTCTCAGCCGCTGCTGGAGCTTGACTCACGCCGTGACCGCTATGATCGGAGTGATCATGTGCACCGCCGTTTGTTTTTTGCTGAGCAATGGCATTCGAGCTGACCGCGAGAATTCCAGCCAGTAAGAAAGTAATGGTTGTCGTCTTTATCATTTTTGGTTACTCCCTTTGGCCCCTTTTAGGCGAGAAACTGCCGCAATAGCGCTTTGTTTGATTTGCTCCCGTTTGGCGAAAATCAGATAAATTACCAGTCCTATCAGCAGACCGATCACACCATTCAATAATGAGGTCTGCTCTTGTGCGCTGAGACCGGTTTGCCCGCCGGGTGAACCGAGGCTGGACCATTCATCCAGATCCTGCCAGACCGGAATTCTTCTTTCGTAATATTCCTTGGTAAAGAATTTGTTGAGATCAATGCCGAAGTGACTAACTTGCGGCAAACCGCTGTCATTCAGGTAGGATTTGTACACAATGGAACTCATGCTGCCGCCTTCGGCCATGCCGTTGGTGGTAATCCCTTTTTCCCGGTGATCATGAATCAACCAATCGCCTTCGCCATAACTATGTTTTCCATCGTTGACGGTTTCCAGCTTCAGGTCGAGGCGTTGCGCCGGTGCCATGTCGAATACGTCGCGCATGATTTGAGCAACCGGATTATGTTCCACACCGTCGTAATGCGTGATCGTGGCATGATGGCCGTGCGTATGGACGGCGATCAATTCGCCGCCACTGTTGAGCAGGCGCAATTTTATTTTTTGATCAGGTTCAACGATGATCAGCGATTCCCTTAGCGTATAAGGAAACGACAAACCGTTCAGGGTGTAATAATCCTCGGTTGCGTCGGTGATGTCATAACGTTGATTCATGTCGCGCGCGATGAGCCGCGGATCGTTGTATTTCTGTGTGATTTCACTGAGTTCTTTATCCATCGCATGATAGTGCAGATCGTATTCCTGATCGAAATTTTCACGCACTGCAACGGAGGAATGGCGGACATGACCGGCGCCGATATTCAACGTCTGCAACCAGTTATTAGGTCTGTTTTCTTCAACGACGATCATGCCAGCCAGTCCCATTGCCAAGTGGGTATGCGTTTGCACATGGCAATGATAGAACATGGTGCCCGGCTGACGTGCCTGAAATTCATAGATGCGCCGTTCGCCCGGCATTAATTCTTTTTCGCTGGTTTGCGGCACGCCGTCATTGCCGCCATGATCTTTGTGCGAGAAGGGATGATCGACGCCGTGCAAATGGATGCTATGGGGAAAGTAGTGCGTGTTTTCCAGTACGATTTGAACGATATCGCCTACTTCAACCCGAGTCACGGGTGATGGCAGGCGCAGTAGGGGGTTAGCCCGGACGCTTTCAAAATTCTCGGTCGACATGCCGCTGGTTTTCGGCGCAAATACCCAAGCGCCCGGTTGTACGCCAGGGGCAATGTCGAATGTTGGCACCAAGCCAGGGAAATCCGGGGATTTGCCATTCAACTCCATGATTTCCAGTTTGATGATAATCCGGTCGGGATCACCGTCGCCGTCCAGATCATCGGTTTTGATGATGGCATCCGGCGAAAGGCCGGTTTTCATCAAGGTATCCATGGAGACGTGATTGGTTCCTTTGACTGCCGCCGCAATCCAAGCGGGATTGTCCGGACTGCAACCGGGCGATGCTGCAATTTTTACGCCATCAATTTCCTGAGCTTCCCGCCATGCTGGTGAAATCTTAGGATCGCACATCGGTTCAGCGGTTAACGCGGCCGGATCAACTTTCACTGTTTCTGGCAGCTTCAGGGATGCCTGGACCGCTGCTGACGATAGCAAGGAGAAAATCAATAGGGCAATAACAATACGAATAGGCATATTAACGCACCTTTAAAATTTATCGAGTATTAAAAATAAATATGGCTGATCAGATCAAGCAGTTTTAATACGACCGGTATCAGTTCAATAGCCAGATCTAACGGCTATGACAGAACTGTAGGCACAAACACTTAACTGTGTATTTGCTGGCAGGTAAAATTATGAGGAATATCTTATCTTCATATATGCAATACTTCTACATTATCCGTCAAGCTACCATGAGCGGCTATTATACAGAACCCATTTCTGCTTTTGTGGTTTTTCCATAGTGAATAGCATTTTGAATTTTGAATTTTTTAAGTAATGACTCGAGTGATAATCCCCGGTTTTTTAGCTTTTTTCGGCCACTGCTATCCAAAATTTCTGCGAACCGCCGGAATCGATAAGCAGGGCTGCGTCAATTTCTGCTGTTATGGTTTAATGGCTTTGTTGCTGATGGCATGTAACGGTAACAAGCCTGCGCAACCGGCGGCCGGTAAAAATCAAGCCATACCGGCCACGATCGTGGCTGTGCAGCCAGTGATAATGCCGGTCAGTCTGGAAACGATCGCGCAAACCGAAGGCGCTAAGGAAATTGAAATCCGTCCGCGTGTAGGTGGTATTTTGCTCAAACGTTTGTATACCGAAGGAATGGCTGTGGAAGCCGGTCAACCGTTATTTTTGATCGATCCGGAGCCATTTCAGAACGCTTTGGCGGAAGCCAAGGCGGCGTTGCAAGAACAGAATGTGCGGGTATTGCGCGCGAAAAGCGATGAAGACCGGCAACGGCAATTGCTAGCGGAAAATTTTGTCAGTCAACGCGCTTATGACTTGGCTACGGCCGATCTGGCGATTGCCGCGGCTGCTCTACAGGCGGCCAAAGTCCGCGTACAGCAGGCGGAACTCAATCTTTCCTATACTACCGTCAGAGCGCCGGAAAAGGGTGTGACAGGCCGCTCGCAATTGTCCGAAGGCACGCTGATATCAGCCAATAGCAGCTTGCTGACGACCTTGACGCAATTATCGCCGATCTGGGTGAGATTCAGTTTCGCGGATAATGAAGTCGCTCGATTGGGCGGGCACTTAAGCGAAAAAAATGTGCATCGTGTAAAAATGATTCTGCCGGATGGATCGGAGTATGAGCAGGAAGGAAAAATCAATTTTGCCGCGAGTAAAATCGATCCTCAACTTGGTACACAGCAATTGCGCGCAACCTTTGCCAATGAAGATCAGCGCGTATTTCCTGGACAATTTGTCCGGATACGGGTCACCGCCGGGGAATCGAGGGCTGTTTTCATGGTGCCGCAGGTGGCCGTGCTGACTTCGGATAGAGGGCGTTTTGTCTATGTGCTAAACGACAACGATGAAGCCACGCAACGTCCCGTTATCGTGGATAACTGGATGGGGAAAGACTGGATTATTCTGGAAGGATTGCAAACGGGTGATCGCGTGGTAGTTGACAATCTCATCAAGCTGATGCCGGGCAAAAAGGTCGAGCCGCAAGTGCGGGATCAGTTCCCTTCTCCACAACCGGGCCTAGACTCCATCAATAACTAACAATTGCATTCATGGCCCAATTTTTTATTACTCGACCGATTTTTGCATCGGTATTGTCGATCATTATCGTTTTAGCCGGATTGGCAGCAGCTACGCAATTACCAATTGAACAATATCCGAAAATCACTCCGCCGACGGTTATCGTAACCGCCACCTTTCCAGGCGCAAATGCCGACACAATGATCAAAACGGTGGCTGCGCCGATTGAGGAAAAACTCAGCGCCATCGAAGGTTTGCTGTATTTTAGCTCCAGCGCGGATTCCAGCGGAAGGCTGACCATCACCATTACATTTGAAATTGGCACTGACATAGACCGTGCCACGTTCAATGTCAGTAATGAAATCAACACGGCATTGGCGCGTTTGCCAGATGAAGTCAGACGCTCGGGTATTACCGTGCAGAAGCGTTCAAACGATTTGTTGCTGGTTTTTGCCGTAACTTCAAAGGACCCCAAACATACCACGCTGTTCTTAAGCAACTTCATCACCAATAACATTCTCGATGATTTGCGGCGTGCAACCGGTGTTGGCGAAGCGCGGATTTTCGGTGCGCAAGATTACTCCATGCGTATTTGGTTGCGGCCCGACCGGATGGCCCAGCTGGGTATCACCACCAGCGATATCGCGAATGCCGTCCGCACGCAGAATGCGCAACAGGCCGTCGGAAAAATCGGCCAGGAGCCTGCGATTGCCGATCAGCAATTGGTATACACCGTAACTGCAAAAGGACGGTTACTGGAACCGGAAGAGTTTGAAAATATTATTTTGCGTTCGGATGGGCCGCGTGGCGTGCTGTATCTCAAGGATGTGGCGCGCATTGAATTGGGTGCGCAGGATTATTCCGCACAGACATTGCTGAATGGTGAACCCGGCTTGGGAATTGGCATTTTCCTGCGTACCGGCGCCAATGCGCTGGAAACCGCTGCGGCTGTAAAAACCCGCATGAACGAGCTGAAGCATTATTTTCCCGAGGGCTTGGAATACTTTATTTCGTATGACACCAGCGTATTTGTTAAAGCGTCTATTTGGGAGGTGGTGAAAACGCTGGGTGAAGCGATGTTGCTGGTGGTTCTGGTGGTTTATGTATTTTTGCAGAGCTGGCGGGCGACGTTGATTCCCATTATTGCCATCCCGATTTCCTTGATCGGCACGTTTGCCGGATTGTGGTTACTCGGGTACTCGATCAATACACTGACGCTGTTTGCGATGGTACTGTCGATCGGCATTGTGGTCGATGATGCGATCGTTGTGCTGGAAAATATTGAGCGGTTGATGTCGCAGGAAAATCTGTCGCCGATCGATGCCGCCATCAAGGCAATGCAGCAAGTATCGAGCGCGGTGGTAGCGATGACGATGGTTTTGGCGGCGGTTTTTATTCCGGTGGCTTTTCTGGGCGGTATTGCCGGCGAGCTGTACCAGCAGTTTGCCGTGACGGTGGCGGTGGCCGCGGTGATTTCCGGTATTGTGGCATTGACTCTGACGCCGACACTGTGCGCGGTATTACTGCGCTCTTCGCATCGGCGCTCGGTTTTTTTTGATTGGTTTAATGATCATTTTGAGCGTGTGCGCCGGTTGTATGTCGATATGGTCGGTTTGAGCCTGCGTCATACCGGCCGGAGCATATTGTTGTTTGTGGTGATGATTGGCGGCCTGGCTTATCTGGTCAAAAATATTCCGGATAGTTTCGTACCGCCGGAAGATCAAGGTTATGTGATTGCGGCGGTTATCCTGCCCGATGGTGCAACACTGGCGCGAACCACTAAGACGGCCAACGCCATCAGTACCGAGATGAGCAAGGAATCCGCCGTGGCTTTTCAGTTTGCCGTGAATGGGCTGGATTTCATTGGCGGTGGTAATAAAACCAACGTATCGACCATGTTTGTGCGGTTGAAGGATTGGTCGGAACGCACGACGACAGCAGCCGATATTGTCGGTAAGCTCTTCCTGGTCGGCGCGCAGCAACCGGATGGTCTGGCGATCGCATTTAATCCACCGGCGATACGCGGTCTGGGAAATACCGGCGGGTTTGAATTATATGTGCAGAGCCGCACCAATTCGGATACCGCGCAATTGACCACAGTGGTGAACGAGTTGATGCAAGCGTTAAAGCAAGATCCCAAGCTGGCTAGCGTCAATACCTTTTTACGCTCGACGGTGCCGCAATATTTTATCGAAGTCGATGAAGCCAAAGCGATTACGCAAGGTGTTTCCATTTCGGAAATCTATGCCACGTTGCAAAGCACCATGGGTTCCTTTTACGTGAACGATTTTAACCGCTCCGGACGTACCTATCGCGTGCAATTGCAGGCAGAAGCGGCTTATCGCATGACCGCGGAAGATTTAGGGAAAGTGTACGTGCGCGCGCAATCCGGCGCGATGATTCCCTTGTCGGCGCTAAGTAAAGTAAAACATATCACCGGTGCGGAACAATTGGAGCGGTTTAATGGATTATTGTCGGCCAAAATAGTCGGCAGTGCGGCGCACGATGTCAGTTCAGGCGAAGCGATTGCACTGGTGGAGCGGATTGCCGCCGAGACGCTGCCGGAAGGTTATCAAATTGCCTGGACCGGCACTGCATTCCAGGAAAAGAAAATGGGTTCGGCGGCGATTTTCGCTTTCAGTTTGGCGGTGGTGATGGTTTTTCTGATTCTTGCGGCACAATTTGAAACCTGGGCCTTGCCGCTGGCGGTCATTATGGCGATTCCATTTGCGATGGTAGGCGCACTGGTGGCGATTTTGCTGCGCGATATGCCCAATGATATTTATTTCCAGATCGGTATGGTGACGTTAATCGGCTTGACCGCAAAAAATGCCATTCTATTGGTTGAATTTGCCAGCCAGAAAATGAAAGAAGGGATGAGTATTCAGGCGGCGGCCATTCAGTCGGCGCAGCTACGTTTCCGGCCTATTGTCATGACTTCGATGGCGTTCATACTGGGCGTGGTACCTTTGGTGATCGCCACCGGCGCCGGTTCGGCGGCGCGCCAGTCGATGGGAACTGGTGTTTTTGGCGGAATGATCATGGCTACTTGTGTGGCGACGATATTCGTGCCGTTATTTTTTTCCTGGTTTGTGCGCAATCAAAAAAGCATTCAAGCTGAAACCCGGCAGAATGTGGCGCGGCAGTCCGCAGCATTGTCTTATAAACCTGTCAAGAAACCCCGCGAGTAGTTTATTGGCAGCGCTGAAACCGTAGGTGCCCCTGCGAAGGGAATGCGAATTCGGCTACAATCGCACCTATGAATTTAAGCAAAACAAAAATACTGCAACCCATTCAGAAAAAACTGGGGAGTACCAATATCATTCTGGTCGGTATGATGGGGGCCGGAAAAACGACTATTGGCAAAGCCTTGGCGAGTTCACTGGATAAAGAGTTCGTCGATTCCGATCATGAGATTCAGGAACGCACCGGAGTAAAAATTCCGGTTATTTTTGAGATTGAAGGTGAAGCCGGTTTTCGCAAACGCGAATCGGAGGCGCTGCTTGAGTTGAGCCAAAAACGGAACATCATTTTAGCGACCGGCGGCGGCGCCATTCTGAATCCTGAAAATCGGCAATTGCTAAAGCGCAGTGGTATCGTGATCTATTTACGCGCATCGGTTAACGATCTGTACCGCCGCACCCGCCACGATAAAAACCGGCCATTACTGCAAACACAGAATCTGTACGCCCGATTGAATGAACTCTATGTGCAACGGGATGCACTGTATCGCGAAACCGCGCATGTCATTATCGACAGTGGAAAGCAAGGTGTGCGCTTTTTAGTGCAAAAACTGATTAACAAATTAATATCGATTGATTTCAACACTATCATGCAAGGTGATCAGAACAATATTATGCAAACCATTACGGTTGATTTTACTCCATCAGCGGAAAAGCGCAGTTACCCGATCCATATCGGACACGGTATTCTGCAGCATGTTGATTTGATCGTGTCGTGCTTGCCGCAAAAGCGCGTTGCGATTGTCAGCAATTCCACCATCGCGCCGCTCTATCTGGAGAAACTGCAAACGGCGCTGGAAAAGCAAGGGGTTCGTACGATGCCGATTATTCTGCCGGATGGTGAGACCCATAAAAACTGGGAAACGCTTAATATCATCTTCGATGCGCTGTTAAAAAATCACTGCGAACGGAATACCACGATTTTGGCGCTCGGTGGCGGTGTGGTCGGCGATCTGACTGGATTCGCGGCGGCGACTTATTTGCGCGGTGTGCCTTTTATCCAGATTCCGACAACATTGCTGGCGCAGGTGGATTCATCGGTAGGCGGTAAAACCGGCATTAATCATCCGTTGGGTAAAAATATGATCGGTGCTTTTTATCAGCCGTTGATGGTATTGGCGGATAGCGCAACGTTAAATACCTTGCCCGATCGAGAGTTACGCGCAGGTTTGGCGGAAGTAATCAAGTACGGTTTGATTCGCGATCCGGCCTTTTTTGATTGGCTGGAGCAAAATATGCACCGCTTATTGGCGCGCGACCCGGTGACATTGAACGAAGCGATTCAGCGCAGTTGCGAAAATAAAGCGGAAATCGTTGCTGCGGACGAAAAAGAAAAGGGCATCCGGGCTTTGCTGAATCTAGGACATACTTTTGGTCATGCGATTGAGAATGGCATGGGTTATGGCGTCTGGTTGCATGGCGAGGCCGTGGCGGCCGGAACGGTAATGGCAGCGGAATTATCCCGGCGCATGAAGCTGATCGGCGAAGCGGATGTTCAGCGCATCCGCAAGATTTTTATCCAGGCCGGATTGCCGGTTGTTGCACCGGAAATGCCAGCGGAGAAATATTTAGAGCTGATGCTGTTGGATAAGAAGGTGGAATCCGGAAAAACGCGCTTTATCGTGCTCAATCGCATCGGTGAAGCAGTGATGCGTGCGGATATCACACCCGCTGTTTTGAACGAAACTATCCTGGCTTGCATGACGGAATGAGTAAACGGGTTGCTTATGCCGTGTCTTGCGATAATTCGCGCGGGCGGGCGATTCAGGAAGAACTGGCGAGCGGGCGCAGTGAGTTTCAGCGCGACCGTGATCGCATCATACACTCCGCTGCCTTCCGCCGCCTGGAATATAAAACCCAAGTGTTTGTTAATCATGAAGGCGACTTGTTCCGCACGCGCCTGACGCATAGTTTGGAAGTAGCGCAGATCGGGCGTTCGATTGCAAGAAACTTGGGATTAAACGAAGATCTGGTTGAAGCCATCACGCTGGCGCATGATCTGGGGCATACTCCGTTTGGACACGCCGGTCAGGATGCCTTGAATGACTGCATGCGCGATTACGGCGGCTTTGAGCATAACATGCAATCCTTGCGCGTGGTTGATGTGCTGGAAGAGCGATATGCGGCTTTTGACGGTCTGAATCTCTGTTATGAAACGCGTGAAGGAATCATCAAACATGTGGCGAGGAAAAATATTCCCAAACTGGGTTCCCTGGGTGAACGTTTTTTGCAGCATAAAAGGCCTTCTCTGGAAGCGCAGCTGGCCAATTTCGCCGATGAAATCGCTTACAATAATCACGACATCGATGATGGGCTGCGCTCAGGTTTAATCACATTGGGACAATTGCAAGAAGTATCTATTTTTTCGCGCCACTTGCAGCAGGTGCAAGATAAATACCCCGTGTTGCCGGAACGCAGAATGGTGTATGAAACGATTCGCAGCATGATCAATACACTGGTTACCGATCTGACCCGGCAAAGCACCTGTAACATCTTGGATGCTGGTATCGAGCATCTGGCCGATGTGCATGCAGCGCCGCCGCTGATCGGTTTTAGTCTGCAGATAAAGCAGGAGCAGCAGGAATTAAAGAAATTTTTATTTGATAATTTGTACCGGCATTTTCGTGTCGTGCGGATGAGTAACAAAGCGCGCCACACGATTGAACGGTTGTTCGCGGCATTCAGCACGGAAGTGCAATTGCTGCCGGTCAAGTACCAGAAAAAATTTGCACAGGAAGGGCATCAGGCGATCGCAGATTATATTGCCGGGATGACAGATCGCTATGCGATCAAAGAATATCAGCGCTTATTTGCCATCGCGGAAAGTTAATTTTTCAGCATTTGATAAAGTGCCGGCTGCTGCATTTGCCGGATTAGCAATATACGTGATCGCTATTCGCTGGTAATATTAACGATTGAAAAAAGGCCTGATTCTGGATAGAAACAGCCTTTCAAAAGAAAGATAAAACATAGGCTTTTTAATGACAACACTGAAGAATGATACGTTCCTACGCGCATTACTGAAACAACCCATTGAATACACACCTGTCTGGCTGATGCGGCAAGCAGGCCGCTATCTAGCGGAATATAACGCTACCCGGGCACGCGCCGGGGATTTTTTATCTTTGTGTAAAAATCCTGGATTTGCGACTGAAGTCACCCTGCAGCCGCTGGCTCGTTTTCCGCTGGATGCCGCCATATTGTTTTCGGATATTTTGACCATACCTGATGCCATGGGGCTGGGATTATATTTTGCCCAAGGTGAAGGACCGATGTTTAAACATCCTCTGCGCGAGGAAAAAGAAATTCGCGCATTGAAAGTTCCGGATCCCAATACGGATTTACGCTATGTCATGGATGCGGTTTCGGAAATCCGTAAAGCATTGGATAACCGTGTGCCTTTGATTGGTTTTTCCGGTAGTCCCTTTACTTTGGCGTGTTACATGGTGGAAGGGCGCGGGGGTACCGAATTCCGGGAAATTAAAACCATGCTGTATCAACGCCCGGAACTGCTGCATCATATACTGGATGTGAATGCAAAGGCGGTGATCGCTTATCTTAACGCGCAAATTGAATCCGGTGCGCAGACGGTTATGATTTTTGATACATGGGGCGGTGCGCTTTCGCATTCAGCTTATAAAGAGTTCTCGCTGCGGTATATCCAGCAAATTATTGCCGGATTGAAGCGGGAACACGATGGTATGCGTATTCCCAGCATTGTGTTCACCAAAGGCGGCGGTCTGTGGCTGGAAGCTATTGCGGACATCGGCTGCGATGCGGTCGGATTGGATTGGACAATCGATATTGGTGATGCACGGCGGCGTGTGGGCAATAAAGTTGCTTTGCAGGGAAATTTGGATCCGTCGGTGCTTTTTGCATCTCCGGAAGTCATCACCGCAGAAGTAGCGAAGATATTGGCCAGTTATGGCAACGGCAGCGGTCATGTGTTTAATCTGGGCCATGGCATTTCTCAGTTTACGCCGCCGGAAAATGCAGCAGCCTTGGTGGATGCTGTTCATACCTTAAGCCGTGAATTTCATGCGGTAAGTGGTTAACAAGAATTAATCATCACTGCAGGTGGTTGTATGCATATACTGATTATTGAAGACGATTTGGCGATTGCCGCCAATCTGTATGATTTTCTGGAGTCCCGGGGGCATACGGCGGATGCGGCTGTCAATGGTGTGGCAGGACTTCTTCTTGCAGTGACACAGCGATTTGATGCCATTCTGCTGGATCTGGGATTGCCCGGCATGAACGGTATGACGCTGTGCCGAAAATTGCGCCAGGAATCGCAGATTGATACGCCGATTCTGATGCTCACTGCTCGAGACACGCTGGAAGATAAGCTAGCGGGCTTCGAACAAGGGGCGGACGATTATCTGATCAAACCCTTCGCGTTAAAAGAGGTTGAAGCGCGTTTACTGGCAATGCATAAACGCTATGTCGGTAAAGTTGCCAACCGCACATTGGAATTTGACAAACTTTCCTTTGATCCTAAAACACTTTCCATTCGTTTTGAAAACAAGAACGTCAAGCTTCCGCCCAAGTGTATTCGCTTATTGGCATTGATGATGAGTGAACCGGGTAAAGTATTCAGCCGGGAAGAACTCGAATTGGAAGCGTGGGAGGATGTTCAGGAAACCAGTGATACGTTGCGCAGCCATATGCATATTTTACGGCGCGCACTGACCAAAGCTGGCGGATATGATCCAATTGAAACGGTTCATGGACTTGGCTACTGCTTAACTTCTCGTGCACAGATTTCCGATAGAACGTAGCCTGCGCTACCGTGTCGCTGTAGCATTGGCGACATTCAGTATTTTTACTGTAGGCACCTTGTGCATCATTCTTTATTTTGCTTCCGACAACATTGAGGAAGCGCATATTGAACAAGTGATTAAGATGGAAATGGATCATCTTGTTCAACGCTATCAAAAACACTCGGATTTTATTTCCCAGGTTGGTTCACATCTGAAGAGTTACGTCGTCCATAATATGGAGGAGGAGCTGCGGCTTCCCGCGTATTTGCGCGGGCTCAACCCGGATTATCATAAAATCTATTACGGAGTGGATGATTTTCATGTCTTAGTCTATGCCATCGGTGAAGTAAAATTTGTGGTGGCCTATCGCATTACGTTACATAAGCAGCGGTTGCAGGAACTCAGGCTATTGATTGTCATGTCATGGCTCGTCGTGGTTGCAATCGCTTTTTTTGTAGGTTATTTACTGGCCAGAGTGCTGGTTCAGCAAGTGACGGACTTGGCGGAACGAGTTAATCGATTAGCCCCGGGTGATGTTCAACATGGGCTTTTGGCCCAGCAAGACATGGACGAGGAAGTTGCTCAGCTTGCGCGGGCGCTGGATGATTATCAGAACCGGATTAAACGGATGCTGCAACGTGAACAAGAGTTTACGGCGAATATCAGCCATGAATTAAGAACCCCCATCACCACCATTCTGACCAGCTGTGAATTACTGATCGCGGGCGCAGATATTCCAATTAAAGCCTACCATCGCGTGAAGATGATCGAAGCAGCTGCCGCCCGTATGGGGGAACAGCTGCAAGCTTTGTTGTTTCTTGCACGCGAACAAGCGTTGGGTGTCATTGAAACTGTGGCTGTGGCTGAATGTGTGTATGACGCCGCAGATCCATTGTGTGTCGAGATTGCCAGGAAAAATCTTACTTTTGAAGTTCTAATTGCGCCGGATGTCGTGTTGACGGTCAACCGTCAGGCATTACATACGACATTAATGAATTTAATTCGCAATGCTGTGCAATATACTCAAAAAGGTTACATCCGGATCGAATTTAATAATCGGCGGCTATCCGTTTCAGATTCTGGTATAGGAATAGAACCGGCCTATTTGCCGCTACTCTACGAACGGTTCTTCCGCGGTTCGACGCAAGGAGAAGGGCTGGGGATAGGGCTTGCAATTGTTAAGCGGATTTGCAATCACTGCGGTTGGAATATCGAAGTCGATAGCACACCAGGAAAAGGCACAACTTTTCATATTATTTTTCCTTAATTATTTAGTAAGTAGCATTTCTTTTTCTTCACGATTTCTTCACATTTCCTATGTTAACGTTTCCGTGTGAAAGGCAATTCACTCACGGGTTTCCAGATCTAAGATGTGTGCTTCTTGTCGCCACAGATTTCCTGGATTTTTACTTTTTGTAAAATCTCGGTTTTAACGGAATGGATTTACCCAAGAAACCTTACAGTTTCCTGGCATTTTTTGTTTCGTTTCTAGTCTGCGGTGTCTTCTTAGATGCTGTTTGTTAAAGATTTTTATAAACTATATAACTAATAAATAGGGAGTGTTGAATGACTACTATACAACCGGTAGTTTTCTTTTTTGTTGCGGGGGTCTTGGCAGGTGTCATTAAATCTGACTTGAAAATTCCCGAAGCGCTGTACAAGAGCTTAAGTCTCTTTCTGTTGATCGCTATCGGTTTCAAAGGCGGTGTATCGATGGCCAAGTACGAGATTATGGAAGTATTGCCCATCGCTGTTTCTATGGTTATTTTAGCAGCATTGATTCCACTAACCGCATATCCGATTTTAAGATTCATTGGTAAATTCACCCAGGCGGATGCAGGTGCTATCGCTGCGCACTATGGCTCCGTCAGTGCGGTGACTTTTGCCGTAGGTGTGGCTTTCCTGGCTGCGAAAGATGAACCTTCCGAAGGTTATATGGTTCTCATCATGGCGCTGATGGAAATTCCTGCTTTGGTAACCGGTACAATCTTGGCGCGCGCGGGTGCTGGCGGTGAAAAAACCCAGTGGGGCAAGTTGATGCACGAAATTTTGACCGGTACCAGTCTCTATCTACTGATTGTTGGCGTGTTAATCGGTTATTACGCAGGCGTGGTTAAGCTGGTGTCACCATTGGATAAAATGTTCATGGACTTATTCATGGGTGTTTTGGCATTCTTCCTGCTGGAAATGGGTCTGCTCGCAGCAGCACGGTTGAAAGCGGTGATGGATAAAGGTGTCTTCATAATTGCGTTTGGTATTCTGTTCCCGTTAACCGCTGGTATGTTTGGTGCATACCTGGGTTGGATTTTCGGTTTATCGGAAGGCGGTACGATGTTGCTGGCCGTACTGTATGCTAGCTGCTCTTATATTGCTGCACCCGCCGCTATGCGTATTGCCGTGCCCGATGCGGATCCTGCGCTGTCAATTGGCGCATCTCTGGGCGTGACCTTCCCCTTTAACATCTTTATCGGTGTACCAATATACTGGGAAATGTCGCATTGGTTCCATGGCATTGCAGTCTAAAAACTATTGCCGTTTATTTAATAATTATCTGACTTTTCGGGAAAAAATATGAATAATTCAATCGCAATGAAACGATTCGAGATTGTTGTTGGTATTGAACAACTTGAACAATTGACGGAATTGTTAGAAAAATGCTCAGTGCGTGGTTACACTGTTCTTAAACAGGCTGGTGGGCTCGGATCACGCGGTGTGCGCGATCCTGGTGATGTTTTGATGGAACAGGAGAACGTGATGGTTGTTCTCGCCTGTAAAGACGAACAAGCACAAAAGATTGCCAGTGAACTGAGACCTGTGCTGAAAGGCTTGGGTGGCATGTGTCTGATTTCGGATTGCCTGTGGCTTGAAGGACCGGCTGTTTCTTATTAGTTGTTGATGCTTTTTGTATAGACTCACTGTTTAGTTTCTGTAATACACGCAAAAAATCTTGCGTGTATTACAGTTCCCTTAGTTTTTTGCAAAATAATGGTAGGGTTAGTTGCAGCAACCATTACCAAGCCAGTTCTTCTGCACAATTCTCTTCATGCAAAAAAATACACCGCTGCTATTGCGCATCATCCGCTTGATTCATTTACTGCTGCATGTTATCTCAGGCTTATTGCAATCGATTGTTTATCCCTATTTTCCTTTATCGATTCAACGCACCATGATGCAACGCTGGGCGACCGGTTTATTGTCCACTCTTGCGATCCGGTTGCATTGCCACGGTAGACTACCTACGACGGATATGCCGAGGGTATTGTTTGCAGCGAATCACGTATCCTGGCTGGATGTTTGTGTTTTGATGGCGGCATGCCCGACTCGTTTTGTCGCCAAAGCCGAAATTAGCCGCTGGCCTGTCTTAGGTTTGCTAAGCCGGAATGCCGGTACATTGTTTATCGAACGTGCAAAACGCAGCGATACGCTGCGTATCAATCAACAAATCAGTGATGTGTTGGATAAGGGAGAGCGAGTAACGATATTTCCTGAAGGCACCACAACCGATGGGACGCAGATCAACCATTTTCATGCCTCATTGCTGCAAGCGGCGGTTACTGCGGATGCCATGCTGTATCCGGTTGCAATCGGCTATCGCAATAACCTCGGTGGCATTTGCAAGGAAGCCGCTTATATCGATCCCTCATTGATCTTGTCGTTGCAAAAAATTCTGAGTCTTACAAGTATTGATGTAGAACTGACATTTGATTCGCCGATTCCCTGCGGCATGAAAAACCGGCGGGAACTGGCGCGTTTGTCTGAGCAAGCGGTTGCGAATGCTTTATCGCTGCCTATTGCGCACAAGGAATCTGAAAAACCTTCCGGTCTTCCAAACGAATAGCGGACAATTGACCTCCCCATACGCAACCGCTATCCAACGCGATTAAATGATCCGTAATGTGCAATCCTAATCCGGACCAATGGCCGCAAATGATAGTGGTGTTCTGACTGATCCGGTGCGGCACGCTGAACCATGGCATATAGCCGTCCGGAATGGATTGCGGATTACCTTTAAAAGCGAAATTCATCCGCCCGTCCGGCGTGCATACCCGCATGCGTGTCATTGCATTGATGATGACCCGAAGCCGAATATAACCTGTCCAATCATCTTGCCAGAAATTGGGCTCGTTGCCGTACATCCGTGCGAATAATTCATGGTGATCGTCGTGACGCAACGCAGTTTCAACTTCATGAGCAAGTTGTCCGGCTTGTGCAATAGACCACGATGGCAATAATCCGGCATGCACCATGGCGTACTGGCCTTCAGCATGAAATAATTTTTGCTGCCGTAACCAATGCAACAGCTCATCACGGTCAGGTGCATCGAGAATCGGTTGAATCGTGTCGCTGGGATGATTTGCGGCCATTCCCGCCGCAACCATGAGCAAATGCAGATCATGATTGCCGAGAACCATGCGTATCGCATTGCCGGCCTGTTTGATACAACGCAACAAGGGCAGTGAACCGGGACCGCGATTAACGATATCCCCTACCAGCCAAAGTTTATCCTGGGCGGGATCAAAGCGAATAACTTCGAGCAATTGTTGAAATTCAGTGAAGCAGCCTTGTAAATCACCGATCGCATACGTTGCCATGAAAATAGCGGTAAAGAATGTTAACGCAGACCCAGTACATCCTGCATATCGAACAAACCATTGGGCTTGTCGGCAAGAAAGCGCACCGCGCGCAATGCGCCCATGGCAAAAGTCATCCGGCTGCTGGCTTTATGGGAAATTTCCACGCGTTCACCGATACCAGCAAACATAGCGGTATGATCACCGACAATATCGCCGGCACGAATAGTTGCGAATCCGATGGTCTCCGGCTTTCTTTCTCCGGTTACGCCTTCGCGGCCATACACCGCTACCTCACTTAAATCTCTTTTCAGTGCATCAGCGATGACTTCACCCATGCGCAAAGCGGTGCCGGATGGAGCGTCCACTTTATGGCGGTGATGCGCTTCGATGATTTCAATATCGTAGCCTTCATTGAGCACTTTCGCGGCGATTTCCAATAATTTGAAAGTGACGTTCACACCGACACTCATATTGGGCGCAAATACGATGGCGATATCTTGAGCGGCTTGTTGCAGCAAAGCTTTTTCTTCCGATGAGAAACCAGTGGTGCCGATCACCATTTTTACACCTGCTTCCCGGCATACGGAGAGATGGGCAAGGGTACCTTGGGGGCGCGTGAAATCGATTAAATGATGACAATTTCTCAGGGCTTGCGCATAATCGCTGACGATAGGGACGCCGCAATGCGCGCCGATTAACTCGCCGGCATCCTTATTCAAATAAGGGCTGTCAATTCTTTCCAATGCCGCTGCAAGCTGCATATCGGGTGCTTGCGTCACGGCTTCCAGCAAGGTGCGGCCCATACGGCCGGAGCTTCCGGCAATAGCGATTTTTTGCGTAATCATTTTCTGCAATAGTTTGATAATTAAGGTTTTATAGAGACTGTACTGGGTACGTTACAGAGATCGTCATCATCATCGGGTACCATTTCTTTTTGTCCGGCTTTTTGCTCTGTTTTTGCTTGAACCGGTTTGGGTTTTATGGGATCCGGAGAACTCGTTAAGTAATTTTCAATACTGGATAAGGCATCATCTGCAAAGAAAAGGGTTACTCGTTTTTGTTCAACGAGATCGCCGTGTTTACGAAAAAGATAAACATAATCCCAGCGATTGTCGCGGAAGGCATCCATGATGAGCGGCGAGCCTAAAACAAAAAGCACCTGGGATTTGGTCATGCCGGGTTTTAGTTTTTCCAGCATTTCTTCTGTAACAACATTACCTTGCTGCACATCGATTTTATAGAGAACATGAGGAAGCAATGAACATCCTGTCAGCAGCAAGAAAGCGATCAATACGGAAAATTTTGCAACCATTTTGTTGATATTATATGTTTCCAAAGTGAACACAGCATATGATACAGTAAATAATTTTCTAGACAGAGATAACCATGGGTAACTTCGACGATCTGAAAAGTATTGATCTCAAAAATATTGGTCTTAAAACAACACTGCCCAGACTTAAAATATTAAATTTATTTGAGCAAAGCAGTGTGCGTCATCTGTCGGCGGAAGATGTTTATAAAGAGCTGATCAGCGAAGGCGAGGATATTGGATTGGCTACTGTCTATCGCGTTTTGACACAATTTGAGCAAGCCGGATTATTGGAGCGGCATCACTTTGAAAGCGGCAAAGCCGTATTTGAGCTGAAAGGAGATGGCCATCATGATCACTTGGTATGTTTGCAATGTGGCCGTGTTGAAGAGTTCTACGATGCGGAGATTGAGAAGCGGCAGATAGCTATTGCGAAGGAACGCGGTTTTACGCTGCAAGAACATTCATTGTCACTTTACGCGGATTGTACGAAGCAAAACTGTCCGCACCGAAAATAACATGATACCAGCGGCCATTCCTCATCACATTCGTGATCTATTGCGTTTCGCAAAAAAGCGGAGCTGGTGGGAAACACGATGGGGTGCGGCACTCATAGTTTTGACGTGCGCACAGCCAGTCTATGCTGATGACAGCGGTTTTGGCGAATGTATTGCCCGAATGAAATCGCAAGCGCGCCTGGAAGGTATTTCCGATAACACAGTCAATCAAGTGCTGAGTAGAGTCAAACGGCTGCCACGCATCATTGAGCTGGATCGGCGCCAACCTGAGTTCACGCAAACATTTGCAAATTATTTCACGACACGGATCAACGAAGATCGCATACAGCGTGGCCGGGATCTGTATGCCAAACATCGCACTTTACTGAATCAGATTCAACGGGACAGCGGTATTCCGGCACAATTTCTGATTTCCTTCTGGGGATTGGAGACCAGTTACGGTGGTCATTTTGGCGACTGGTCGGTGTTGGATTCTTTAGCGACGCTAGCCTGTGACACGCGCCGGAGCACTTTTTTTACTCAAGAGCTGTTCAATGCCATGCGGATTGTGGAGGCGGGCGATATCACCGCGGAACGCATGATCGGTTCCTGGGCGGGTGCCATGGGACATATGCAATTCATGCCATCGACTTTTTTGCGCTATGCCAAGGATGTCGACGGAGACGGGCGGCGCGATCTATGGGGTAGTATTCCGGATGCGATGGGGTCCGCGGCCAATTTTTTGCAGCAGTTAGGGTGGGTTCCTGGTTTAAATTGGGGGCAAGAAGTGCTTCTGCCGCGATCCTTTGATTACTCGCTCGCTGGGCGTGATCAGATGCTGAGTTTTGAAGAGTGGACAAAATTAGGGGTTACGACGACTTCGGGAGCACCATTGACGCCGGCGGCACAAAAAGCAGCGTTAATCATTCCTTCGGGTTATCAAGGCCCTGCATTCTTGGTCACCAAGAATTTTTATATCATCATGCGTTGGAACCGTTCCGAGTTTTATGCGTTATCCGTTGGACACTTGGCGGATCGCATCGCAGGTGCGGCTCCTTTATTCCGTGCGCCACCGGTGGACTCGGCAAAAATATCCCGGGAACAAGTACGCCAGCTTCAAATGGATTTAACCACGCTGGGAATTGATGCCGGAGAAGCCGATGGTATATTAGGTTCAGCCACCCGCAAAGCAATCAGTCTTTTTCAGCAGAAGACGCAACGTATTGCGGATGGCCATTTGGATGCAGGAATATTGATTGCTGTTCGCGAAGCCGCTAGCATCGAGCCACGCTGAAGCACTGAACAAAGCGGGTTACAATTTCTTGTAGAGTACTGCTGCGGTTTAAGCCAGTAAGTGCTTGATTGCTTCTTGCTCAGCAACGAGTTCCTGATAGCTTTTTTGCATTTTTTCCCGGTCCGATAAACTTATTTCCAGCCCTTCGACAATTTTATATTGACCGTTCTGGCAGGTAACGGGAAAACTGTAGATAACGCCTCGTGGTATATCGTAGCTGCCGTTTGAGGGCACACCCATCGATACCCAGTCCCCTTCCCGAGTGCCAAAAATCCAATCCTGCATATGATTGATAATGGCATTGGCTGCACTGGCCGCGCTGGATTTGCCGCGGCGTGCTTCGATAATGGCTGTGCCACGTTTTTGCACGACCGGGATGAAATGATTTTCTATCCACGCAGGATCGGTAATTAAAGAAGAAACACTGTTGTTCCCAACGGTGGCATGACTTAAATCAGGAAATTGCGTATTGGAATGATTTCCCCATACGATCATTCGTTTGATATCCGATACCGGCACGTGAAGTTTTAACGCAACTTGCGACAATGCGCGATTGTGATCCAGTCTCAGCATCGCAGAGAAATTGCTTGGATCGAGATCAGGGGCATTTTTTATCGTGATGTAGGCATTTGTGTTGGCGGGATTGCCAACGACCAATACTTTGACATCACGTTTTGCAGCGGAATTAAGTGCTCTGCCATTCTGGATAAAGATGGGACTGTTGGCTGCCAGCAGATCCTTGCGTTCCATGTTTTCGCCGCGTGGCCGCGCGCCAACGAGTAAAACAATATCTGCGTTATTGAATGCGACTTCGGGATTATCCGTAGTGACAATTCCGCTTAGCAACGGAAAAGCACAGTCATATAATTCCATGACGATACCATCAAACAATGGTTGTGCTTCGGTAATGTCATGTAATTGCAGAATAACCGGCTGATCTTTGCCAAGCATCTCGCCTGCTGCAATGCGATATAACAGGTTATAACAAATCTGTCCGGTTGCGCCGGTAACAGCAATTCGAATAGGCGGTTTCATTTTTTTCCAATCCTCGAAAAGCCACCAATAAGACTGGAAAATTGGCGGTATATGGGGAAAAGTGAACGGAATTATACTTGCAATCAGAGTCTCGCGGAAGAGCAAGTTTGTTTATGAAAATAAGATTGCGATAGCGTGTTGATTGCATAACAGAATAGTAAGTGGCAACCAATTCGGCCAAAGCCGCATCGTAGGATTCGACGCGTAGCTTATGTGGAATGACCGGCTCTATTCGCATCCGTTACTTGCATCACGGCAAGCATTGCGTATGATGCGAAAGTTCATAAATATATTAGGAGATTTTATGGCAGATACCAGCTTTCCTTCCGCAATAGCGACCCCCGCGACTACAATCGATGAAGTGATCGTGCAGCTAACTGCCATCGTTGAGTGGTCTAAACAAAATGATTCCCGCATGGGCTACTTTGCCGCTCTATACCGTAAGGTTACGATTCAAGTGAAGCAAGGGATTGCAGAAAACTACTTTGATGACGGTCCGCGCATGGAACGTCTCGACGTGATCTTTGCCAACCGTTACATTCATGCATGCTATTTATACCAGACCGGGCAAACACCGACAAAATCCTGGGTACGCGCATTTGAAGCGACGCAACATTGGTGGCCGATTGTGTTACAGCACTTGCTGCTCGGCATGAATGCGCATATCAATCTGGATCTGGGGATTGCTGCGGCGGAAACCGTACCGCCGGGAGAATTGCAAAACCTCAAAGGGGATTTTGAAAAAATAAACCAAGTATTGGCGGGTTTGGTTGGCGGTGTGCAAAGTGAGCTGGCGGAAATATGGCCTATTCTGGGATTGCTCAATCGCTTTCTCGGCAGTGTTGAGACTGCCATCATCAACTTCAGCATGGAAAAAGCGCGCGATGCCGCCTGGTCATTCGCGGAAAAACTATCGCCTTTGTCCGAAGTGCAGCGTAAGCAAGCTATCGTTGAAAAAGATAGCATGATGGCATTATTCTCTAACGTGATTTCCCATCCGGGTTTTTACGGATCACTGATTATCGGCATCATTCGCCTGGGCGAACGGGGAACGACGCGTAAACGTATTGAAATACTGGAATGATGTGTTGGCTGTGTGTTCAAGACTATTTACAGCTAATGAAGGATAATAATTCAAAGCGAAAGAGCAGCCATCTGCTCAAATCTTATTGCCTCATACAGGAGCCATCCCATGAAAATAATCTTTACCGCTATTGGTAGCATTCTAATACTGTCTTCCTGCGCATGGGTGCAAGTCACTCCGCAAGGCGAAGGTGTGCGCTTGGTGCAATCGGCTAAAGCAGTTGAGCCGTGCAAACGGCTGGGCAAAGTGAATGCAAAAGTTGTCAGCCGTGTCATATTCAGCCGAGATGCAGACAAAGTGGCCGAAGAATTGGCCGATCTCGCACGTAACGAAGCAGCTTTGATGGGAGGCGATACGATCATCCCCATTTCGGAAATTGGCGATGGCAGACGCAGTTTTGCTGTCTATCAGTGCTTCCAACCCAAACGCACGAATATGAACTAACTTCCTTCTTTAACCATAGAACAAGTGATTGCGACCGCCCGCTGATACGGGTTTGTATGGGATGGAGTTCAATAAAAAGGTCAAATGGATAATTAAATCCATTTGACCGGGAAATATCTTCAACTTTATCGGTGTAAGCTGAAGCGCTGAGCAGAAGAGAAAGGAGGGAGATTCGTTTCCGCATTCTAGCCATTGTAGTATCCAATAATTGCTCCCCGATGTATGTGACTTTTACCACAGTGATGCGCAAGCACTCATTAGTAAGATGAACGCCCAAAAAATGGGACTGCAATTATGTTTGCCGGGAAAGTGAATTTTCGTTCATGCTGCATTTCTTTTCCTTCGATAAACTGACCATCTTTCCATACATATTTATTCAATAGCAACATAAAGAGATTAATCATGAAATCAATGAAATACAAAAGTATTGTATTCATGCTTCTGCTGATGATTGCATCGTTACCGCTGCCGGGTTTCGCCGGACCTTTTCTTATGGCTGCTGAAGGCTATGTCTATGGTCAACTCAGCAATGTGCGCCAAGAACGTAGTATTAATAAGGTTTACGTTGGAGAAATTTCGCTGGGGCATGAGAGTTTCTCGAATATCGGTTCAACGCATTTATGGCAATTCTGTTTTGAAAAAAACCGGTATGAGGAAATTGAAAGTTTTATCGGTAAGAATGTGGTTGTTGAGTTTAAATTTCCAAAAAGCAATGATTTGTTATCTTGTGCACAACCTAATGAATTACTCGAAATTTACACGGTAGATCAGGATTTTTCATGGGAGCAGAAGCATTTGATTGGCAATATCCATACTTCTGATCCTGAGGTATCAAGTGGAGTCAAGGTCGGCAGAATTACCAATTTGACCAGAAACAAGAACATGAGCAGAATTTATTATATGACGCTGCAAATTGGCCGCGGCGGTAGTAACTTTCATCATTTCATGATTGATGATCACGACCTGTATGATTTTGCGATCAATGCGCTAAAAAATGCCGCATTGGTGAAAGTACATTACAGCGATCGCAGGTCATACGGAAATGCCTACGGATTAGGTCTTAGATCGGTTGTTGCGGAAATCGAAGTCATTGATCGGTGAGTTCGATAGGACCATGGGATGGATTGCATGTTTTTATGCTGCACAAGTTGGTTATTCTCTCTCGCCCGCTTTATAATCCGCGGATCACAACTAATCTAATCTTTCTGGATGAGCAGTGTAAATGCAAATAACCAAACACTGCATCCAATAGCGTATGAATCCAAATCTGAATCAACTGCAACCTTATCCATTCCAGAAACTGCGGCAACTATTTGACGGCGTGACGCGTAATGCGGCACTAAAGCCCATCGAGTTGCAAATCGGCGAACCGAAGCATGCCACGCCTGGGTTTATCCGTCAGGCGCTGACGGATAATCTGGATGGTTTGTCGACTTATCCGACGACATTGGGGATACCGGCGCTGCGCAATAGTATTGCGGGATGGGCCAAGCGGCGTTATAACCTCGCAGGAATCGACCCGGAGACTGAGGTTATTCCGGTCAACGGCAGCCGCGAGGCGCTGTTTTCTTTTGCGCAAACCGTGATCGATAGCAGTAACGCCAAACAACCGGCGGTGGTTTGCCCTAATCCGTTTTATCAGATTTACGAGGGTGCTGCGTTTCTGGCGGGAGCTGAACCGCATTTTATTAACACCTTGCCGGAAAGTCATTTCAAGCTGGATTATGGTCAGTTACCGGAGACGGTATGGTCGCGCACGCAATTGATTTATGTCTGTTCACCCAACAATCCGACCGGCAGTGTGATGACGCTGGACGATTGGCGGGCGTTGTTCGCGTTGTCGGACCGGTACGGTTTTGTAGTGGCTTCGGATGAGTGCTATTCGGAGATTTATTGCGATGAGAAGAATCCGCCCCTCGGTGCGCTGGATGCGGCACAGCAATTGGGGAGAACCGGTTTTCCTCGCTTGGTAGTGTTTAATAGTTTATCAAAACGCTCGAATGTGCCGGGATTGCGTTCCGGTTTCGTGGCTGGGAATGCGCAATTACTGGAGAAATTTCTGCTGTATCGCACGTATCATGGCTCGGCGATGAATCCGGCGGCGCAAGCGGCCAGTGCTGCAGCTTGGGAAGATGAGGCGCATGTCATAGAAAACCGCCGCTTGTATGCGCAGAAATTTTCCAGCGCTGTCGCAATATTGTCAGATGCAACCACTGTACAGATGCCGGATGCAAGCTTTTATTTGTGGATTAAAACGCCTATCAGCGATACTGAATTCACTAAACGGTTGTATCAAGATTATAATGTGACGGTGCTGCCGGGCAGTTTTCTGGCGCGTGACGCGCATGGCGTCAATCCGGGAAAAGATTTTGTGCGCATTGCACTGGTTACATCCCTGGAAGAGTGCATTGAAGCCATGGAAAGAATCAAACGTTTGTTGCAAACATTATGATTCGACAAGATTAAGGAAACTCTGAAAAACTACTGCGCTTGGTCATGCTGCGTTGAAATCAGGTTCAAAATGCTCATTTACCCTTCGTAAACTGCGCTTTTTCACCTGATTTCGCCTTACCTGACCGTCGCTCGCTACCTTTTCCAGAGCTTCCGTAAGAATTTAAATTAACAGGAAAAATTAAATGACGAATGAATTGCAAGCCACCATCGAAGAAGCTTTTGATCGCCGTGCGGAGATTACTCCGCGTAATGTCGATGCCAAATTGAAAGAGTCGGTTACTCAAGTTCTTGCGATGCTGGATGGCGGTAAATTGCGCGTGGCTGAGAAAATCAATGGCGAATGGGTGACGCACCAGTGGTTGAAGAAAGCAGTGCTGTTGTCGTTTCGCATCGAAGACAATAACTTTATCAAAGGCGGTTTTTCCAATTATTTTGACAAAGTGCCATCGAAATTCGCGGATTACAGCTCGCGGGATTTCCGTGATGGCGGTTTCCGTGTCGTACCGCCTGCCGCCGTGCGTAAAGGCTCGTTCATCGCCAATAATGTTGTGTTGATGCCGTCGTATGTCAATATCGGCGCGTATGTCGATGAAGGCACAATGGTCGATACCTGGGCTACGGTCGGTTCGTGTGCGCAAATCGGTAAGAATGTGCATTTATCTGGCGGTGTCGGTATCGGCGGTGTGCTGGAGCCGGTGCAGGCGAATCCGACGATCATCGAGGACAATTGTTTTATCGGCGCGCGCTCTGAAGTTGTGGAAGGCGTTATTGTCGGTGAAAATTCGGTGATTTCGATGGGTGTTTACATTGGTCAAAGCACAAAAATTTATAACCGTGAAACCGGTGAAGTCAGCTATGGCCGTATACCGCCTGGATCGGTTGTTGTCTCGGGCAATTTACCTGCTGAGAATGGAAAATATAGCTTGTATTGTGCGGTGATCGTTAAACAAGTTGACGCCAAGACCCGATCAAAAACGGGTATCAACGAGTTGTTGCGCGGTATTTGATCGGATTAGAGATTTCGATAGGGCGTAATAAAAAATCCCCGTTCAGGGGATTTTTTATTGATGGATAATTACCTGATAGTCACTTGGTTGTCGACTTTTTTCACACCGTCCACGATCCAGGCGTGCATGTTGATGCGCGTGACCTGATCTTCGTTACTGACAGCGCCTTTCAAGGCGACATTGCCGTCTTGTACTTTGATATCGATATTGGCGCCTTGCAATACAGGATCCGATTGTATCGCCTGTGTAATACGCGCGAAAATGGTCGAGTCGTCATAAACCGGACCGGATGGCGGTGTGATCCAAGATTCGTGTGTTTTTTCGGCATAGTTTTCACAGCCGGTCAATATAATCATATTCATCAAGAGTATGATTAAAGTGAATAAATGAATACGCGTTTGCATAATGTTTCTATCCTATCGATGATTTCCTGAAATTAAATTCGAGTATTGTTAAATACGACGAAAGCGTTATGTCATGTTATTTTTAGTGAGTTATGATATTTATCCCTTGTCGTAGTATGGAATCATAACGCTACAAGCCGCAGCTAGACAAGCCAGTTTATGCAAAATGTATCGAGAACAAGCGTTTTAGCATATTACATCAATTTTTTTCAATCGCTGCTTGCAAAAAATGTTGTATGTGCGTGGACAAATTATTTGCCAGACAATCGAATTCTTGCACTGTGCCGGTTTTCATGCCGCGCAGCCAGGTGAGCTGACGTTTGGCCAACTGGCGGGTGGCGGCTATGCCCATGTCATGCAATTCAGTGCTGGAGATTTCGTTATCCAAATAAAGACAGGTTTGACGATAGCCGACGCAGCGCATCGCGGGTGACTCAGTACTGAGTGAAGAAAACTTATCCCGAATTGCTTGAACTTCGTCAATGAGGCCATGCTTCAGCATCGCTTCAAAACGATGCGCGATGCGCAGGTGTAATTGACTGCGTTCACTGGGAATGAGTGCGATGTTGATGGCCCGAAAAGGAAAATTACTTTCCCGGGGTGTTTTTAGAATTTCGGACATCGGTTGTTGAGTCAGGTGGCATACTTCCAGCGCGCGCTGAATCCGCTGACTGTCGGTGGGCTTGATTCGTGCAGCCGTTTCCTGATCCAGTTCCGCAAGCTTTTGATGCATGACTGGCCAGCCCAGTTCTTGCGCCATGTTTTCCAGCTTTTGGCGAAGATCTGAGTTTGCGGAAGGCAGCGGAGAAAGACCTTCCTGCAGAGCCCGGAAATACAACATGGTGCCGCCCACTAATAATGGAATCTTATTATGCTGAGTAATGTCATGCATTATGCGAAGCGCATCCTGTTGGAATTGCGCGGCGGAATAATGCTGATCCGGATCGATCAAGTTGATCAAATGATGTGGTATCTTGTTCAGCACCGCTGGATCGGGTTTTGCAGTTCCTATGTCCATAAAACGATAGACTTGAGCGGAATCCACGCTGACAATTTCAACCGGAAAATTTTCCGCGATATCCAAAGCAATCCGGCTTTTACCACTGGCGGTCGGACCCATCAGTAAAATAGCGGGCGGCAACCCGATTGAGTTTTGCATTGCTGTGATGTGGTCGTTGGATGAAAGAAATCAGATATCGGGTAAACAAACAATAGCTTTGGGGATGCCATGGATTATTGCTGTTTTATCGTTAAATAGCCATTGGACATTCAGTGAAACTCGGCTAAACTTTGGTAAATTTAATTTTTCTAGGAACAAACCATTGAAAATCTTTGCTGCCGTATTATTCCTTCTCATATTATATAGCCTAGGATCTGCACTATATTACATGTATAACGATAAAGGTAACTCCACGCGCATGGTGAGATCTTTGAGCATCCGAATTGGTTTGTCGCTTTTTTTATTTGTTGTCATGATGATATGGTACCGGTTAAATATGGATACTGATTGTTTGGATATGGCAGCTGATTGCTTGGATATGGTTACTGATTAAAATGATTGCAGTATTCAAGGAATATTGATGCGCTTGTTGTATCAGTGGCCTTGAGAAAAATTTCCAAAGATGTCGCCATCATCGGCGCAGGTGCGGCCGGCATGATGTGTGCGATTGAAGCCGGTAAACGAGGCCGTAGCGTCATACTGCTCGATCATGCGCGAAAGCTGGCTGAAAAAATCCGTATTTCCGGCGGTGGCCGGTGCAACTTCACCAATCGACATGCCAGTGCGGAAAATTATCTTTCCGCAAATCCGCATTTTTGCCATTCCGCATTAGCGCGTTTTACACCACAAGATTTTATTGCGTTGATTGAAAAACATGGCATTCGTTATCATGAAAAAAAATTAGGTCAATTGTTTTGTGATAATAGTTCGCAGCAGATCATCGATATGTTGCAGCATGAATGTGCGAAGGCGGGTGTGGAGTGGCAAATGCCTTCCGAAGTACAACGAGTTGAACACGTTTCCGTCAATAATGACGAACAATACGCCAAGAAAAAATTCCTAATCACAACCGAACGCAATATCGTTGCTGTGGATTCATTGGTCATTGCGACGGGTGGCTTGTCCATTCCTCAGATTGGTGCCAGTGCATTTGGTTATCAAATAGCCGATCAATTTGGCATTCGTGTGACATCGTTACGTCCTGGTTTAGTGGGTTTGACTTTTACCGCCGGAGATTTTGCAGGCTTTAAAGATATATCGGGGATATCAGTCGATGCCGCGGTCAGTTGCGCTGGCGTTTCGTTCCGTGAAAATGTCTTATTTACTCACCGGGGCTTAAGCGGTCCGGCTATCCTGCAAATTTCTTCCTATTGGCAACCGGGTGAACCGCTACATATCGATTTATTGCCACAACAGAACGCACAACAGATTTTCCTGGAATATAGGCAAAGTGCATTGATGCTATCAAATTTGCTAGCGCGCTATTTGCCCAAACGGTTTGTGCAGATCTGGTGTGCGGCAAACTTTGCTGAGCTATCGATCTCGACAAAACCAATGAATCAATTTCGTGACAATGAATTACGTCAAGTGGCGGATAGAATTCATGACTGGCAAGTTGTGCCCAGTGGAACAACCGGCTATAAGAAGGCGGAAGTAACATTGGGTGGTGTCGATACGCATGAATTATCTTCTAAAACAATGGAGTCCAGGAATGTACCGGGATTATATTTCATCGGAGAAGTGGTTGATGTGACCGGTCAACTGGGTGGATATAATTTTCAATGGGCTTGGTCATCAGGGTATGCAGCTGGTCAGGCTGTTTGATTGATAAGTGCAGATATCTTTTCTGGTTTGTGTGCAACTTACCGATTGAAATATAAAGTAAATTTCGCAGTTGAGGTAATTTAAACAAATCAACTTCACTTATACAGTAATTCATTTATTTACAATAAATTATATTTATAACATAGCTTTTACTATTTGAAAATATGAAAACAATCATTGATGAAAAAAACGAAAATATTGCTGACAATGGAAAGCCTGTTGTTTCAAGCGGGCAAAATATAGCGATTATTATAGGTACTATACTTTTTCCTGTCATTGGGGTTGCCATGGGTTATACCTTTTATAAGAAGGACAATCCGGCTGCAAAGAAAGCGGGAAGAAATTGGCTAATACTCGGAATTTTAATGTTCATAGTTAATATTTCAGTTGTAAGTACAATGAAATGAAATGAAAAAAGAAAATTTTTTTTGATATCTTTATGAGAATGTGCGTAATACATTAAAGGATCGTTTTTGTGATAAACGGAAGGTCAAGTTCTGCAATCGGTAATTAATTTTTCTAAAATCTTTAGGGAGCGGAGCGTTTTGAATTAATCCTTGTAGATAAAGGGGAAATGAGAGGGGAGGGAGATTAAATCCCTTGAGGAAGGGAGGAGATTTTATGACAAATGACTTGACTTTGAGGGGTAAGGTCGACTAGCCTGAGAGGTGTGGTTAAATTAAGGGTAGAAAATAGGTTAATTTAACTGCCGAGATAAAAGCAGTACTAATTAATTAGTATTAGAAGTAGAAGAGTAAAAGAACGAGAAGTAGTTTTGATTAACAGTTAGGAGGTAGAAACATGGCAACAACTTACGGCACGTCAAGTGCATCAAGCGCAAGCTATGACATGTCCCTGTGGTACGACTCGAAGTACTACAAACTGGGCATGGGCACCATGCTGCTGGTAGCGATATTCTGGATCTGGTACCAAAGGACATTTGCGTATTCGCATGGAATGGACTCGATGGAACCGGAATTTGACAAAGTGTGGATGGGACTGTGGCGCGTACACATGACCCTGATGCCATTGTTTGCATTGGTAACGTGGGGCTGGATTTTAAAAACCCGTGACACCAAAG
>SSFX01000011.1:0-11310 GCA_008015635.1 Nitrosomonas oligotropha
ATACCCCCTGATCAAAGGAAGGGGGATTATACTGATGCGATGATTTATTGTAAAGAAAAGATCAACCGGGAAAACTACCGAGATGACTGTTCATGCGTGCCAGTGTTTCTTCGCGTCCGAGCAACGCCAGTACCGCATCGATCGATGGAGTGTGAACTTCGCCAGTGACCATGACCCGTAACGGCATGGCGATTTTCGGCAATTTGACGTCGTGCTCCTTGGCGGCGGTTTTTATTTCCTGATGGATGACTTCGCGTGTCCATTCAATGTGGCGGAATCTTTCCAGCAAGCCGGTCATGATCGGCTTTGTTTCCACAGTAAAATGTTGTGCTTTCAGTTCATCGTCCGGCTCCAGTGGACGGTAAAAGTACACTGCGGCATCCGCCAATTCTTCGATGGTATTTACTCGTTCTTTAAGCAAATCGACAACCTCTGTCAGATCGGGGCCGCTATTTGTCAGACAATTGTCTTTCGCCAGAAAAGGTGCCGCCAGTTCGGCCAGACGGGTATTGTCCGCTGTTTTGAGATATTGCTGATTGATCCAATGCAGTTTTTCCGGATTGAATTTGGCCGGAGAACGGCTGATCGCGGATAAGTCGAACCATTCCACCAGCTGGTCGCGGCTGAAAATTTCCTCGTCGCCGTGCGACCATCCCAGTCTTGCCAGGTAATTCAGTAACGCTTCCGGCAAATATCCATCCTCGTGATATTGCATGACTGAGACCGCGCCATGCCGTTTCGACAAGCGCTCGCCATTGGCGCCCAGAATCATCGGCACATGCGCGTATTCCGGTAATGTGGCGCCCAGTGCCTTAAGAATATTGATCTGGCGCGGGGTGTTGTTGACGTGGTCGTCGCCGCGGATGACGTGGGTGATATTCATGTCCATATCGTCGATCACCACGCTGAAATTATACGTTGGCACGCCATCGCCGCGCAGCAGCACCAGATCGTCGAGTTCGTTGTTGGCGACGGTGATTTTTCCCTTGATCTGATCGTTGAAGGTCACGTGACCGTCCAGCGGGTTTTTGAACCGCAGCACTGGTTTTACACCGGCTGGCGGGGTTTGCTTGCTATCGCGCCAGCGGCCGTCGTAACGGGGCTTCAAGCCCGCCGCCAATTGCTGCTCACGCATTTGCTCCAGTTCTTCCTTGGTGGCGTAGCAGTAATACGCTTGATTATTTTGCAATAATTGCTCGGCAATCTCGTGATAACGCGTTAAGCGCTGCATCTGATAAAACGGCCCCTCGTCGTAATCCAATCCCAGCCACGCCATGCCGTCCAGAATTGCCTGAATCGATTGTTGCGTTGAGCGTTCCAGATCGGTATCTTCAATGCGCAGAATAAATTTTCCGCCGTGCTTGCGTGCATAAGCCCAGGAAAACAGCGCAGTGCGTGCGCCGCCGATGTGGAGATAGCCGGTTGGGCTGGGGGCAAATCGTGTGCGTACCATCATGATTGTTGTGTCAACTATTACGCCGAATATTGGAAAGCGGATAGTTTACGCGATTCCGCCGCGTATGTTGATAGCCGTATGAAAGCCAAAGCCGATTATAATGAGCGCACTTTTTAATTCAGATGCTTTTCTTGTGGCGCAGACAGGCGCATTTGCTTAATGACTGACTTGATCCATGATCTGATTTTTGCCGCTGCCGGACGGACGCCGGACGCCGAAGCGTTGTCTTATGACAATCAGCGCATGAGCTATACCATGCTGGCAGGGGCAGTCGCGGCAACAGCGGAGGGTTTGCGCGCATGCGGCTTGAGCCGTGGCGAGCGTGTGGCGGTTTATCTCGAGAAACGCTCCGAGACCGTAATCGCGCTTTTTGCCGCAGCGGCGGCGGGTGGCGTGATGGTTCCAGTGAATCCGGTATTGAAGCCGGAACAGGTGGCGTACATACTGATCGATTGCAATGTCAGGATATTGGTTACTTCGCAGGAGCGGTTAAAGTTGCTGCAAGCGGTTCTGCCGCTTTGCCATGATTTGCATACGGTGATTCTCGTTGATGGCGGAGATCATTTGCCTGTGCTTGCCGGTCTGACAGTTGCCGGTTGGCAAGCCATTTCTGCGGTGCAAAAAGAATATTCCGCATCAGGTGTGATCGACAGCGACATGGCGGCGATTATTTATACCTCGGGCAGTACAGGTAAACCCAAGGGGGTGGTGCTGTCACATCGCAATTTGCTGGCTGGCGCGAAAAGTGTCGCGCAGTATTTGCAAAACAGTCCGGATGACCGGATTCTGACCGTACTGCCGCTGAGCTTCGATTATGGATTGAATCAACTGACGTCCGCTTTTTACGCGGGCGCAACCAATATCCTGATGAACTATCTGCTGCCGCGCGATATCATCCGCATTGTCAGCGACGAACGAATCACCGGCCTTGCGGCTGTGCCGCCACTGTGGATTCAGCTGGCGCAATTGGATTGGGGGAAAACACCATCGTTGCGTTACATTACCAATTCAGGCGGCGCCATGCCGCGTGCGACGCTGAATCAATTGCGCAGCGTTTTACCGGCAGTGCAGGTTTTCCTGATGTACGGTTTTACCGAAGCTTTCCGCTCGACCTATCTGGCGCCGGAAGAAATCGAACGGCGCCCGGATTCGATCGGCAAGGCGGTGCCGAATGCGGAAGTTTTGGTTTTGCGCGACGATGGCTCGCCGTGCGCGCCGGGTGAACCGGGCGAATTGGTACAGCGGGGCGCTTTGGTGGCGATGGGATACTGGAACGATGCGGAAAGAACGGCGTTGTGCTTCAAGCCGCTGAAAGCACGCCAGGCCGGATTGCCGCTTGCGGAGATCGCTGCCTGGTCCGGCGATACCGTGCGCGCCGACGAAGAGGGATATCTGTATTTTATCGAGCGCCGCGACGAAATGATCAAAACCTCCGGTTACCGGGTCAGTCCGACCGAAGTAGAGGAAGTTATTTATGCATCGGAATGTGTTGCGGAGGCGATTGCGATCGGTGTGCCGCATCCCGTGCTGGGACAAGCGATTGCGGTGATCGTGACGGCCCGCCACGGCATGCGGCCGGAAGCCGATCTTTTGCTGCGTCTATGCAAACAGCGTTTGCCTGCGTATATGTTGCCCAGTCACATCGAACTGCGTGAGGGTAATCTGCCGCGCAATCCGAACGGCAAAATAGACCGTAAATTGCTTTCTCAGGAATTGCAGCATTTTTTTAAGGAAACCGCTCAATGAGCAATTTACCTCCGGAACATGCGCCGCTGGTGCAGTTTGCCGTGCAGGACGATTGTCTGCAAGTGGGCGGTATGGCGTTGACGCGCTTAGCGCAACGCGTCGGCACGACGCCGTTTTATGCGTATGACCGGCAGAAAATCAGCGAACGGATTGCATTATTACGGCGGCATTTGCCGGCAGGGATTTTGCTGCACTACGCGATGAAAGCCAATCCGATGCCGGCGCTGGTGCAACATGTGGCTGGTTTGGTCGACGGCATGGATGTGGCTTCGGCGGGCGAGATGCGCGTGGCGCTGGATACGGTTCTGCCACCAGGTCATATCAGTTTTGCCGGACCGGGAAAGAAAGAGCACGAACTGCGCAGTGCCATTGCGGCGGGCGTTGTGCTGAATCTCGAATCGGCGCGGGAAATGGAATCGGTCGCGCAATTGGGAACAAGTTTAGGGATTACACCTAAAGTGGCCATCCGGGTTAATCCGGATTTTGCGCTCAAATCTTCCGGCATGAAAATGGGCGGCGGGCCGCAGCCATTCGGTATCGATGCCGAGTGCGTGCCCGATGTGCTGCGGCGATTAGCCATGCTGGGCTTGGATTTTATGGGTTTTCACATTTTCAGCGGCTCGCAAAATCTCAATGCAGCCGCGCTGCAGGAAGCGCATGCAAAATCCTTGCAATTGGGTATCCGGCTGGCTGAATATGCGCCATCTCCGCCGCGCTGGCTGAATATCGGCGGCGGATTGGGGGTGCCGTATTTTCCCGGCGAGCGGGCACTGAACCTTGTCGCTGTGGGTGAAAATTTGCAGCACCTGATGCCGGAGGTGCAGCGGCAATTGCCCGGCACCAGAATCGCGATCGAATTAGGCCGCTATATCGTCGCGGAAGCGGGGATTTATGTGTGCCGTGTTCTGGAACGTAAAATCTCGCGCGGACAAGTTTTTCTCATCACCGATGGCGGGCTGCATCATCATCTGGCCGCTTCCGGCAATTTCGGCCAGGTCATCCGCAAGAACTATCCGGTCATCATCGGCAATAAAGTCCGTGGCGCGGAAAGAGAAGTGGTATCCGTTACGGGACCATTGTGCACACCTTTGGATATACTGGCCGATCAGTTGTCCATGGCCAAAGCATCCGCAGGCGACTTGGTTGTGGTATTGCAGTCGGGCGCCTACGGTTTAAGTGCCAGTCCGGTCGCCTTCTTAGGTCACCCCGCACCCATCGAAGTGCTGGTTTAATCGATTAAATTTCATCATCCTGCGCGCAATTGTTGTTTATTGTGCACAAGTAGTTATCTTTGTTGTAATTCTCCCATTAATTGTTAAAGATCAGTTGAATATTCGCTTTAAATATACTTAAATGACCGCTGTAGTTAATTTATATTACTTATTGAAAGAAAAGCTTTGTTTCGTGCGGCTAAAATTAGAAATGCACCGTAGATTCTGCGCTTTTTCAATGATGATGTAGCGCCAGCACAGTTTACTATTTTGACACTTTCTCTTGATATCAACGAATGTCCGGAGGAGTACTAAAAACGAATGTAACGAGCTGCTTATTTAATTGGGTGATTCTATGAATGATTTGTATCAAAATTTTCAGAAGTTCTTTGAAATTGTAGTTGCTGATACAGCTGAGCTGCTTGAGCATGTTTATAGAATCCGCTATCAAGTGCTGTGCGTGGAACAGCGTTTACCCGGATTCGACCCTGCACTTTGTCCGGGTGAAAAGGAAAAAGATAGCTATGACAGCCATTCCTGCCATGTGCTTTTGCGCTATCGCCCATCGGGAGAATTCATCGGCACTGTGCGGTTAATTCTGCCGGATTCAACGCGGCCTGAAAAGCTATTGCCGGTTGAATTGTATAGTCAAACAGACCCAGAATTGTGCGATATCAAAGCGTTACCGCGCCAGCAGACGGCTGAGATTTCTCGCTTTCTGGTGATCAGCCGGTTTGACCGGCGTAAAGACGAACGGCGCAGGGAAGAGCGCCGCAAAGAAACCGCCGAAACTGACAGCGATAAAAGAAACACGCAGGATCGCCGTTCCACCGATCGCCGTTCCGCGCTCAGCATCGGGCTGGTGCTGATGGCGGGCGTTTTACGCATGTCTGTCAAATACAATATTAAGCACTGGCTATCGGTTGCCGATCCCGCGCTGAATAAGTTGATGGGTTTTTACGGCTTGAATTTTAATCCGATCGGACCACCGGTAGACTATCATGGCATGCGCCGTCCCTATTACGTGAAAGTAGAAGACGCACTCAATAAAATGTACCAAGAGCATCACGATGCCTGGGAAGTCGTAACCGACTGCGGTACCTATAGTCCCATTCATATTAACTAATGGAATAACCCTGAATCAGGAATCTGTTTCTTGAATTTATTTCATTTCTCTTTACAAGCTCAATTCTCAAGGCACTGTTTCTTAAAAACTAGAGCTTGCTTGTGTTTTGCTCTAACTGTATGCCTTTGGGTTGTGGCAGCGGAAGTAAGAGCAAATGATCATTATGAAATTGTCACCAATCCGGGCGTGAACGAGAAAACCCTCTCGGTCAATTCGTTACGCTCAATTTTCAGTATGCGTTTGAAAACCTGGTCTGACGGAACCAAGATCAGGGTTTTTGTGCTATCCGATGATGATCAATTGCATCAAATCGTTTCCAAGGAGAAGTTAAACGTATTTCCTTATCAACTCAGATCCACCTGGGATCGATTAGTATTCTCGGGCACAGGCCAAGCGCCGATTAAAGTCAACTCAAGTGAAGAAATGCTTGCCAGGATTGCTACTACACCCGGCGCAATAGGTTATTTATGGAGAGCCAATATTAATGAAAATGTTAACGTGCTCGAGATTAAGTAGCTATTTCAGCAGCTCCGTCCGGTGGCTGGGCAAGGGCGTTGCCGTGCTGTGGGTGATCGGCGATGTTTCCGTTCAGGCGCAACAGCTTGATCAACCACAAAAGCAATCTGAATCCGCTCAAGCGCCTGTCAAATGGGTGCAAGCGAAAGATTTACCCGCCGAAGCGACAGAAGCGGGCAATAGCAAAGAAAAACCCGGTGTGATCAGCACTGTGCTCAATTGGTGGCATTCAACCGATCGCCCCGGAGATCTGCAGATTCATGGCTTTGTCAGCCAGGCTTACATAACAACTTCGGATAATGATGTTTTTGGCAATAGTGATAAAGGCGGCAGCTTTGGTTTGACCGAAGCCGGGCTCAACGCTTCCTTGCGGCCATTGCCGAGGCTGCAACTCTCGGCGCAGGTGTTGTCGCGCCGTGCCGGTGAGGGAAATTCGGGCATGCCGCGCCTTGATTATGCCATCTTCGATTACCGCTTGTATTCCCAGGAGGTAAACCAATTCGGTATTCGCGTGGGCCGGTTGAAGAATCCTTTCGGATTCTATAATGAAACCCGGGATGTGGCGTTTACGCGTCCCAGTATTATGCTGCCGCAATCGATTTATTTTGACCGTACCCGCAATTTGGGGCTTTCCAGTGATTCCGTGCAGCTCTATGGCGATACCGCAGTATCCGATTGGGGTACGTTGTCTACCCAGTTTGGCGTGACACTGCCAGTCGTGAATAACAGGGATACTGAGAGTTCATTACTGGGATTGGTACGGCCGGGGGAATTGAATCGCGAAATTTCTTATATTGGCCGTGGAATATTTGAGACTAATGATAAACGCCTACGCTTGGGTATCAGCGGGATATGGCTGAATACATCGTATGATCCCAAAAAATTGAGCTCCCCGTTAGAATTGGGTCCCGGCGCCTTAGAGTTCACGCCGGTAATTTTTTCCGCCCAATATAACTCGGAACGTTGGACACTGACTTCGGAATATGCCATACGGCCTTTTAGCTATGATAGAAATTTTAAAAATACAAGGTTAGATGGTCAGCATTTCGTTGGCGAGAGCTATTACTTCCAGGGTGAATATCGCTTTACTCCGAATTGGGAAGGTTTTTTGCGGTATGATGCTCTCTTTATTGATCGATCAGATCGAGATGGAAGCGATTGGGTTGCAAAAAATCCCGGTGGACGAAGCGGTTTGGGACATAGTCGTTTTGCCAAGGATATTGCCGTGGGTATACGTTGGAATGTTACACCGGCGTTCATGCTGCGTGCCGAATATCATCATGTCAACGGAACAGGCTGGTTATCCGGATTGGACAATCCAATCGATCTAAAAACGGGTCGGCCCATAGACACACATCAATATTGGGATCTTTTCGCGATTCAGGCTTCTTATCGTTTCTAAGTAGAAATTCTGATGGAAAATAGTTCCGGAATTAAATTGGAGAAAGCGCCTGTCGTTTCAAATCCCAAAGGGCGCCGGTTCCGCAGTCTGAGATGGAAAATCTCACTGAGCAGCAGCATGATTCTGCTGGCGGTGGTGATGCTATTTTGTTTCGTCAGTTACCTGGGCTTAATGGCCAATTTCGATAATCAACGGGAAGTCGAATACCATCGCTACTCCAGGGAAGTCAATAGTTTAATCAAGAACACCTCGCAGAATTTATACCAGCTGGCTGAAATGATTCCGTTTCTGGACGGTATGAAGAAAGCTTTGCTGACTAACGATGGCGAAAGCATCAGCAAAGTGTTTGATCTGCACTGGGCACTATTGCAATTCCATAATGGTGTTGAATTCGTTCACTTTTATAATCCGCAGAATCAATTAAATGCTAGCTGGGATAGTCTGGATACCCATATGGATGGCAATATTCTGCTGTCGACCTGGGTCAGCCATGTGAACCAATCGGAAAGACCCATCAATCCGTTACTTTGCCGGGAAAGCTGCATACAGTACATTGTTGCGCCGTTGCTCGTGGAAGGTAAGAAGGTGGGTGTCGTGGTGATGGGAATATCGCTGGCGGATGTATTTCTGGCGTTTAAACGCATAGCCGGCGCCGATATCGGCCTGCTGATTAAGGAACAGAATAGTTTGCTGCAGAATGATTTCGATTTTTTACGCTGGAATATTCATATCTCGGCACTGACCAACAAAGAAAAAAATCTTGAAGTTCTGAAAAAGGTTGCCCGGATATACCCGGAAATGACAGCGTTACATAATGGCGCTCAGATCCGCTGGAACGATCAGTATCTGCAAATAAAATTGTTTCCACTCGACTCGTATGAACCCGATAAAGCGCATCTGATCGTAATGACCGATGTGACCGCCGCGGTGAAGAATATTCATGATTCCATCTGGAAGATTGCACTGATCGGTTTACTGGGGTTGATTTTTGCGGAAATATTGCTGTTTCTGATTTTTACCCGGTTGCTGGCGAAGCTGAAAGATGTCGTGTTTGTCCTGCCACTTCTAGCCAACGGCCAGTTTGAAAGATTCCGCTCATCGGTGGCCTCGACGGATCGGGTGCAGCGTTTCAGGGATGAGGTCGACACTCTTTCGGAAGCTGCCGTTTCCTTGTCGCTGCAACTGGAAAAACTGGAACAGGAAGTATCCACACGGACCACAATGCTCATCGAGCAAAAAAATGAGCTCGGCAGAGAAAGGGATTTTGTCGAGAACCTGCTGGACACGGCGCAGGCTATCGTGTTGACGCAGAATTCCGAAGGCCGGATCATGTCGCTCAATGCGTATGGCGAAATGCTGATGCGTTACACGGAAGGTGAACTGCGGGGCAAATCTTTCCTGAACATTCTGATTCCGGAGTATGAAACGCAAGATTTGCTGACGCGTTTTAAAGAAATTCACAGCGGGCAAAGAATGCAGTTGCGGCATGAAGCGATAACCCATTGCAAGGATGGAACGACACGGCATGTGGCCTGGCTGCATTCGCATCTCGGCCGGCAATCCGAAGATGATCCGTCCATTTTGTCGGTTGGGTTGGATGTCACCGAGTATAAACGGGTTGAAGGGCACTTAGCTTGGCTGGCGGATCACGATCCGCTGACCAATTTGTTCAACCGGCGGCGTTTCAGCGAAGAACTGGAGCAAGTGCTGAGCCGGGCGGAGCGTTACCGCCACCCGGGCGCGTTGTTGTTTTTCGATCTGGATCGTTTCAAATATATCAACGATACCAGCGGTCATCAGGCGGGCGATACGCTGCTGAAAATGGTCGCCAGCATGCTGGCTCAGACCATCCGCGCAGATGATATTACCGGCCGTTTGGGCGGTGATGAATTCGCGATTATTTTGCCGGAAATCAATGCCAACGGTGCGATCGAAGTAGCGAAAAAAGTTCTGGATCAACTCGGTCATGCGCAATTGACCATCAACAACCGTACACACAAGATTTCAGCCAGTATCGGCATTGCGTTGTTTCCGGAGCATGGCGCCAATATTCATGACTTGCTGGCCGCTGCGGATCTGGCGATGTATCAGGCCAAGGCAATGGGACGGAATGCGTGGTATCTATTCTCCGATAAGGATCGCAGCCGTGAGCGCATTCATACCTTGGTGTATTGGAAAGAGAAAATCGAGTATTCGCATTTGCATGATAATTTCATGTTGTATTTGCAGCCGATCATGCAGGTGAAAACCAAAGAGATCTCGCATTATGAAGTGTTGCTGCGGATGCAGGATAAAGACGGTTCGGTGCTGTCACCCGGCGAATTTATTCCGGCGGCGGAACATACCGGATTGATTCACGCCATTGATCACATGGTGCTGCGCAAAGCCATCGCACAAGTGGCCAAAATTTACCAAGCCGGATTCAAGGTCAGCTTCTCAATCAACTTATCCGCGCATGCCTTTAATGATCCGGAATTATTACCGATTCTCAAGGAAGAATTGACTTCGCAGGACATGGATCCGGCCTGTGTCATGTTTGAAATCACCGAGACTGCGGCGCTGGAAGACTTACCCGGTGCGCGCGGGTTGATGATAGAGATCAAGGAGCTGGGTTGTGGCTTTGTGTTGGATGATTTCGGGGTCGGTTTTTCATCTTTTTACTATTTACGCGAATTACCGGTCGATGTCGTCAAGATTGACGGCTCGTTTATCCGCAATTTATCCGAAAGCAGCGACGATTTGATCCTGGTTAATGCGCTATGCAGTGTCGCTCGCGGTTTCGGTAAGAAAATCACGGCGGAATTTGTCGAAAGCGCAGAGATACTGTCGCTCATCGAAAAGATGGATATTGATTACGCGCAAGGATACTACATCGGAAAACCGGCGCCGGCCACGGAATTCTTTACCGATCATGAAAGTGATTCGTTTTAGTGCGGTTTGTTTCCTTGATACGACTGGCTGATGCTGTTGAGCTCCGTTAATCGTGCCGCTACCCGGTAATTGATACTTCCTTCGGGATATTCGCCATTAGCATCCGCTTCCCCCGCCGGTAAACCGGTCAGCAGCGTAATGGCTTGATCGATATTCTCCACCGCATAGACGTAAAATTGACCCGTCGTTGCGGCATCGACGACATTCTGGCGTAGCATCAGATGCTGGACATTGGCTGCGGGAATCAATACGCCTTGCGTGCCGGTCAATCCGCGTGCGTTGCAGATGTCAAAAAAACCTTCGATTTTTTCGTTTACTGCGCCAATGGTTTGGACTTGACCCAACTGATTGATCGAGCCGGTCACGGCCAGCGACTGGTTGATCGGCGCATCCGCCAGATTGGAAAGCAACGCGCATAATTCCGCCAGCGATGCGCTATCGCCATCGATCATGCCGTACGACTGCTCAAACGCCAGGCTAGCGGACAGCGCCAACGGTTGATTCTTGGCGTAACGCGCGGCCAGAAACGAAGAAAGAATGAACACGCCTTTGGAGTGAGTGGCTCCGGAAAGCTTGACCTCACGCTCAATATTGATCAAATCCCCTTTGCCCAAGCGGCTGGTGGCGGTAATCCGGGTGGGCTGCGCAAAGGCGAAGCCACCGAGCCCGATAACCGCAAGACCGTTGACTTGTCCGGTTACCGCACCTTGCGTGCCGATCATCAGGATGTCGCGCTGAATCGCCTCGTATAGCCGGTCTCTGATGCGATCTTGACGGCGGATCTGCGCGTCGATCGCCTGCTGTACATCGCTGGCCAGCACGCTGTCATGATTGGCTGCGCGCGCCCAGTAATCGGATTCGCGTAGTAAATCCGCGATGCTGCGCATATGCATGGACAGTTTCTCCGCATCGCCCGCTTGGC
>SSFX01000068.1:0-13614 GCA_008015635.1 Nitrosomonas oligotropha
TGGCGGGGAAGCAGCACTCTCGACCGAAGAATTCTGCACCAGCTGTCACTCGATGACCTATACGCAAACGGAACTAAGACAATCGACGCACTATGGCGCGTTGGGTGTTAATCCTAGCTGTAAAGACTGTCACATACCACAAGGATTCAAGAACTTCCACTTAGCGGTGTATAGCCACGCAGTAGATGGCGCGAGAGAATTGTACTTGGAACTGATGAATGATTACTCGACGCTGGAGAAGTTTAACGAACGCCGGTTGATCATGGCGCACGATGCGCGGATGAACCTGAAGAAATGGGACAGTATCACCTGCCGTGACTGCCATAAGAACCCGAATCCACCGGGAGCGGACGCGCAGGAAGCGCACAAGAAGATGAAGACGGAAGGTGCGACGTGTATAGACTGCCATCAGAATCTGGTGCATGAAGAAGTACCGAAGACCGACTTGAATGCGAGCTTGAAAGCAGGCAAGCTGGTATTAGTGAAGGAAGAAGATGACGGTGGTAGTGGAGAAGACGAAGACGAGGAAGAAGACGAGGGTGAAGGAGCGGCTGCTGATTCATCTGGCAGCACAGAAGCCCAGAGTGATGATGAAGATGAGGATGAAGAGTAATTATCTTCACACTTCGTTGAAGTAAATATTAACTATGTAGAACATATCAAGGCGTTTGCAGATAATAATTGGTAAGTACAAGCAAATGCTGCAATATTTATGGAAATTCAGTAGCCCGCCTATGGCGGGCTTTTTGTTACAGTAAGGTTTTTTAAAAAGATGTTGAATCATTTTCCAAAACCAAATATCGATTATCCGCATCGAAATAGAGATTATTTTATTGCGGGTTTTACTTTTTTTTGTGTTGGAGTCAGTCTGGTGATTGACGGAAGCGCAAGTAAAGAAATGCAGAATTTGCTGGGTGTGATCGCCTGGATTTTTCTGTTTGGGCTGCTGATCGGTGAAAATAGAGAAGTAAGAATGCAGGTTGTCGTTGCAGTGGCGTTTGCAACTGCCGGAGAACACTTTGCATCGATTTATATGGAAGGCTATACCTATCGGTTTGGAAATGTGCCGCTTTATGTCCCACCTGGTCATGGCATGGTTTATCTGACAGCGGTTGCCCTTTCGCGCTCAAGATTTTTCCTGGTTAATGCCAGGAAGTTAGCGGTATTTGTAATTGCAACCGGTGGTTTATGGTCGCTGTGGGGAATTAGTGGTATTCCTGAACAAGGCGATCAGGTTGGTGCGTTTTTGTTTTGTATTTTTGTTATCTGTCTTTTCAAAGGGCGCTCGCCGATGGTATATCTGGGTGCATTTTTCATTTGCACTTGGCTAGAAGTCGTGGGGACAGCAGCCGGTACATGGAAGTGGGCGTCCATAGAGCCGGTTTTTAATTGGACACAAGGGAATCCGCCGAGTGGTGTCGCTGCCTGGTATTGTCTTGTTGATGCGGTAGCAATCGGATTTTCGCCAAAAATTCTAAACGGATTGCAAAAAATGAATAGCTGGTATAAAACGTCATTTATTAAGTAGCCTGTTATGACAAAAAAACCATGAATGAATTGAATGGTAGCAATTAAGACTGGATATACAATAAATCATCTGATTACTTGGAAGGAATTTCTGTGACTGTTGTGCGTTTGCCAGATGGATCTGAGCGTAATTTTGATCAACCCGTAACGATACTAGACGTGGCTACGTCCATTGGGCCAGGCCTCGCTCGAGCGGCTATTGCTGGAAAAATTAATGGAAAGCTGGTCGATGTTTATAGTCAGATTAAAGATGATAGTGAACTCGCTATTATTACGGAGAAAGATGCTGAAGGATTGGAGATTATCCGGCACTCGTGTGCGCATTTACTCGCGCATGCGGTAAAAGAATTATTTCCAGATGCGCAGGTTACTATTGGCCCCGTGATTTCAGATGGTTTTTATTATGATTTTTCTTATAAACGGCCATTTACACCGGAAGATCTGCAAGCAATCGAGAAACGCATGTTGGAAATCAGTAAGCGCGATTTAAAGATAGAACGAAAAGTTTTAGAACGTACGGATGCGATCAATTTTTTCAAGGGTCAGGGGGAGCACTACAAAGCGCAAATCATTGAGTCGATACCAGGCAATGAGGATTTATCACTCTATTCTCAGGGCAATTTTACCGATTTGTGCCGAGGACCGCATGTTCCGGCTACATCGAAAATAAAAGTATTTAAGCTGATGAAAGTCGCGGGCGCGTATTGGCGTGGTGATTCCAATAATGAAATGCTGCAGCGCATTTATGGAACCGCGTGGACCAATAAAGATGATCAGAAAGATTATTTGCATCGCTTGGAAGAAGCGGAAAAAAGAGATCATCGCAAAATTGGCAAACAGCTGGATTTGTTTCATACGCAAGATGAAGCGCCTGGCATGGTATTTTGGCATCCTAAAGGTTGGATGTTGTGGCAGCAGATTGAACAATATATGCGAAATATACTGAAGCAAAATGGCTATCAGGAAATTCGCACGCCGCAAATTTTGGATAAGGATTTGTGGGTTCGTTCAGGACATTGGGAAAACTTTCGCGAGAATATGTTTACCACTCATGCGGACGAACGTGATTTTGCGATCAAACCGATGAATTGCCCCGGCCATGTGCAAATATTTAATCAAGGTTTGCGGAGCTATCGAGAGCTTCCGATACGATTGGCGGAATTCGGTTCTTGTCATCGCAATGAAGCATCAGGAGCGCTGCACGGTATCATGAGAGTACGTTCGTTTACTCAAGATGACGCGCATATTTTTTGTACGGAAGATCAGATACAAGATGAAGTGGTGAAGTTTATCGATCTGCTGAAGGGTGTTTATGTAGATTTTGGCTTTAAAGGATTGATGGTTAAGCTTTCGACCCGTCCGCAAAAACGTGTCGGATCGGAAGCGCAGTGGGATAAATCGGAAGCAGCACTGGAAGCGGCATTAACTGAAGCTAAGCTTGAATGGGAATTGCAGCCTGGCGAAGGTGCGTTTTATGGGCCGAAAATTGAGTTCTCATTAAAAGATTGTATTGGACGGGTTTGGCAATGCGGTACACTGCAACTGGATTTTTCCATGCCGGATCGTCTGGGCGCAGAATACGTCGCAGAAGATAATTCAAGGCAGATACCTGTAATGTTGCATAGAGCCATACTCGGATCTATGGAAAGATTTATCGGCATATTATTGGAGAATTACGCGGGTGCATTACCTTTGTGGCTTTCACCCGAGCAAGTTGTCGTGCTCAATATTTCTCGTGCACAAACCGATTATGCCCAGGAAGTAGCTGCACAATTGGAGCGGCATGGCATTAGAGTCACCTTGGACTTGAGAAATGAGAAGATAACCTATAAAATCCGCGAGCATAGCTTGCAGAAGCTTCCCTATCAAATTATAGTCGGAGACGAAGAGGTGCGCACGAATACAGTGGCAGTGCGCAATCGCGCAGGTGATAATTTGGGTCAGATGACGCTAGAAGCACTGCTGGTGCGTCTAAATGAAGAACTGTCTGCAAAAGTATAAATTTCTTTATAAATTACTCTTGGAGAATTTACCATAGCTCAGGAAAAATCAGTGCGCATCAACCAAGAAATTGATGTGCAAGAAGTTCGTTTGATTGGTGTGAATGCGGAGCAAATAGGTATTGTGACACTTGCTGAAGCAAATGCCTTGGCGGAAGAAGCGGGGGTTGATCTGGTTGAAATAGCGCCGACTGCGCAGCCGCCAGTGTGCCGCTTGATGGATTATGGTAAGTTTCGTTATCAAGAAAGTAAAAAGAAGCACGATGCGAAAATCAAGCAAAAGCAAGTACAAATTAAAGAAATTAAGTTCAGACCGAATACGGATGAAGGGGATTACAATATAAAACTTAGAAACTTAATTAGCTTCTTGAATGAAGGAGATAAAGTTAAAGTGACATTGCGATTCCGCGGACGTGAAATGGCACATCAGGAATTCGGTATGCGCCTGCTGGAACGTGTAAAAGGTGATCTGGAAGCATTTGCAATAGTGGAGCAATTTCCTAAGATGGAAGGGCGGCAAATGGTAATGGTATTGTCTCCTAAAAAGAAAGATACCAAAACCGATAAAGCAAAAGTATCAACGGAAGATTCGTCCGAAGTATCGTAGAGCAGTTGAGTGTAAAAATAAGTGATCTCCAGGTTAGTAAAGTTTCTCAATCATGAGAACACCTGGTTTCATATCAAAGAGGAGTATTTATGCCTAAAATGAAAACTAAAAGTGGAGCGGCAAAACGCTTCAAGTTTAGGGCGAGCGGGAGTGTCAAACGCTCACAAGCTTTTAAACGCCACATCTTGACTAAGAAAACAACCAAAAATAAGCGCCAACTGCGAGGTACCGCTGCTGTGCATGCCACAAATGAAGCCTCGGTTCGCGCTATGATGCCGTACGCATAAAGGGAGAAGATCATGCCAAGAGTTAAACGTGGTGTAACCGCTCATGCGCGGCATAAGAAAATCTTAGATTTAGCCAAAGGTTATCGCGGACGTCGTAAGAATGTTTATCGTATAGCCAAACAAGCGGTTATGAAGGCCGGCCAGTATGCTTACCGGGACCGCCGTCAGCGTAAAAGACAGTTCCGTGCATTATGGATTGCGCGTATCAATGCAGCTGCTCGTGAGTGCGGTTTGTCATACAGCGTATTTATGAATGGTCTTAAGAAAGCAAGTATTGCAGTTGATCGAAAAGTCCTGGCTGATTTGGCCGTATTCGATAAGAGCGCTTTTGAGAAAATTGCAGCACAAGCAAAAGCGAGTCTTACTACATAATTGGATGTAAACCGATAGATATTGGGAGGTCGGGTAAAACCTGAGCCTCCCTTTTTCTTGTGAATCTTGTGAAGTGGAACGATAGGGTAGTTGTTATTTAATCTTAATGCTCTTGTTGACATGAAAAACTTGGAAGAAATTATCACTGAAGCAATAAGCCAGATGGATAACATCGAAGACCCTGCCGAGCTGGAAAATGTTAAGGCGCGATATCTCGGTAAAAGCGGTGTGCTGACTGAGTTGCTCAAAGGATTGGGTAAGTTGCCTGCTGAAGAACGTCCCGCAATGGGAAGTCAGATCAATGAAGCAAAGAACCGGCTAGAAGCGACACTTAAATTCCGCCGTCATGCAATTCAAGAAAAAGAGCTGGAAGCTAAATTAACCGAGGAAGCTCTGGATATTACCTTGCCGGGTAGAGGAGGCGGAGTGAGCGGTTTACATCCGGTGACAAAAACGCTTCAGAGGATTGAAACATTATTCCACTCGATCGGATTTGATGTGGTTTCGGGGCCGGAAATAGAAACCGATTTCTATAACTTCACGGCACTTAATATCCCTGAGAATCATCCCGCACGGGCAATGCACGATACGTTCTACATTGATAATGGCAACTTACTGCGCACGCATACGTCGCCAGTACAGATTCATTATATGCAGAATAATAAACCGCCGATTAAGGTGATCGCGCCAGGGCGTGTTTACCGGTGTGATTCCGATGTGACACACACACCCATGTTTCACCAGGTGGAAGGTTTATGGATTGATGAAAATGCCAATTTTTCCGCTTTGAAAGGCGTTTTGGCAAATTTCATGGCGCAATTCTTTGAACGGGATGATTTACCCGTGCGCTTCCGTCCGTCCTTTTTTCCCTTTACCGAGCCTTCAGCGGAAATGGACATAGGTTGTGTGATGTGTAATGGAAAGGGGTGCCGTGTTTGTAGTCATACCGGCTGGCTGGAAGTGCTGGGATGCGGGATGGTTCATCCCAATGTATTAAAACATGTGGCCATTGATAGCGAGCAATATATCGGATTCGCCTTTGGTATGGGAGTCGAGCGATTGACAATGCTCAGATACGGTGTAAATGATTTGCGGTTATTTTTTGAAAATGATTTGCGCTTTCTCAAACAATTCAATTGAATCTGATTGATTTATTCATCATCGTTAATAATAACTGAATCTTATGAAATTTTCCGAGAACTGGCTACGCAGTTTTGTTAATCCGCCGCTTTCCAGTACCGAGCTTGCGCATGCGCTGACGATGGCCGGCATCGAGGTGGAGAGCATTGAACCGGTAGCGGCCACCTTTGATAAGGTTATTGTGGCCGAGGTGCTGGCTGTCGAAAAACACCCGGAAGCTGACCGGCTCAAAGTGTGTAAAGTCAGAACTGGAAGAGCCGAGGGCGATGTATTGCAAATTGTGTGTGGCGCACCCAATGTAAGCGTCGGTGTAAAAGTCCCTTGCGCACTGATTGGCGCAACTTTGCCGGGTTTTACCATCAAAAAATCAAAGCTGCGCGGAATCGAATCAGCTGGCATGTTATGTTCGGCTAAGGAATTAGGCATCAGTGATGCTACGGATGGTTTGTTATTGCTTCCTGGTGACGCACCTGTGGGTATGGATTTTCGCGGTTATTATGAGCTTGACGACCATGTTTTTACGTTAAAGCTGACACCAAACAGAGCGGATTGTCTTGGTGTATTGGGCGTGGCGCGTGAGGTTGCGGCAATAACATCGGCTGGACTCTCTTCGCTGGAGAGAAAACCTGTTGCGGAAGAAATAAACGATACACTGGCTGTACAGGTCATGGCTTCCGGCGCGTGTCCGCTTTACTGCGGCCGGATTATGCGAGATATCAATCTCAATGTGCCAACGCCATTATGGCTAACTCAGCGTCTGGAACGCAGCGGGCTGCGGTCGATAAATCCCATCGTCGATATTACCAACTATGTATTGCTGGAAACCGGACAGCCTATGCATACCTTCGATCTCGCCAAAATTAAGGGGGACATCCAAGTCCGGTATGCGGGCCGGGATGAGAAAATGCAATTACTGAATGGTAATCAAATTGACCTTGATTCTGGAATGTTACTAATTGCCGACGAACAAAAACCGCTGGCATTAGCTGGCATCATGGGCGGATTGGATAGCGGAGTAACTCAGGGCACGACGGATATTTTTCTGGAAAGCGCGTTTTTTAGCCCGGATACGATCAGCGGTAAATCTTTTCAATTGGGATTCAGCTCGGATTCGGCTTATCGGTTTGAGCGCGGAGTGGATTTTGCAGCCACGAGAGATGTGCTGGAATATGCGACTCATCTGATACAAACGATTTGTGGCGGTAGGGCGGGGCCGGTGACTGAGATCAAGCATGAACTGCCGCAGCGATCGCTTGTTCATGTACGTGTTGAACGAGTCAAACGAGTATTGGGTATTGATATCGGAAAACAGCAAGTCATTGATTATTTTAACCGCTTACGGTTTGAATTTTTAGTGAATGAAGATGCCTTTAATGTGACACCACCAAGTTATCGTTTCGATTTAGCGATTGAAGAGGACTTTATAGAGGAACTGGCGCGGATTTATGGTTATGACCAGATTCCGGTGCATTTTCCGTATGGTGGAATGGCGATGCTTCCGGCATCCGAAACAAAATACTCCACGATAGACATAAAACGGTCGTTAACAGCACGCGATTATCAGGAAGTTATTAATTATGCTTTTGTCGATGCCGATTGGGAACTTGACTTGGTCAATAACTGTAAACCAATCGCGTTACAAAACCCGATTGCGAGTCAAATGAGCGTCATGCGGAGTAGCTTGATAGGCGGCTTGATTTCCAATTTGCAATTTAATTTGAACCGCAAGCAAGCTAGAGTACGTTTATTCGAGATTGGCTGCTGTTTTATCAGGGATGATGAAAGCGACTGTAAACAAGTGGAAAAGCTTGCCGGATTAAGCTATGGTGATATAGTGCAAGAACAGTGGGGAATAACGGCAAGAGGTGTCGATTTTTATGATGTCAAAGCAGATATAGAGGCTTTGTGCCAAGGTAAAGCTCTCTATTTCAGGAAATTTGCTCATCCGGCATTGCATCCGGGGAAGTCCGCGCAAATCTTGGCTGATGATCAACCGATTGGATGGTTAGGCGAATTGCATCCGCGTTGGCAGAAGAAATATGGATTACAAAGAAACACCATACTATTTGAGATGGAATCAAGCAGCTTGATGTCTAAGTCGTTACCAGCGGTTAAAGAAATTTCTAAATTTCCACCTGTGCGGCGCGATATTGCAATTATCGTCGATAATGGCGTTAGTGTGCATTCCCTGCTCGATACGATAAATGCGGGAAAATCGGCGATAGTGTCGGACTTTTCTTTGTTCGATATTTATCGCGGCAAGGGGATGGACGACAGCAAAAAAAGTCTTGCATTCCGGGTGTTGTTACAAGATACTGAGAAAACATTGACCGATGAAGAGGCTGACTCTGCAGTCGCAAGCATAGTAGAAATATTGAAGAATAAATTTTCAGCTACATTGCGCAATTGATGCATTTCTATTACCTATGTGTCGATATTTTATTTGGTATTAATTGTTTATGGATCGATTCCGTAAAAACTAATTGTATGAGATAAGTTATTAATCTCTTTTTATTTAAAGTAAAAGTGTTACTGCTTAATAATTCTAATATAGATGAATTTATAGCTATAAAATTAATAACTAACTGGAGTGAAGTATGGCATTAACAAAAGCTGAATTAGCAGATTTATTGTTTGAAAATGTAGGGCTTAATAAACGTGAGGCCAAGGATATGGTCGAGTCTTTTTATGAAGAAGTACGTACCGCTTTACAAAATGGTGAGGGAGTAAAACTTTCAGGATTCGGTAATTTTCAATTACGGGCAAAACCTCAGCGTCCGGGAAGGAATCCAAAAACAGGGGAAGAAATTCCGATTACTGCCCGTCGTGTCGTCACATTTCATGCAAGCCAGAAGTTAAAAGCTTTGGTTGAGAAAAATTATCATGGAAAACAAAAAAGTAAGTAATACACCACTGCCGATTCCTGCCAAGCGATATTTTACTATCGGGGAGGTTGGTGTTCTTTGTGGTGTCAAACCGCACGTATTACGCTATTGGGAACAAGAATTTGCGCAATTAAAGCCGGTAAAGCGCCGTGGCAATCGCCGCTATTATCAGCATCAAGAAGTATTGCTCATACGGCGCATTAAAGAGCTACTGTATGATCAAGGATTCACAATCAGTGGTGCGCGTAACCGTTTGGAACACACTGAAGGCGAATTGATTTCACTGGAGGATATTACTGCCAATCCGCAGCCTTCAATGACGGATTTAGGTTATATCCGGCGTGAAATTCAGAGTATTGTGTCGCAATTGCGTTCGTGAGTGATAGTCAGTGATGTTTTCTCAGTAAGAGTTTCTGAAGTTCACGTGTATTGTTTGCTATAATTGCCCGCTCGGGGCGTAGCGCAGCCTGGTAGCGTACTTGCATGGGGTGCAAGTGGTCGGAGGTTCAAATCCTCTCGCCCCGACCACTTGATTGGACTTCCACTTAAATATGATAGATGCTGAGTTTACTGTGCACGAATGTTCGTTTGATTATCCTGTGATTTTCATAACTTCATAAAAATGCGCATATTACTCAGTAACGATGATGGATATTTTGCTCCCGGTCTTGCTTGCCTTGCTGAATCACTTGCACAAATTGCAGAAATCATAGTCGTTGCACCCGAGAGAGATCGAAGCGGTTCCAGTAATTCTCTGACACTGGATCGCCCATTAAGTCTGCGTAAATCCCATAGCGGTTTCTATTATGTCAATGGCACACCGACTGACTGTGTCCATTTGGCAGTCACCGGCATGCTCGACATTATGCCGGACATGATTGTTTCCGGAATCAACAAGGGCGCTAACATGGGTGACGATACGATTTATTCAGGTACTGTTGCTGCGGCTACAGAAGGTTTTTTGCTGGGGATTCCTTCATTGGCTGTATCTCTGGTCGATGCGTCCAGAGGTAATTATTTGGCCGCCGCACGTGTTGCGGTTGATATGGTGGAACGTTTCAAAAAAAATGAAATTCAGAGCCCCGTGTTGTTGAATATCAATGTCCCGGATATCGAATATCAGCAATTGCAAGGAATCGAAGTGACTCGCTTGGGGCGGCGGCACAAAGCGGAACCCGTCATTAAATCGCAAAATCCCCGTGGTGAAACCGTATATTGGGTGGGCGCGGCCGGTCCGGCGCAAGACGCTGGGAAAGGAACGGATTTTTATGCTGTTCAGCATCATCGGGTTTCGGTAACGCCGTTACAGATAGATCTCACCCGTTATGATCAGTTGGATCTGATAACAAGCTGGCTTAATAATTAGGCGCTTGTTATGTCGAGAGAGTTGAAATTTTATAGGTACTGATTGGTGAATGTTCGTCATTCTGGAATAGGTATGACCTCGCAGCGTACACGCATGCGCATGATTGAACGTTTGCGTGCACAGGGAATCGCGGATGAGGTGGTTTTATCCGTGATGGGTAACATTCCTCGTCATATTTTTGTTGAAGAAGCCTTGGCAAGCCGGGCTTATGAAGATGTTGCCTTACCTATAAATTACGGACAAACGATATCCAGTCCTTGGATTGTGGCGCGCATGAGCGAGCTCTTACGCGCCAATTCAAGTTTAGGTAAGGTGCTGGAAATTGGTACCGGCTGTGGTTATCAGACTGCCGTGCTGGCACATATCGCGCAAAAGGTTTTTTCGATAGAACGGATTGGACCGCTGCTGACACGCACTCGTATCCGGCTGCAAGAATTGCAGATCCGGAATATCTATTTAAAACATGCGGATGGTTTGCTTGGGCTTGCCGAAGCGGGGCCTTTTGATGGTATTATCATGACGGCAGTGACGACGCATGTGCCTCTTTCATTATTGGAACAACTGGAAGTCGGCGGCAGGATGGTTTTCCCGAAGGGGACCCAAAAGCAGTATTTGTGCATTATTGAGCGGAATGCGCAAGGTTTTACCGAGACGGTATTGGAAGAGGTGAATTTTGTACCTTTACTGGCAGGAGTCATAAAAAAATAGCGGCGCGAGGTATAAAATGGCAAATCATGCAACGATCAAACTGATCAACACTATTGATATCTGCAAGTATATGGTTACGATATTTTCTTTACCGAAGCGGTCAAAGTTACCCATTAGCGATTTTTATTTGTTGTGCGGCGCCAGTCTTCTGTTGATTGGATGTAGTACGACACAGCCTCCTGTGCAAGTAGTCGATCGCGCAAAAAGCGATGCGGTACAACCTGTAAAGCCAGTCGAATCGAACAATGCGGATAATCAAGTCTATACGGTGCAGAAAGGGGATACGTTATACGGAATAGCGCTTAATCATGGCGTGGATTTCAAGAAATTGACGGAATGGAATAATATTACCGATCCAAATTCGATCAAACCGGGGCAAAAAATTTATTTGTCGATACCGGGAAAAAGCTCGCAACCGGCATTATTCGCCTTGCCGCAGCAACCGGAAACGGTAACGCTTGAACCGACGCAGAATCCGGTTGACCGGGTCATTCCCATTCCTCCCGAAAGCAGTCCAGCAGCCAGTAGCGGCAAGGTAAAAAACAGTCCTAAAGCGCTAAAACTTCCTTTCTCAGAGCAGAATGTGGCGCGATTACAATATCCGGCCAATAATCCTTCGCCTGCATTACCCCCTGCATCCGCGGTAGCAGAAAAAAATACCAAAATTGAAGTCGCTCCTCAACCTGAATCATCAATATCCGATAAAGCGGCCAGTTCGGTTGCCGATTGGATTTGGCCGACAACAGGAAAATTATTGTCATCTTTTTCCAAGAATTCCAAAGGGGTAAAAATATCCGGCCAAGCAGGGCAACCGGTTCTTGCTTCTGCGGCGGGCGAAGTGGTTTATAGCGGTCATGGCCTGCGCGGCTATGGAAACCTGATCATCATCAAGCACGACAATACATTTCTGAGCGCTTATGCGCACAACAGTAAGTTGCTGGTCAAAGAAGGTGAAGCCGTGGTGAAAGGGCAGAAAATCGCGGAAATGGGTAATACCGATACGGATACGATCCAGCTGCATTTTGAAATCCGTAAACATGGAAAACCGGTTGATCCGTTGCAATATTTACCAAATCAATCGTAATAGCCGGTAGTAATCAGTTCGATAAAATAACAAAAAGCGCATAGCTCTAACGGGTTATGCGCTTTCTCATTTCCGCTGTTTTTTTATTCAGCAACAGAATCCCGCAGGTGTTTCAATGCCTCGGCAGTATGCTTGGTCGCTTCCTCCGCATGATCTTGTTTCGCATGCGCAATCGCTTCTTCTAGATGCTTGATCGATTCGGTTATGTGTTGATGTGCCTCAGCAGACTCTTTTTCGGCGGCTTTTGCATGGGTGAGGCTTTCTTGTGCATGATCCAGCAATGCTTTGCTATGTCCGGCCTTGCCGTGAATCTGCGCATCCTCCGCGTGTTTTATCGCTTCCGTTGTATGTTGGTGTGCGTCCGCTGCAATGGCTTGTGAACTGAAGTAAAACAAAGCGCCGATTACAGTAATCGCTAAAGTTTGCTTGAGTTTCATATTACTACCCTCCGTGCTGGTTAAGAAATGATTGCCAGTGTTCAATAGTGTTCATGTTTGTACAAACGGGACTAAGGATTGATCAGGCTATTGAGTGTTTTATAGTCGACCCATCCTCGCTCAAGGATTACACCGCCCATGTGTGTGAATGGCTGGGATGGTTCGCCCAAGTCGGACAGAATAGTCACCGCACCGCTAAAATTTTGTGAACGGGTATAACCGCTGACGGTAATGAGGGTAGAAAGATTTGCCGCACGTGCCGATTTCAAGCCGTTTTCAGAATCTTCAATGGCGATACATTGCGGCGCCGTTAGTTTGAGCTGATCGAGCACCCAGTGGTAAATATCCGGCGCTGGTTTTTTCAACGGTACAATGTCGCCGGCACCGATCACATCAAACCAGCCGATCGATTCTTCACCTAGTGTCGATTTAAGCAACGCGGTGACATTTTCCATCGTCGTCGTGGTTGCGATCGCAAGCTTTACTTTTTTCCGGCGCAACTCGTGAATCAACCGGGCGACACCCGGGCGTAACGGGATGTTGCCGGTTTCCATCAACGACTCAAAATGCTTGGTTTTGGTTTTGTGCAAACTGGCGATCCATTCGGTCAGATTACTTTTATCGAGCTCGGCGGGCATGTATCTTTCCAGGAAATAGCGAATCCGCTCCTTGCCACCGGTGATTTGCAGTAACTCACCATAAAGATTGATATCCCAATTCCAGTCGAGATGGAATTGTTTAAAGGCGGCATTGAAAGCCAGGCGATGCCCGTCCTGTTCCGTGTCGGCAAGCGTGCCGTCAACATCAAATAGCACAGCTTGTAATTTATTATTTGTATTCATTGTATTAGTCTTGGTAAGTGTTAAATCAGTGATAGCTGGCGCGTTGCAAACGATCCGTGACGGCTAACCATCCCGGATGATCTGGCGGCGCCTCAACGAGCAGATAATCAAATGCTGCCCGGTCAAACTGCCGTAATCTGGCATACAGTTGCTGGCCATACGCGACAGGATCGGACGGCATGGCGAATTGTTCGATGGATTGACTCAAGGCGGGCCGTGACTGAGCGCTATGCGACCAGGTTATGACCAGTATGCGCAAATCTTGTTCCGCCAGAGCTACTGCGCGCTGCCATAGTTGCTCCGCAGGGTAAATTCTCAATGGCGTTGCCGGTGCATAGTGCGCGGGTAAGGATCCGGAA
>SSFX01000040.1:0-15910 GCA_008015635.1 Nitrosomonas oligotropha
GTGGAAAATCGCAGCCGAATAAGCGGAAGCGCCCAATGCAACCGTCATATAGCCTAACTGGGATAATGTGGAATACGCGACAACCCGTTTGATATCATTCTGAACCACCGCAACCAATGCCATAAATAAGGTGGTGATACCGCCAATAATCAAAATTGTGGTTAGTGCGGTATCCGACAACTCAAATAGAGGGGACATGCGCGCCACCATGAAAATGCCTGCTGTCACCATAGTAGCCGCATGGATCAATGCTGAAATTGGAGTGGGGCCTTCCATAGAATCAGGTAGCCACACATGCAGTGGAAATTGCGCAGATTTACCCATTGCACCAACAAACAATAGGATACAAATCAGCGTTATCACCAGCCATGGCATACCGGGGATTAATTCAACCTTTTCGTCTACTATTCCCGGTGCTTGTGCAAAAACCGATGCATAATCCAAGGTGCCAAAATGCATTAACACCAACGCAATCCCTAAAAGAAAGCCAAAATCACCAACGCGGTTAACTAAAAAAGCCTTTAAGTTGGCATAAATTGCAGTCGGGCGAGTATACCAAAAGCCAATTAATAAATAAGAAACCAAGCCAACTGCTTCCCAGCCGAAAAATAACTGTAAGAAATTATTCGACATCACCAGCATCATCATCGAAAAGGTAAACAATGAGATATAACTGAAAAAACGTTGATAACCTGGATCGTCATGCATATACCCAATGGTATAGATATGCACCATAAGAGAAACCAAACTGACTACAACCATCATGGTTGCGGTTAATTGGTCGATTAAAAAACCAACTTCAAATCGCGTTTCACCTGAAATTAACCAAGTATAAACACTACCGTTATAACTGTTACCTTCCAGGACATCCAAGAAAATAATGATCGATGCAATTAAGGAAACAAAAACCAATCCGATAGTGGCACGATGGCTCCATGTCGGTCCTATGAAACGTCCGAATAATCCAGCTATAATTGCACCAATCAACGGAGCTAGTGGCACCAGTAAGTAAAGTTTTTGCATCTCGATCAATTATTTTTTATTAATGATAGGTACTTCAATCGTTCTATGTGACCTGTTTTAACCTTTAAGTTCATCCAAGTCATCCACATTAATCGTCCGCATATTCCGAAACAACACCACAAGAATCGCTAATCCAATTGCTGATTCTGCTGCTGCAACGGTCAGAATGAAGAACACAAAGATTTGTCCCGATATATCCTGCAGATAGTGCGAAAATGCAACAAAATTCATATTGACAGCCAATAGCATCAATTCAATCGACATCAGTAAAATAATGACATTCTTTCGGTTGAGAAAAATGCCCACTAAACCAATGGCAAACAAAATTGCTCCAAGGACTAAATAATGAGATAACGATATCAAACTAACAACCTCTTTTTTATATTTTATAAATCGTCACAAATTCTTTGGAATGATTTCGTCATTCCTTTTTTTCAGCTGACATTGTCACTATACGTAACCGATCTTCTTTTCTGACTTTGACTTGTTTGGATGGATTCGGCGATCTTTTATCTTCGCGATGCCGTAATGTCAGTGCAATAGCTGCAACCATCGCAACCAATAACAGCACTGCCGCTAATTCAAAAGCATAAACATATTCCGTATAAATCAAGCGTCCCAGTTCTCTTGTATTACTATAATCAGCATCGTGTGGTCTTGGTATCGGCATTTCTTCGAGCCCGAAATATTTCCCCATCAACACCATCGATATCTCTGCGACTATTATTAATGCAATCGTCGCACCAAATGGAAACCATTTCCAAAATCCTTCTCGCAATCGATCAAGATTGATATCGAGCATCATAACTACAAATAAAAACAATACCATGACTGCACCGACGTATACTAACACCAAAGCAATTGCTAGAAACTCTGCCTCCAGCAGCAACCATAATCCTGCGCAAGTAACAAAAGCCAGCACCAATAATAACGCCGAATTTACTGGGTTCCGCACCGTAATAACACCCAGTGCTGACGCAACCAAAATGGCTGAAAAAATATAAAACAAAATATCTTGAAAATTCATTTTTTATCTACCAGCAAGACTTAGCGATAACGTGCATCAGCTTCTCGATCTTTGGCAATCTGTTCTTCGTAACGATCTCCAACAGCTAACAACATTTCTTTGGTATAGATCAGATCACCTCTTTTTTCGCCGTGATATTCCAATATGCGTGTTTCTACGATCGAATCTACTGGACAAGATTCTTCACAAAAACCACAAAAAATACACTTGCTTAAATCAATATCATAACGTGTTGTCCGTCTCGTACCGTCTGCGCGTTGCTCTGAGTCAATGGTAATTGCCATTGCTGGACAAACAGCCTCACATAATTTACAAGCAATACAACGCTCTTCCCCGTTTGGATAGCGGCGCAGAGCATGCAAACCACGAAATCGTGGCGATTGTGGTGTTTTTTCCTCAGGAAAATGTACAGTTATCTTTGGTTTGAATAAATACCGGCCAGTAACTGCCATACCTTTTAATAACTCAAACAGTAAAAAGGTACTAAAAAATTTTTTGATACGATCCATTGTATTTTTCTCTATTTTAAAACCAAATATTCAACGGAAATGTATTCCGAATCGATTCTGGCAATTGCATGATCGAGCCCAACAAAACAATCCATACAAGTGTGATGGGAATAAATATCTTCCAACCCAATCGCATGATTTGATCATATCGATAGCGCGGGAAAGTTGCACGAAACCATAGAAAAAAGAAAAGAATAAATGCAATCTTCAATAATAACCAAATAATGCCCGGTATTAGTGTAAATGGTGCTATATCGACAGGAGGTAGCCATCCCCCCAAAAACATGATGGATGTCAATGTGGCTACCAATATCATGTTGGAATATTCAGCCAGAAAAAATACCGTAAAGGCCATACCTGAGTAATCAACATGAAATCCCGCTACAATTTCTGATTCTCCTTCTGCCACATCAAAAGGAGCCCTGTTAGTTTCAGCCACGCCCGAAATTAAATAAACCAGAAACATCGGAAACAACGGAATCAAATACCAATTCAAGAAACTATTACCCTGTTGCCCATTCACGATATCGCCCAAATTCAAGCTTTGTGACATCATCAAAACACACACTAAGGCAAAGCCCATCGCCAACTCATATGAAACCACTTGAGCGGCTGAGCGCATGGCACCTAAAAAAGCATACTTAGAATTCGATGCCCAACCAGCAATGATAATGCCGTAAATGCCCATTGATGTCATTGCAAGAATATAAAGCAGCCCTGCATTAATATTAGCCAGAATTAATTCAGGAGAAAAAGGAACTACTGCCCAAGCCGCCAACGCTGGCATAATCGTTAACACTGGAGCCAAGATAAAGAGGAATTTGTTTGCGCCAGTCGGAATGACTATTTCCTTCATGATTGCTTTTACAGCATCAGCAATCGGTTGCCCCCATCCACGCAGCCAAGGTATACCAAAAAAGGTCACTCTATTTGGACCAACGCGAATTTGCATATAAGCGATGATCTTACGTTCAGCAAATGTCAAATAGGCAACGCCCAATAGCAAGGGCACCACAATGGCAAAAATAAATGTCATGTTTGTCGCTAACGAAAACAACATGGAACCCCATTCTGTTCCGAATATTTCCACAAACTGTTGTTGAATGCTCTCCATTAATAAACTCCAACCATCGACATCACAGTTTTTCCAGAACAATTTCACCAAACAAGGCACCCAATGCAACCGTCTTAGGATGGGCACCCGCTATGCGTACACAATTCACCGGCAATTTCTCATCTTGAGCGGCTTCAAGCTGCACAAATCCTTCTCCCTGTTTAATTCTTACCTGATCGCCCGCGGTGATACCCAATTTTTCCAGCATTGCTGCTGGCATCCATGCTTTCGGCTTAGCCGCATCATGCGTAGCTTGCAAGGATTCGGCCCGACGAACAATCGGATCAGCTTGATAAATTGGGATTTCGCCAATACGCTGTATATGATGGCTCTCATTTATCGCAATCGCAGTATCGTAATGCTTCGACTTATTATTCAAATACTGATTAATGTCTACGCCAGCAGGGAAAATTTCTTCACGAACCTGTTCTGCCGTTTCATAATCAAATTTTTCTAACTCCAGCAAATTCGCTAGTACCCGCAAAACTTTCCAAGCCGGACGCGCTTCTCCTAATGGAGAAACAACACCGTTGAAGCTTTGCACCTTACCTTCAGTATTGACATAAGTACCAGAAGTTTCAGTAAATGGTGTTATCGGCAGCAACACATCCGCATAATCTTTGCCATTACCTTTATATGCAGTAAGCGATACTACAAATTCACTTGATTGAATGGTTTTAAGCGCTTGATAAGAATCGTAAGTATCAAATTCCGGTTCCACATTCATTAATATGAATGCCTTACATTTTTCTTTCGCCAAGTCATCATCGAATTGCAGCATTTGCGCTGCGGTTAATCCTGATTCGGCATAATTTAATTTTGCAGCGATCGATATAGCACTGATTTCCGGTATAGCGCCAGCTAAATAAGCACCTACACTATTTGCAGATTCACCTAATACGCCATAACTTGCACCGGTTAATCGGCCAATTAAATCTGCAAGCAGTCCAATTATTGAATAATCCGGATGATGTTGCGAAATATTTCCCAAATAAATTGCTGCCGGCGCATTTTCTATCAAGCTGGAAGCAATTGCGAAAGCATTGGCAGTGCTCGGAATGTTGATTGAATTGACCAATTGCTTTAATTCATCAGTTAGTCCGGTTCCTTTAATCTCAGCAGCTGCCTTTAGAATTTCCGCTAAAACTCTGGTTATTGAAGCCGGAGAAACTATTGCTTTATGCGCAACCTTAACCAACAGATCATCATCCACCGGGTTCACAATATTCAGCTTCATGCCATTTTTAACAGCTTGACGCATTCGTTGCGCAATAAGCGGATGATCTTTGCGGAGCGTACTACCGATAATTAACGCTGATTTCAATTGTGAGATATCTGCGATACTGGCACCCAACCACGGGATACCCAACATATTTTTATCCGCACGAAAATCAGACTGCCGTAAGCGATGATCAATGTTGCCACTGCCCATAGCACGTACCAGCTTCTGCAATAAATATAGCTCTTCCGATGTGCTGTGTGCAGAACCGAGTGCGGCTAAACTTTTTGCGCCATGTTTTTGTTTAACTGTTTGTAACGAATGTGCGGTAAATTCCAGAGCTTCTTGCCAGTCACATTCAAACCATTGACCTTCGCGCTTGATCATGGGGCGCGTCAATCTATCTTCCGAATTTAAACCTTCATAGGAGAACCGGTCTTTATCGGATAACCAACACTCATTAATCGCTTCATTATCTCGAGGAAGCACCCGCATGACACGGTTTTGTTTAACTTGTACAACAAGATTAGAACCCAAGCCGCAATGCGGACTAATTGATTTTCTACGTGACAATTCCCAGGTTCGCGCTGAATATCTGAACGGTTTACTGACTAAAGCGCCTACTGGGCAGAGATCAATCACATTACCAGATAACTCGGAGTCAATCGTCTTGCCAACAAAGGCAAGAATCTCCGAATGCTCTCCACGACCGGCCATCCCAAGTTCCATAATTCCAGCAACTTCCTGACCAAAGCGCACACAACGCGTGCAATGAATACAGCGCGTCATATCGGTTGAAATCAATGGACCTAGATTCTTGTTAACAACGACTCGTTTTGCTTCGGTATATCGCGAACCGCTTGCACCATACCCAACAGCAAGATCTTGCAGCTGACACTCACCGCCTTGATCGCAAATCGGACAGTCGAGCGGATGATTGATCAGCAGAAACTCCATCACGCCTTTTTGCGCAGTAACGGCTTGCTGAGAATGTGTATATACCTTCATGCCATCCATAACGGGTGTTGCACACGCAGGCAGTGGTTTAGGCGCTTTCTCTACTTGAACCAAACACATGCGGCAGTTGGCTGCTATGGATAATTTTTTATGGTAGCAAAAATGTGGAATATAAACGCCAATCTGCTTCGCGCCATCCATGATGGTGCTTCCTTTAGGAACAGATACTTGCTTACCGTCGATTTCTATATTGACCATCGGCTAAAATTCTTGTGTTAATCACGAATTATAAAGTTGATATGCTCTGATTATTTAACAGCTAAAATCAGACCATACATTGCTTATGTTCTATATGGTAAACAAACTCGCTTCGAAAATGTTGAATCATCGCACGAACAGGCATTGCAGCCGCATCGCCTAAAGCGCAAATCGTCCGGCCTTGTATATTGTCTGCGATATTGTCCAGTAATTCCAAATCTTCTAATCGGCCTTTACCATGTTCAATGCGGTTGACAATACGATAAAGCCATCCTGTTCCTTCACGACATGGCGTACATTGCCCACAGGATTCTTCAAAATAAAAATAAGACAACCGCTCCAGTGCTCTGACCATACATGTCGTATCATCCATGATGATAACAGCGCCCGAGCCTAACATAGAACCGGCTTTGGCGATCGAATCGTAATCCATATCCGTCTGCATCATTATGTCACCAGGCAATACTGGCATAGACGATCCGCCCGGAATACAGGCTTTTAGCTTCCGTCCGCCACGCATCCCGCCAGCAAGTTCCAGTAATTCTGTAAACGGAGTTCCAAGCGGTATCTCATAGTTGCCAGGTTTATTCACATGTCCTGATACTGAAAAAATCTTAGTCCCGCCGTTATTAGGTTTTCCAAGCTGAAGATATTTTTCTCCACCATTCCGGATAATCCAAGGGACAGAAGAAAAAGTTTCAGTATTATTAATCGTAGTTGGCTTGCCATACAAACCAAAATTCGCTGGAAACGGTGGTTTAAAACGTGGTTGGCCTTTCTTACCTTCTATGGATTCCAATAGTGCGGTTTCTTCACCACAAATATAAGCACCATAGCCGTGATGATTATGCAATTGAAAACTGAACGAGGAGCCTAATATATTATTTCCCAAATAGCCTGCTGCTAGCGCCTCTTCTACAGCATCTTCCATACGTTCATAGGTTTCCCATATTTCGCCATGAATATAGTTATACCCTGCTTTTACACCCATTGCATACGCTGCTATTATCATTCCTTCGATCAGCAGATGGGGATTAAATCGCATTATATCGCGATCCTTAAAGGTGCCTGGCTCTCCTTCGTCCGAATTACATACGATATATTTATCACCTTCATACCCTTTCGGCATGAAACTCCACTTTAATCCGGTTGGAAAGCCAGCTCCTCCTCGCCCACGAAGCGCTGATTTCTTTACTTCTTCAATCACTTCCTCAGGAGAAATTTTTTTCGCTAGTATTTTTCTGAGTGCTGCATACCCTTCACGCTTTTCATAGCTTTTAAGCCGCCAATTTTCTGGATCCGAAGGATTCACTCCGTTCATTAATGTTTGTGGAAACTGATTCATTTGCTCAGTTCCTTCAGCAATTTATCGATCATCTCATTGGACATAAAGCTGCACATACGTTTGTTATTAACCAGTAATACTGGGGCATCGCCACAGGCACCAAAGCACTCGCCTTCTTTGAGGGTAAATTTTCCATCCGGCGTTGTTTCATTAAAACCAATCCCTAATTTTTGCTTCAAATATGCTGCCGTATCATTACTACCCGATAAAGCACAAGGCAGATTGGTACACACCGTAATTTTATATTCGCCAACGGGTTCCAGGTTATACATATTGTAAAACGTGGCCACTTCATAAACCGCGATGGGCGGCATACCTAAATATTCTGCGACGAAATTCATGGTTTCGTTTGCAAGCCAGCCTTTTTCTTCTTGTGCGATTGCAAGTGCTGACATGACGGCAGATTGTTTCTGATCAAGCGGATATTTTGCGATTTCTCGATCAATTCTCTTAAGGGATTCAGTGCTTAACATCGTTATCTATCTATCTCACCAAATACTATGTCTTGCGTACCAATGATAGCGACCACATCAGAAATCATATGACCTCTCGACATTTCATCTAAAGCAGCCAGATGCGCAAATCCAGGTGCACGTATTTTCAAACGGTAGGGTTTATTTGCACCATTTGATACCAAATAAATACCAAATTCACCCTTGGGGTGTTCAACCGCTATGTAGGCTTCACCCGGTGGTACATGAAATCCTTCTGTAAATAATTTGAAATGATGAATCATTTCTTCCATATTTTGTTTCATGTCGACACGCGAAGGCGGCGCAACTTTATGATTATCAGTAATCACCGGCCCTGAATTTTTACGTAGCCAATCGACACATTGTTTAATAATGCGATTGGATTGACGGAACTCTTCCATTCTCACCAAATAGCGATCATAACAATCGCCATTTACTCCGACAGGTATATCGAAATCAAGGCGATCGTAAACCTCATAAGGTTGTTTCTTTCTTAAATCCCATTCGACCCCTGAGCCGCGTAGCATAGGACCGGTAAAACCCAATGCTTTGGCACGTTCAGGAGAAACAATACCAATATCAACCAAGCGCTGCTTCCAGATTCTATTGTCTGTCAGCAATGTTTCGTATTCATCAACATAAGTTGGAAAACGATTAGTAAAATCTTCGATAAAATCTAACAGTGTGCCTTCTCTATTTACATTCCGTATGCGCGTTTCTTTTTCACTATGAATTTTAGAGGATTGATACTTAGGCATAGTATCCGGCAGATCACGGTAGACACCACCGGGCCGATAATAGGCAGCATGGAGTCTGGCACCGGATACTGCTTCGTAACAATCCATCAGATCTTCTCTCTCACGGAATGCATACAAAAACATTGTCATCGCACCCACATCCAATGCATGCGCGCCAATCCATAACAGGTGATTCAGTATACGGGTGATTTCATCGAACATAACCCGGATATATTGCGCTCTGATTGGGACTTCAATTTGCAGCAGCTTCTCGATCGCCATGACATACGCATGTTCATTGACCATCATCGAAACATAATCGAGCCGATCCATATACGGTACGGATTGAAGATATGTTTTATTTTCTGCTAATTTCTCAGTAGCACGATGCAATAACCCAATATGCGGATCAGCGCGTTTTACAACTTCTCCATCTAATTCCAGTACAAGCCTCAACACGCCGTGAGCTGCCGGGTGTTGCGGTCCAAAATTCATGGTGTAATTACGTATTTCGGCCATAAGTTACTTCATAAAATTCTTATAAAATACAATGCAAGAAACTCAATAATCGTTATGATTCACAATCGCCATAATGTTCTTCACGTATTACAAGCGGTGTGATTTCTCGCGGTTCGATAGTAACAGGTTGGTAAATGACACGCTTCTGCTCTGCATCATAGCGCATTTCAACATGACCAGTGATTGGAAAATCCTTGCGAAACGGATTGCCTATAAAACCATAGTCGGTCAATATGCGACGCAAATCTGGATGCCCCGTAAAAACTATCCCATAGAGATCAAACGCCTCGCGTTCAAACCAATTAGCAGTTGGCCAAATTTCAGTTACTGAATCCACACTCGGAAATTCATTATTTTCGGCTAAAACCCGAATGCGTAACCGATAGTTCTTTTCTACTGAGAGTAAATGATAAATCACAGCAAATCGCTTATTGCGCAGACCATGCCTTGCAGACAATTCGTCACCATAAGTTGAGTAATCAATGCCACACAGATCAATCAACGTATCAAATCTTAACTGAAAATTGTCTCGCAAATTTGTACACGCAGCGATGATATCTTCCGCACGTACTACGATCGTTACCTCACCGAAATGTGTTTGCAAACCGGCCAACTTATCGCCTAGCACATCCTTCAATGCTGCCGCAAGATTCTCCAATTGAGTAGTAGACATAACGTTAGCGTGCAATAGTATTGGTTCGGTTTATTTTATTTTGTAGCTGAATAATGCCATACAACAGAGCTTCAGCTGTCGGTGGACAACCAGGCACATAAATATCAACAGGCACGATACGATCACATCCACGAACTACCGAATATGAATAATGATAATATCCGCCTCCGTTTGCACAGGACCCCATAGATATCACCCATCGTGGCTCAGCCATTTGATCATAAACCTTGCGTAAAGCCGGCGCCATCTTATTGCAGAGCGTGCCGGCAACAATCATAACATCCGATTGACGAGGACTTGGTCTAAAAACAATACCAAAACGATCAAGATCATAGCGTGACGCACCGGTCTCCATCATTTCAACCGCACAACAAGCTAAGCCAAATGTCATTGGCCACATCGAACCTGTCCGCCCCCAGTTTATGATTGAATCCAAACTGGTTGTAACAAATCCTTTCTCAAGTGTTCCTTCAATACTCATAGCATCAATCCCACTCTAATGCACCCTTCATCCATTCGTAAATGAAACCTACGACCAGGATACCTAGGAATATCATCATTGCAATAAATCCAAATAAGCCTATTTCGTCAAGCACGATCGCCCAAGGAAACAAGAAAGCAATTTCCAGATCAAATAAAATGAATAAAATTGCAACCAAGTAGTAGCGTACGTCAAATTTCATACGGGCATCTTCAAAAGCTTCAAATCCGCACTCATAGGGAGAAAGTTTCTCGCTATCCGGGCGATTGGGCGCCAATAACCATCCGCATAACATCGGAACGACACCCACCAAGAATCCAACAATTAAAAACAATAAGATCGGAAAATAATTTTCAAGCATTTTTAAATAATTCAATCATTCCAATTTATAGAATTTAAATCATGAATAAGAATAAAGTTCTCAAGAATATCATCTTAGTGTGGTGCCGACGGCGAGACTCGAACTCGCACAGCTTACGCCACCGCCCCCTCAAGACGGCGTGTCTACCAATTCCACCACGTCGGCAGCAAAGCAATTTTCATATTATGATCAACAGGCTGCCTTAAAAAAATTCCGTAAAAACTATTCTGGTATCTGATTTACTTTTGAGCCACTCTCTGCTTCAGGCCCATTTTGATCGTGATCTGGAATTGACTTTTTCTCTGCTCCCACCTCAGATGCATTTTCAGACTCTTCGGCCTGATCCATTAAACTCATCACACTCGTTGAGCTCTCAGTTTGATTTACTGACAGATAGGTTAAACTCATGCTCGTAGCAAAAAACATTGCCGCAACAAAACCAGTAGCGCGGCTCAGAAATGAGGCAGACCCGCTTGCACCGAACAAACTGCCCGCAGAACCACTACCGAACGCCGCTCCCATATCTGCACCTTTGCCATGTTGCAATAATACCAAAACCACTAGCACAATCGCCAGTAAAACATGCGCTGACCAAACTATAATCTCCAATGTGTACTCCCTAAAAATTAGTGCTGCAAAGCGCGGCAAATCGCTATAAATTCACTTGCAATAAGTGAAGCTCCACCTATCAAACCACCGTCTATATCCGGCATCGCGAATAATTCAGGTGCATTATTAGCTTTCACACTGCCGCCATAAAGTATGACTAATTCCCGGGCGATGCTCGCATTCTCATTAGCAATGCCGGTTCTAATAAACGAGTGAACATCTTGCGCTTGTTGAGGAGATGCCGTCTTACCTGTACCTATAGCCCATACTGGCTCATATGCAACGACCGCCTGACTCAGTGATTCTATGCCTGCCAATCGGATAACTTCCGTAAGCTGATCTTCAATTACTCGCTCGGTAGTTCCAGCTTCGCGCTGCTCTAGTGTTTCACCCACACATAAAATCGGTGTTATGCCTGCACGTTGTGCAGCTAAATACTTTTCTGCAACGATAGTGTTATTTTCGCCAAATAATGTTCTTCTTTCAGAGTGCCCAACAATGACATACCGGCATCCAAAATCCTTTAGCATTGATGTTGAAACCTCTCCGGTATATGCACCCTTTTCGTATTGGCTTACATTCTGAGCACCCCAAGCTATATTGGTACTCCGCAACGCATCTTGTACTGATGAAAGATAAGGATAAGGAACACAAACCGCCAGGCGAGCTTCTTTTAATCCATCCACTCCAGCCGCAACTTCATCTAGCAACTGCTTGTTATCAACTAGACTGCCGTGCATTTTCCAGTTACCCGCAACCATCTTTTCGCGCATTTTTACCACTTACCTCTGCTTCCTAAAAGGGGGGAATGCTACATTTGATTCCTTACTAAGTCAATTATGATTCCATAATCGTAATCCGCTGATACAGACGGTAAAGAATTGCTTTCATATATCCTTATTATTAACTTTAGATACTATCACTAACCGAAATCATATCTACTTCATACATTCGCATGCTTTTATGATGTATATCGATTTTCAAACTTAACCGAATCGCCCGGTAATATAATCTTCCGTCTGCTTATTCTTCGGTTTGATAAAAATGGTATCTGTCACATTAAATTCGATTAATTCCCCTAAGTACATATAGGCGGTGTAATCGGAAACTCTCGCAGCTTGTTGCATATTATGCGTAACGATCAGGATCGTTACCTTATTTTTTAAATCAGTTATTAATTCTTCGATACTAGCTGTCGCAATGGGATCAAGCGCGGAAGTCGGTTCATCAAACAGCAATATTTCCGGGTCCGTTGCCAAAGCCCTGGCGATACAAAGCCTTTGCTGTTGTCCTCCGGAAAGATTGAAGGCCAAGTGGTGTAATCGATCTTTTACTTCATCCCATAGCGCGGAATTGCGTAACGCCGCTTCGACTTTTTCATCCAAAATAGCACGTTGCTTAATCCCACGCACGCGAAGCCCATATGCAACATTCTCATAAATAGACTTGGGAAAAGGATTCGGTTTCTGAAAAACCATGCTTATCCTCATCCGCACTTCAATTGGATCAACGTTTGAAGCCAAAATATTGACATCATCCGGGTGAAGAATAATTTCGCCTTCATAGCGATTACCGGGATATAGATCATGCATTCGATTAAAACAGCGCAGAAATGTTGATTTCCCGCATCCGGATGGCCCTATTAAGGCAGTGATCCTCTTATCGTGCAAGACCATATCGATATTCTTCAGCGCATTAAATCCCCCATAGTAAAAGCTAAGGTTCTTAACTTCTGATTTATATTGGATCGTTTCTATTGGTTTTTCAGAATTGATTTGCATTGCTCTTACCACTTAATATTTTTTCGCATGCGATAACGCAAATAAATCGCCAGACCATTCATTGCTAGTGTCATAACTACCAATACCAGTCCAGCAGCAGCCGCATTTAATTGGAATGCCTCTTCCGGCCGTGACACCCAATTAAACATCTGTATCGGCATCACCGTAAAAGGTGCTGTCAACCATTCGATAGATAAATAAGGAAATTCACTTTTCACGGGTGAAGGCGGTAAGAAGGCAATAAATGTTAACGCACCGATCGTAATAATCGGCGCAGTCTCACCAATCGCTCGAGCCAGGCCGATAATAATACCCGTTAGAATCCCCGCAGACGAATACGGTAACAGATGATCAGAAACCGTTTGCCACTTAGTCGCGCCAAGTGCATACGCGCCTTCCCTTATCGATACTGGAATTGACCGAATTGCTTCGCGAGTTGCGACAATTACAACCGGCAAAATAAGTAACGCTAAAGCAAGTCCCGCAGCCAAAATGCTTTGCCCGAAACCAAGCTGATAAACGAATAATCCTAATGCGAGCAAACCATAGATGATCGAGGGTACACCCGCCAAGTTAGTTACATTGATCTCTATGATTTCGGTTAATAAATTCTTCGGTGCATATTCTTCCAAATACACACCCGATCCGATTCCTAATGGCACAGCGGCAAATGCGGTTACAAGCATCACCAGGGTTGTTCCAACCCAAGCCGATAAAATTCCTGCTGATTCAGGACGACGTGAAGGAAAAGATGTAAAGAATTCCCACGACAACCGTGGCATCCCATCTATCAGCATATGAGCAAACAAAGCCATAAAGGTTAATACCGCAATCATGAGGGCAACAATTCCGGTAATCATAAAAATCAGATCCCATTTCTTATGTAATCCGATAATCTTTCTGATTTCTTCTAGATTATTAACACTCTTCATTACAAAAAACCATCCAAAATATTTTCACTTTTTGACCGTGTTAATTGTTAGTAAATTTCTCTATACCGTTTACGCAATACATGTCCAATGATATTAAACAGAAGCGTTATCAGCAATAAAGTTAATCCGGCAGCAAAAATTGTTTGATAGCCAATACTACCGTGAGGCAAATCACCCAAGCTGACTTGGACTATATATGCAGTAATGGTTGCAGCTGGTTCCATGGGATTCCAGGTTAGATTTGGTTGCATCCCAGCCGCAATTGCAACCACCATTGTTTCTCCCACTGCACGTGATATGCCCAGAATATATGCAGCAGCTATCCCAGAAAAAGCAGCTGGCATTACAACTCGGATAGCCGTTTGAAAGCGTGTAGCGCCCATCGCATAAGAGCCTTCCCGGAGATTCATCGGAACCGCCCGCATGGCATCCTCAGTCATTGAACTCACATAGGGGATAATCATTATTCCCATTACCAATCCGGCGGATAACAAATTAAAGCCAGGCAATTCAGGGAAAATAATTTGTAACAATGGCGTAACAAATAATAACGCAAAATAACCGTATACCACTGTCGGCACGCCACCCAGCAACTCCAAGAAGGGTTTCGCCATTTCACGCACAGTAAATGGCGCAAATTCAGAAAGATAAATAGCGATAATTGTTCCGAGCGGAAGTGCAACCAGTAGAGCAATTAATGAGCTGACTATAGTGCCGGAAACCAGCGGCATTATTCCATAGTGAGCGTCATCGAATAATGGTGTCCATTGCGTATCGGTTACAAATTGCCAAATCGATACATGTTGAAAAAAAACCAATGATTCTTTTACCAGCATCACAATGATAGCGAGCATGATCGCTATCGAAAGTAGCGCCGACAAAAACAAGAAAGTCTCTATAAATCTTTCGTGCATATGTCGACGAAAGCTATATCCTAGTTTGCCAGCGTGAGTTATTTTAGTACGTGACTCTTCTGCCAAAATTCAAGCCCTTCATAAATTGAAGCATTATCGTAAAAGAAACGCTAATCTGTATAAAACCAATTTCACTTTGGCAGTGATGATCTGGATTAGTACTGTTTTATCGATACACAGATATTTTATTACTGAAAGTAATTTTTATCTTGTGTGCTTTCAAAAACACAACCATCAATAATTTTTTCTTCTCGCTATGCTTTCTTTTTTTATTTCTTTTGTTAACACAAAAAAATTCTGGAGATAGAAATATCTCCAGAATTTTATTTACACTACATTGAAGAGATGAAATTCACAGAAGATAATTACTCTTCATCCTCATCTTCATCATCACTCTGGGCTTCTGTGCTGTCAGATGTACCACCAGCCGCTCCTTCACCCTCGTCTTCTTCCTCGTCTTCGTCTTCTCCACTACCACCTTCATCTTCTTCCTTCACCAAAACCAGCTTGCCAGCTTTCAAGCTCGCATTCAAGTCGGTCTTCGGTACCTCTTCATGTACCAGGTTCTGATGGCAGTCTATACATGTCGCACCTTCCGTCTTCATCTTCTTGTGCGCTTCTTGTGCGTCCGCTCCCGGTGGATTCGGGTTCTTATGGCAGTCACGACAGGTGATACTGTCCCATTTCTTCAGGTTCATCCGCGCATCGTGCGCCATGATCAATCGGCGTTCGTTAAACTTCTCCAGCGTCGAGTAATCATTCATCAGTTCCAAGTACAATTCTCTCGCGCCATCTACTGCGTGGCTATACACCGCTAAGTGGAAGTTCTTGAATCCTTGTGGTATGTGACAGTCTTTACAGCTAGGATTAACACCCAACGCGCCATAGTGCGTCGATTGTCTTAGTTCCGTTTGCGTATAGGTCATCGAGTGACAGCTGGTGCAGAATTCTTCGGTCGAGAGTGCTGCTTCCCCGCCA
>SSFX01000038.1:0-81117 GCA_008015635.1 Nitrosomonas oligotropha
ACATGTGGCACAGCAAGATTCACTTCAAAGATAGCGCCGATCGGCACATTCAGCTTCTCCGTTTCATCAACTTCTACAATACCGTTAAGCCTCATAAGAGTTTGAATAATGCCACCCCTTATGAAATACTCTTCGCTTATTTCAATCAACCTCTCTGTAAACAACTCTGAGATTTCTTACATATTAACTATTAAAAGATTCCACAAAGAAGAAAAAATTGTTAAGTTATGAAGTTTATTCATATAAAAGACCTGCACGGCAAAAGCGGCGGCAAACGGGATGAAATGGGAAGCACAGGGAACCCAGCAGCCGGGATCTATCCGGCAATCCGCTCACGTCATCGATTAAGCAGGACTCAGTAGAATCAAACGTATCCGAAGACTGCATCACCGTGCGTGCATAAAGCCGCCATTATCATGTAACACAAGTCCGGAGGACGACAAAATGATTACAGATCAGTTGGATACCGGTTTAAGTAATGCGGAAGCAGCTACTCTGCTGAAGCAGCACGGCGCAAACGAGATTAAACCCGTCAGGCAGCGCAACATCCTCGTGCAGTTTCTTGCTCATTTCTACAATCCGTTGGTATTGATACTGCTCGTCGCAGTGAGCATTTCAGCGTTGAATGGTGACGGAGTCAGCGCGCTCATTATCGGCGTCATCATCCTGATGAGCGTCACGCTGGACTTCATTCAAGAGTACCGTGCCGGTCAAGCGGCGGCCAAACTGGCAGCGCAAGTCGCGGTAACCGCCACGGTACTGCGGGACGGGAAATTATCCGAGATTCCGGTGGCACAGTTAGTGCCGGGCGATATCATTTCCTTGTCGGCGGGCGACCTGATTCCAGCCGACGGTCAATTGCTCGACGCAAAAGATCTGTTTATCAATCAATCGCAGCTCACCGGTGAAGCCTATCCGGTTGAGAAACATGCCGACGCACCGCTCAGCGCCGATCCCTGGGATTTGGAAGCAAAAGCTGCGGTATTCATGGGCAGTACGGTGATCAGTGGCACGGCTCGGGCCAGAATCACCCGCACTGGGCAATCGACAGCGCTAGGGCAGATTGCCGACAGCCTCGAGAAGAAGCCGCCGCCCACTTCATTCGAGCTCGGCATACGCCAGTTCGGCATGTTGATCATGCGCTTTACCTTCCTGCTGGTTCTGTTTACCTTGCTGGTCAATATCGTTTTGCATCGCCCTTTGCTCGAATCTTTCTTGTTTGCAGTGGCATTGGCAGTGGGACTCACACCGGAATTATTGCCCATGGTGGTATCGGTCACACTCACGCGCGGCGCATTGCGCATGGCTGCATTGAACGTGATCGTCAAGCGGCCATCCGCGATTCAGGATATGGGGGCGATGGATATTCTCTGCACCGATAAAACCGGAACGCTGACCGAAGCGAAAATCCATCTGGAACATCACGTCAACGCATTGGGTCAAGGCTCCCAGCGTGTATTGGAACTTGCCTATTTGAACAGTTATTTTGAAAGCGGACTCAAAAGCCCGCTCGACGATGCCATCCTGCTGCACCACGACGTTGCGGTCACCGGCTGGAAAAAAATTGACGAAGTTCCGTTTGATTTCGAGCGACGCCGCGTATCGGTGCTGGTAGAGCGTGAAGAAACCCGGATACTGGCAGTCAAAGGGGCTCCTGAAGACATCCTGAACCTTTGCACCCAGTATGAAGATGAAACCGGTGACATCGTTTCGCTGGATGAAACCGCACGGCAATCGATTACTCAACTGCTCGATCAATTCGGCAATGATGGTTTTCGCGTATTGGCTATCGCTTGGCGCGAAGTTGCAGCGGATCACACCTATGCTGTCGTAAACGATGAAAGCGAATTGGTATTTGCCGGTCTCGCGGCTTTTCTCGATCCACCCAAAATCAGCGCCGGACCGATTTTAGCCGCACTACAGGCCAGTGGTGTACAGGTCAAGATCTTAACCGGGGATAATGAACGGGTAACGCGCTATATTTGCAACCAGTTGAATTTGCCGGTTACCGGCGTGCTGACCGGAAATGAAATTGCCGCCATGCAGGATGATGCATTGCTCGCCCGCGTGGAAGAAGTGAATCTATTTTGCCGCGTCAATCCGGCGCAAAAGAATCGCGTGTTGCTGGCGCTCAAGGCACGCAAACATGTCGTCGGTTATCTGGGTGACGGCATCAACGATGCGCCTTCCTTGCATACGGCGGACATCGGCATTTCGGTGGACGGCGCGGTCGATGTAGCCAAGCAGGCAGCGTCCATGATCATGCTGGAACACGATTTGAAAGTGCTACATGCCGGTGTGATGGAAGGGCGCCGCACCTTCGGCAATGTGATGAAATACATCATGATGGCGACCAGCTCGAACTTCGGCAACATGTTCAGCATGGCTGCGTCAACGCTCTTCTTGCCGTTCCTGCCGCTGCTGCCGTTGCAAATTCTGCTGAACAATTTATTGTACGATCTCTCCGAAATCACCTTGCCGATGGACAATGTCGATGAGGAAGATCTGGCGCAACCGAGCCAATGGGACATGAATTTTATCCGCAATTTCATGATGACCATCGGCCCGATCAGCTCGATATTCGATTTCGTTACCTTCTATCTGCTGATCAGCGTATTTGAGGCGGATGAAACCCTGTTCCGCACCGGTTGGTTCGTGGAATCGATCGCCACGCAAGTACTGGTCATTTTCATCATCCGGACCCGGCGCAATCCCTTGCACAGCCACCCCAACCGCTGGTTAACGGCCACATCGCTCAGTATCGTCGCCATCGCCATGCTGCTCCCCATCAGCCCGATGGCCCATTACCTGGGCTTCACAGCGCTGCCATTGATGTTTTTTGGATTGTTGGCTGTTTTGATCATCACTTATCTGCTGACAGTGGAATACTGTAAACAGTGGTTCTATCAACGTCTGAACAAATCCCGGAACAACCCGGCCGTGCCATAGGGTAGTTGATAGAACGCCTGCATTCGTCATTCGTTCTCTCTGCAAAGACGGTGATTCTTTATGGCCATTAAAAAAGCACATTTTGTTTTAATTTCCACCGTGATAATCTCCACCTTATGCCACATCAAGCGATATTTATAGCCCCATCCGCATTAACCGCCGATTCAGTCGACTTCTTACCTTTACATGTTCAGTAATCATCAGCCGGTTTCCTATCGGCATTATATTTTTCAGCTGCTTGCGCTCGCTGTCCTGTACTTTGTATTTGGCCATATCAGTTTTTTGATCTCTGTCTCGCATTTCATTGTCACACCGGTTTTCTTTGTCGCGGAAGGTATTGCACTGGCTGCCGCCATCTTGCTGGGCCGCAAGGTCTGGCCAGGGATTTTCGTTGGACAATTAGCACTCGCTTTAAGCAGCGGGCTGGAGCTTCCACCCGCGCTGGCTATCTCCGCCATTAACAGCATTGAAGCCGTAATTGCGGCGACTCTATTCAAGCGCTGGAAACTGGATCCAACGCTCACCAGAGTGCATGACCTCAGCCGCCTGGTTGCCATGATCTTTTTAGTGCTGCAACCGCTTAGCGCCACCTTCGGAACGGTGGCGCTGTCATTCTTTAATGTCATCCAGGAATCACAGAACTACTTCCAGGCTTGGACCTATTGGTGGTTTGGCAACTGCTTGGGACAATTGCTGGTAACGCCATTTTTGCTGATTTTGTTTTCTTCGCGCGGCTACAGCATCCGGCAATCCATGCGCAATGCACTCGTGCCGATCATCTTGATGCTGCCCGCCACATGGCTGGTTTTCGGCAACTCCACTTTCAGCGGCATTTCTCTCGCCTTGGTGATTTATGTTCCCTTGTTGTTATGGATCGCGATTAAGAGTGAATTAGCCGTCGTATCCCTGATATGCAGTGCAATCACGGTACTGGCGTTGTTTGAAACAGCGCGCAAATTCGGCCCTTTTGTCGTGAATGATTATCCGCAAATCTTCGACATGAATATCTTCATTTTGGGGATTTCGCTCACGGCGCAATTTGTCAGCGTGCTATTCACCGAGCGTAATCAGGTGGAAGTAGAGTTACGGAGAAGTGAAGCCAGGCTTTACGCAATTATCGACAACTCCCCCATACCCAAGGCAATCAACGATGATCAGCAGAATATCACCTTCCTGAACAAAGCTTTTGTGCAGACATTTGGCTATACCTTGGACGATATTCCAACGTTAGCGGAGTGGTGGCCCAAGGCCTATCCGGACCCAGCGTACCGTCAGCGGGTAGAAACCACTTGGCGCCAGCATCTGGAAGAAGCCTCCAGGAAAAATACCAGTTTTGAACCGCTCGACGTCTTTATCCACTGCAAGGATGGTTCCCTGCGCAGTGTTATTGCAACCGCTTCACCGCTTGAATCTGAAGATACGTTGGCTAAGAATCATTTAGTTACCTTAGTGGATATCACTTTACGCAAGAATCTTGAGACTCAGCTCATCAAAAGCCACAAATTTCTCGAAGATTTGTCCAATAATATTCCCGGCTTTATTTACCAGTTCCAGCTTTTTCCGGACGGGCGGAATTGCGTACCGTATGCCAGCAAAGGAATAACCGGGATCCTCGGTGTATCGCCGGAAAGCATTACCAAGGATGCGTCGGCCATTTTTTCCATCATTCATGCCGAGGACATCGAAACATTTAATCGGTCGATTCAGGAATCTGCCGCCACATTGACCGATTGGCACGCTGATTTCCGCGTCATGACTGCGCAAAATGAAGTCCGGTGGATACACGCGCACTCAAAACCCGAAAAACAAGCTGACGGCAGTATCATCTGGAATGGCTACGCCAACGATATTACCGAATTAAAAAATATATCGCTGAAATTCGAAGCCTTACTGGAACTCGCCAGCGATGGTGTTCACATTCTCGATGAGAATGGCAATATTGTGGAATTCAGCCACGCATTCGCCAAGATGCTCGGCTACTCCAACGAAGAAACCGCCCGGCTCAATGTCATGGATTGGGATGCCATGATTCCGAAAGATAAATTGATTGCGGCGGTACGTGAAGTCTCGAAAACGCCGCGCGTTTTTGAAACGTTGCACCGGCGTAAAGACGGCACGATCATGAATGTTGAAATCAACGCCAGCAGACTGGAAGTCTCGGGAAAAATACTGATTCACGCTTCGTCACGCGACATTACCGGTCGCAAGCAGCACGAAAAAGAACTGGAATATCAACGCTTGCGTTTATCCAACATCATTGAAGGAACACACATTGGCACCTGGGAATGGAATGTGCAAACCGGGGAAGTCATTTTCAATCAGCGCTGGGCCGAAATGCTTGGCTATTCCCTCGAGGAACTTGCCCCGACATCGATTGCAACTTGGCTGAAGTATGCGCACCCGGATGATTTGAAGCAATCCGAAGCGCTGCTTAACGATCACTTCGCTGGAAAAATTCCTTATTACGAATGCGAAGCACGCATGCGTCACCAAGCGGGGCATTGGATTTGGGTGCTGGATCGCGGCAAAGTGTCCAACTGGACAGCCGATGGCAAGCCGCTCATGATGTTCGGTACCCATCAGGACATCACCGAACGGAAAGAGCGCGAAACCATGCTGATCGAAGCGCGTCAGCAAGCGGAAGCCGCCAGTAACGCCAAAACCCGCTTCCTGGCGATGATGTCGCATGAGATCCGCACGCCGATGAATGCCGTGCTGGGCATGGCGTATTTATTAAGCAAAACCACCCTGGACGCGCGCCAAAACGGGTATCTGCGCAATATTGAAGGTTCCTCGAACATTTTATTAGGCGTTATCAATGACATTCTGGATTATTCCAAAATAGAAGCCAACAAAATTGAATTGGATCATAGCGCTTTCGATTTGAATACGATTCTGGAAAACCTGTCCGCCATTGCTTCAATCGCCGCAAAAGACAAAACCATCGATGTGCTTTTTTATGTCGAACCCGATGTACCCCGCAGGTTTATCGGCGATCCGTTGCGACTCAGCCAGATCTTCGTGAACCTCATCAACAATGCGATCAAGTTTACCGATCGCGGTGAAGTCATTATCCGCATCGCCATCGCCCCGGCTGATGATGCCGAAACCGCTACGCTGGTTTTCAGCATCACCGATAGCGGTATTGGCATGACTTCCGAGCAAATGGCGCACCTTTTCCAAGCGTTCACCCAAGCCGATTCATCCATTTCGCGGCGTTTCGGCGGCACGGGCCTGGGTTTGTCGATTTCATACCGGCTGGCGCAGCTTATGGGGGGCAATATCGTGGCCGAAAGCGAACATGGCCAGGGCAGCCGGTTCAATTGCACAGTCCGGTTACACTACAAAAATCAGCATTGGGAGCCTTGGGTGACCATTCCCGCTCACCTGCAATCACTCAAAGTCATGATCATTGACGACCGTGCGGTTACGCGCAGTGTCATCGCGGAAATTGTTCAATCCATGGGGTGGACCGCGGTTGCTGTGGATAACAGCACGGCATCGCTTAGCATGTTCGCTGATCCCAGTCTGGTGCCGTTTGATTTGCTGCTATTGATGACGCGCTTAGCCGATACGAGTTATCGCGACACCATCCATGCGATAGAAGCCGCATTACCTGCTGCGCGCCGTCCCAAAATCATCGTGATCAGCAATAATATCGATCCCGCGTTCTCAAATCAGTTTGAAGCCAATAGCACCATCAACGTGCTGATTAAACCTTTCACACCGCCGAATCTGCTGGATACCGTTGCCGCATTGTTTAGCGAAACCGCAAACCATCAAGCGCAGCAGCAAGCACTTTCAGGTCAGCAGCCATTCAGCGGCGCTCATATCCTGATCGTGGAAGACAATGAATTCAATCAACTGCTGATCACCGAATTGCTAACCAGCTGGGATATCAAGGTGAGTCTGGCACAAAATGGCGTGGAATGCCTGGATTTACTCAAAACAGCCGGATCTTCGTTCGATCTGATTTTTATGGACATCCAAATGCCGCAAATGGATGGATTGGAAGCAACCCGGCGCATTCGCCAGGACTTGCACTTGAACAGCATCCCGATTGTCGCTTTGACCGCCAACATCATGGAACACGATCAACAAGAGTTTCTGACAGCGGGCATGAACGCTTACCTGCCCAAACCTTTCGACCCCAATCAGCTCATTCAAGTTTTGGATCAGTTTTTACAACCCGGCGGGCAAAAAACGCCAACCTGATTGCAGCGTCCCTTAATTCTCATCCAGCAACGCTTCCACCAGTTTTGCTTCTATCTCCAAATACTGCGTATTGCCGTTGCGCGTAGCGGATGGTTCTTGCCAAGCCGGATTTTGACGTAACGCACTGGTCAGTTTGGTCCAGTTTGCGGGCAATTTCTCGCTGTCGGCTTTGTCCACTTGCAGCCTGTCCTGCGCGGCATGGCCACGGTGCATCAGTTTTCTCAGCAAATGCTTCTGACGCAGATACAAAACTTGCAGCGTGGTTTCGTCGGCACACTGCCATTGCGTGCCTTTGACGGTCGCTTTGATCTCATCGCCATAGCGTTTGAAGGTCGACCAGCCGGCGCCGGCGATTGCGCCTAACGCGCTGGCTGCGCCCAGACTCATGCCGCCAACCATCAAATCAATTCCGGCACCCGCTGCAGCGCCTTTGGCTGCGGCACTGCCGAGATCCAATCCGTATGCCTTGAGAATGCCGGGCGCAAAAATATCCAATTGCCATTGCCCGTTACTAACCGGGATTTTTTGGATGGCAACGTCTTTTTCCGAGAAATTGAAAATGGCTAATAGATCGTGCAAGCAATGCTGCTCTGCCTTGCGGACAAAATCGTGCAACCGGTCTTCAACCAGCGAATGCGCAATCACATTATTCTGCGCGGACTTACTTTCACGATAACAAGCGACCGTAACAATCAATCCGGCAATCCGCTTGGCGCCCGACAAACACAGTTGATTCCACAATTGGGCGCGGTAATCGATCAGCTTCTGCAACCGATCGTAGTGGGATTCCACCAGAATCTGCATCTTCTGATACAAGCGCCTTTCCGCTTCAAACGTAAACGCGACGGTATCGAATTCCAGCGTGGCGTGCATGTGGAAAGCCGCCAAATGCTCTCGCCATTTTGCCAGTTCCCGGTCATGCCCGGCGATAAAGTTAAAGACCGGAATAATCGGTTTACTAACCTGCGTTAGAATCTCCAACTCCAGCCGGTATTTTTCCAAAAAAGGCTCACGCACATCGATGATGTAGAGCAGGATATCGCTGCGCAATACTTGGCGGATTACTTTCGCTTCCTGTTCCAGCGGGTCGTTGACCGTTACTTGCGCAATAAACTGTTCCAGAATCTGGATAGGCGACAACGATTTTGCCTTGGCTTGCAGCTTCTTGATATGCGCAAACAAAGCCCGGGAATCCTCCAGACCGGGTGTGTCATACAACTTCAGAATCGCTTCATTGTCGGCGGATATCGCCGCTTGCTCGACATGCCGCGTGGTACCCGCGCCATCTTCAATCACACCAAATTCAGTGCTGCGCAGCATGGTGCGGATCAGCGATGTCTTGCCGGTGTTGGTATGCCCGACGACGGCTATATTTAGCAATGAATCCGCCTGCGGCTGCTGTGGGTTAGGGATGTTCATGATTTACCGGGTGATGACATGTTCTGCCGGAATGCTGCAGAGCTCCGCCAGGCGGAACCAGGCGAATTCGCGTGCGCTGGTCACTGGCGCCGATGGTTTGCTCAACAGGATCAACCACGGCTTAGCGTTGCTGCCATCGACCAATTCCTTGATCAACCGCTGCACGCCGCGATCGGGCAAACGATGCGCCGCTACGCCCAGCAACAACGGACCGTTGAGATTTTTTATCAATGTCATGGCCTCGTCATGCGATTCCTGATCGACGATATTCAGACGGCAGGCAACAGATTCCGGCCAGTGCGTAGCATCGTCCAGTTCAATGCCAAAGGCTTGCGCATTAGCTGGAATGGCGACATTCTCCGGCGGACGGACAACTTCCGCAGGTTTCATACCGGCCTGCGGATCGGCATCGATGACTTGCGCTTTCACTTCGCGCGCCATCAGTCGCTGACGCAATTCAATGTAATAGGGTAAATAAAGATCGAGTTTGAAACGGCTCTCACTCCACTGTTGCATGAGCCAGGAAAAACCAAGTAGTAACAAGCGTGGAAAAATACCGTACACCAGCAAGGCGCCTATTAAGAAAACCGCCCATGCGGTGCGTGTTTCCGCGTCTTGTTTACCTGTCCCGATGCGGCTGGCAACCGTTTGCGGGTTATCCGGAATTTTTAATCCCATCGCTTCTAATGGCGTGCCTAGGATCTCCGTGAGTCTCGGCAACGTGCTATCCGGCAGCAATGTGGTGCCCCAGATGAAATTATATTGCCTGGCCAGCATGAGCAAGATCAACAACACCAGACCAGCGGTTAAATAGGTCAGCCAGAATTGATGCGTTAATACGCTGATACGCCATTTGCCCACCGTGCCGGTTAAACAAGTTTCCCACCAGGCATGCGATGCCAGCGATGCAACTGTCGGATCTTTCTTGTACCGGTAAGGCAGCCAACTGGCCAATTGCGCCACGACACCGCTACTCAAGCTTTGCAGATTCAGCGCAATACCCGATAGCCACAGTAATAGCGAAATCATGTTGAAGCCCAGCAACACCGCGAGCAACCAGTAAATATTCAGTGTGGAAGATTCGCTGACTGCCTGGCTGGCTGCCAATCCACCCAAAGTCAGCGCAGCAATCAAACAGATCCAGCGCGCCCGGGTAAACTGCTTGCGCGGTTGCTGCAATACATCATCCAGCGCGTTATCGCGGATCAGGTGTTTGGCGCGAAGCGCCAGGCGATGAATAAATTCCGTATAGTTGAAGTCACCGGCCGCAGAGCCCGGCATATTCTTAATGCCCTCGTACGATAGCTCATCGGCTTTGACGGACTCGATTTTGCGCAATTGTTCAATGCGCACCAAATCAGCGAAGGTATGTTTGTTCACAGACATGAAAGGGTCCATTCCGGCAGAATGTCCACTCGGATTTCACAATGGGCGATAGCGTTATGTTTCACAGGTAACAAAAAAAGATTTATCCGGATTTTCAGCAGAATTTGCTACAAAACAAGCTAAAATCCGTTATCAGATCGTTCAAAAAATTATGCAGGGAAATTCCATGAAGCCGGTTGCAATATTCAGACATATACCCATCGAAGGGCCTGGCTATTTTGCCACATTTCTCGACAACAATCATATTCCGTGGCACCTGATCAAAATCGACGCCGGAGAAAAACCACCTGCCAACATTGATGCATTCAGCGGTTTAGTGTTCATGGGCGGAACGATGAGTGTCAACGACGACTTGCCGTGGATTGAGCAGGAATTGACATTAACCCGCCAGGCGATTGCTCAAGACGTTCCAGTTCTGGGCCACTGCCTGGGCGGTCAGCTCATGGCCAAAGCGTTGGACGGCGTAATCAGCGCCAACCCTGTCAAGGAAATGGGCTGGGGTGAAGTCAGCGTACCGGATAATCCGGTTGCCCGCGCATGGTTCGGTGATCTGACAACTTTCAATTCATTCCACTGGCACGGCGAAGCGTTCAGCATTCCGCAAGGTGCCACGTGCATTCTGTCCAGCCCTTACTGCGAAAATCAGGCATTTGCACTCGGCATGCACCTCGGTATGCAATGCCACGTCGAAATGACCGAACGCCTGGTCATCGACTGGTGCAGCGTCGGCGCGGAAGAACTCGCCAGCTTCAACGAACCGTCGGTGCAAACGCTGGAAGAAATTGAAAAGAATCTGCCCGAGCGCGTGGCAGCGCTAAATGTAGTAGCTGAGCGGCTGTACCGGAAATGGATTGCGCATTTGAAGTAATCCATCCATTATTGTATCGAATAACAGCAATCATAAAATCTAGTTCTAATCAATGTCGTGATGAGGACTTTTGCTGCAAACAAGCCACTGATTCAATTAACACCTTGAGTTGCTTCTCTCCGATCTCCCGTAAATGATGATAATGCTGTTTCGCGCATGCTTCACGCTCAGATTGCGGCTTAATAGCCTGCAGATCAGAATCAATTGCTGCTACAGCATCATCAACAAAACTTGTTTCAGGGAAGACACGAACGGCATTACCATCAGCAAGTGAACTCGCAATACATCCGCGTGGGGTTGTCATCACGGGTACACCATGCGCCAACGCTTCGAGAATTACAAGTGGTTCTGATTCATTAGGATATACCGTCGGAAAAACCAGCAAGTCGAGTTCTTGATAGAAGTGAGTGCGTTCTCTGCCGTGCACCGCACCAAGCCAGGAAACATTCTTCATGACATGTAATCGTTGTTTTAGCTCTTTCTCTAACAAAGCATCTGCCGGTTCTATTGGCCCGGCAATGGTGGCAACTACTGTATGACCGATTGCTTGCAATCGATCTACAGTATCTAAAAACGTCCATAGCCCCTTCTCGGCGCAAAGATTAGCGATAAATCCTAAATGATATGCCCCGCGCTGCACGGATTGAATTGACGGTGACTCAACCTCAAGGTTGGCCGTTGGTATTCTTACTAGCGCAGCATTTGACAGCACAGCAACGTTTGCATCTCCAACATTCCATGCAGAAACCAGCTCAAGCTTCATCCGCTCACAGAGCGTGATGTGTTTACACCGGCGAAGCAGAGGCAATGCAATCTTAATCAAGCGATCTGGCGTCACGCGATTAAAAACTACGAAACTATGATGCGTTATATAAATCGGCCTACTTGCTAACAAACCAATGGCAATACAAGCAAGATCAAACATCTTTGCATAGCCGACGGATAATGCAATTACGACGACTTCAGGGCGGCGCCGAAAACTCAACCACGCAAATGAGGCTAGAGTCCACAGAGCTCCTAGCATACGCGCAGGGATATCAAGTACTTTTAAACCTGTAAAACGGCGAGCCGCGATGTTAAAACGGCGCACTTGAAAGCGCTCACCTAATGCCTCCGCCAGAAGCTCGGTTGCTATGGCCATACCATGCACAGGAGGTGGAAATGGACCCGTGACAAAAATCAAAGGTTGCCGTACTTGTTGCGGTGTTTCGGAAACATTCTTTCGCATCACATTAGTCCATCGAACTGAATCATATTGTCACGCAAAGGCTTACGATTAATTATGTGTACGACATTTAGCATCTCCAGAACTGCTAAGCGGTACCGACGATCGCGCATCTGGCTAGGGCGATATGACGCACGTGCAAAACGATAATCCCACTTGAATACCTGGATATCTTCAAATCGTTCAGGACGATGGTCGTAGAGCGATTGAAAAGCCGTTCCTGGAATAGGTTTAAAACGGCATAATTTAATACGATCCAAATACTCAGCATTGCGTTCCAAAAACTGTGTAGTCAAATCTACATCGCTTATAGATTCGCCAGGATACCCGATCATCATTGTCGAACGCACACTGATGCCGGCACGACTTGCAGCCCGTATAAATGCTTCATTGAGTTCTACCTTACAACCCTTTGCCATACGTCGCAGCACTTTCTGACTACCCGATTCCATTCCAAAACTGACACGAACAAGACCTGATTCATACGCACGTGCAAGAGTATCCTGATCGAGTCCGTTGTCTCCCATCGAATTGACGTGTACCGTACCAATCCATTTTGCCCCAGGAACGCGTTTCTGGATATTATCAATAATCCCCCGCCAAAGATTAATATCGGAATTAAGTTTGATATCTAAGAAAATAAAATCTTGAGCTTGATATCGTTTCGACTGCATTTCAATTTCGTGAAGTACATGCTCGAGACTACGGCTACGAAAAGTGCGTCCGTTTGCGGTAATTACGTCACTACAGAAAGTACAACGCCCCCAGCCGCAACCGCGACTGGCCATCAGTGGCACAATCCTGTGTGGATAGAGCTCCCATGGAAAATCACTGAGATCGGGTATCGGCAATTCATTCAGCTCCGAAAGTGGATCAAGTATCGAACCACATCCAACTTGAGCAGTTTTTTCGGAATGCACAAAGATACCGGGATGATTATACACAGACACACCGCGAATCAGCGCACGAACAAGGTCTACGATAACAAATTCCGCTTCACCACTAAAAACAGCACTGACTCCAGTTATTCGCGCCCAATCTTCTGCAGCGCCAGGCAAAGTAAAGGCGGGCCCACCGAGTAAAACAGGCACGCCAAGACGGGCTGCAATACCTGCAATGAACTCGACTGGTTTGCGATGTGAAAGGTATGCAGACAATAGAATCACATCTGGTTTGTTGCGTTCGATCTCGGCTTGCAGTAGATTGCGGAGTTGAAATGTCAAGCGCTGCTTCCACACCCTATAAATCTCATAGAGCCAGTCCTGGTGCTGCCATAACCAACTAGGCGGAGCCATATAGATTCGACGCATCATGTGATCTAGGATGTTTTCCTGGTGTTCGCGCATCACACCACTCTGACCATGCGCCATCGGAGACAGTAATTCTACCTTGTAACCCGCAGAACGAAGCGGCTCAACAAGATAACCAATTCCAAGAGAAGGATAACGAGCATAATTATTCAAATCTACCAACAAAACTTTACTTTTAGCCACCACGGCTGATTCCCCTCGAAACTGTATTTAATGAGTTACTGACTAGACTAGTATTATAGAAACAGCAAAAGATAGATAGTAGGATATCTAAGGAAACGCTGATTAATTCAACGAATCGTGCGGAACGCAGCAGCCGAGACAAACCAACAAGATGAGCGAGGATGCGAGTACCGCGCAACGAAGTGATTCGCTCGTGCAGTCAATTAATCAGCGCTCACCTAATAAATGTTCACCCAATAACAGTTTAATAAACTTCTCTCGCGTAACACTGGATGAATCGCGGTAAAGCTTGTATTTCGCATGCCGGTCCGGTTGGGTTGGATCGATTTCGATACCCCAGAGCGGGGCGGTCGTTGTGGGTAAATTGGAATAGCGCACATCGACCAATACATTCGGTTGTTCTGGACGGATAGCAAGGAATCCGGCGGAGAAATGGCTGAAGCGCGCGATATCCTGCGCCAGTACCGATGCCGCCGGTAACGTGTTCAGATCGCGTTCCAGCACGAATTTCTCAATTGATTCTCCTGGATAGATGCGTGGCTCGGAAAACAAACCGGCGCGGATGGCATTCACATAGAATTTGCCTTCAAATTCGTATATAGAGCGCCATAACACCAGATTGGCGAGTGTCGGTTTGACCAGCAGTTGTTCCGCACGATGCCCTCTTTCCGCAATTAATGTTTCCGCAATGGTTTCAGCGCGGTGCAATTGCATCCAGCCGAACGACAAATAGACCGCCGCAAGCAGTAACCCAATCCGGGCCGCTGCAAGGCTATGTTTTCTGAAAGCAATCACACCGGCGATCAGTAAGATCAATGTGAAAGCCGGATCCAGCACCGAAATGATATTCAACGCCACACGCGCATCGCTCACTGGCCAGAGTAGATTGGTGCCATAGCTGGTAAACGCATCCAGCACGCCACTCAAGCAATAACCGAGAAAGGTGAACAGATACAGCCGCGCAAAAGTCAGGCGTTTGCGCAAAAACGGCCAGAGCAGCAGCGCGACAACCAACGCACCAAGCGGTACGAAAAACAGCGAATGGGTGAAATGCCGGTGAAACTCGATATTCAGCAGCGGATCGTTTTCCGATTGGATCAAAATATCGACATCCGCAGCAATACCGGCAAAAAAGCCGATGCCGGTTGCCAGTCGCGTTTCCTGTTGTTTAGCACCCGACTGCGCCATCGTGGCGCCGAGGAGTCCTTGGGTCAATAAATCCATAGTGTCGTAACGATAGTAAATAAAAAATCTCTTCTGCAGAAGATACGTAGTATAAAAGAGGCGCGTAATTCTTTACGATTTTTCGCGCAAACACAGCGAAACATAAAATACTTCATGGCAATGCAGTTGTGATATCTTGTTAAAGCGTTCAAACGAAGCTAATCAGACCTGTATTAATCGAATTAAAAGTCAATTCAATACTTGCGACCTTATGCAATTGATGCAATGGGAAAACTCTTAAAGACCGGATTCCTGATCCTGATCAGCCTCGCCGTTTTTGCCGGGGCAGGTCTCTATGTTTTCCGCAATCCGCTGCTGGAAACCTCGATCGGTCAGCAGTTGAATAAGCGGGGCTTACCGCTGCAATCGATTGCTGACTTGGATCTCTCTTTCAATACTTTCCGCTTGAATGGTTTGTCGGCAGGTAAAAATAAAGAGTTGCGCTTGGATAACATGCTCGTGGCATGGAATGTTCCGGATCTGCTCGCCGGGAAGCCGATCTCCATTGAGATCAGCGGTTTGCACGTGGCATTCGACCTAAATGCGGCGTACCCGCCGTTGAGTTCCACTACACCCATGACTGCCGCACCTGAAAAAAGTATCAACCTTCCCTGGTTGCCAAACTTTTCACTCAAGGATTCAGCAATTCATCTGCGTTCAACGGCAGGTGAAGCGACCATCGCGTTATTCGGCGGCATTGCGCAAAGCCAGCCGGATGCACAGACGATGCACATGAGTGTAATCGTTTCCGGCTCGCTTGCACAAAGCAAAAGCTTACTGACCGCGACACTGGATAGAAAGGGAAATATACAAGGTAAGTTCGCCGTTTCTGAAGGTATGCTGGGACTGCCCGAAGCGAACATCTCCAGTTTTTCAGGCGAAGCGGCATTTTCGTTCGCAGCATTGCAGCTACAGTATATTCAAACCGAATTCACATTATCCGGCATTAAACTGCCAGGAAAAACAGTCATAAAACCCATATCCGATTCAGCCGCTAAAAATCCGGTAACACCAGCGTTAGGGGATACAGCTATCGATCGTATCACCTTGAAGGGCGATATCCGCGCGTCAGCACAATCACTGACAGGATCATTGGATCTCGAAGCCGACGGCGGTCAATATGCTGCGGAACCGTTTAAAATTCAGCAGTTCTCAGTTTCTCTGCCCGTACAAATCACTTCCAATCGGGATAATTGGCAAGTTGCATTGCGCAATCCGGGGCAAATCACTTTTGGCAAGATCGACTCCGGTACGCCTGTGCATTTGTTGAATGCATTTAAGTTTTCAATCCCGCAAGCCAATCTGGAACTGGAAAAGCATTTGCAGGGCTGGTCACTTTCACACGATATCGCAGTGACTCCAGGTAACTTGAATGTGCGTGTCGATCGTACGGAATCCCCCGCTATTGAGGCGCAGATTCATCCCGGAAAAATAACCTTGACCGGAAAACTCAGTGCGGGTAGCGACTACCAAGGGCGTTTTACCCTCAACGAGGCGGGCTTTACATTGCCACAATCCGATCTGCAAATGAAGGATTTTTCCGCCACCGTGCATTGGAATGATGCCGAAATGGGCACTGCGGCGGATTTCGCCGTCGCCCGGCTGCAGCACCTTGCGTCTGAGCCGCTATTTGCTGCGCTGTCTATCACCGGCAGTATCCGCAATGAAGCGGCGGCTGAAGAACCAGCCGTGTATGCGCTGAACGTCGCGGGCGGTGTGCCGGATTTGCGCTATTTAACAATCAGCGGCCGTCATGCACCCGCTAGTGGCGATGGCACGATACAAGCGGAAATTATTCCTATCCGTTTCTCACCGGAGGGTTTGCAGCCCAGCGCGCTCTCCCCCGTTCTGGCACAACTTGAGAATGTCAGCGGAAACCTCAGCGCCAACGCTCAATTCAGCTGGACCAAGGAAGGTGTGCGGAACAGTCAGGCGGCATTTGAATTACGCAACTTATCGTTTGCCCGTGAAAATACAAAACTCAGCGATCTAAATATCAATCTTAATTTGGTGGATTTATTATCGCCCCGTACCCCGCCGCACCAGACAATCACCATTCAACACATTGACGCCGGTGTTCCACTGGAAAATCTGCTGGTCTCCTATCATATCGAAGGCACCAGCCCGCCCCGCATCGCCATCGAAAAAGCGCAGTTCTCCATGCTGGAAGGTACAATAGCCGTCGAACCGACTGTCATCGATCCGGCCGCAGCGCGTTCCGACACGCTGATCCGCATCAGCAACATCGACCTGGAAACCCTCTTTAATGTCATTAAGGTTGATGGATTGACCGGAACCGGTCATCTGGACGGTCAGATCCCGCTGACGCTGGCAGAAAATCAAGTGACGATCACCAATGGCCACCTTGCAGCGCAAGCTCCGGGGATTCTGCGTTTCAAATCGGAAAAAGCCTCAAAACTGATGGCTTCCGCCGGTAAGGAAATGAATTTATTACTGCAAGCGGCACAGGATTTTCACTACACCGAACTGTCGCTGGATCTCGACAAATCGGTTACGCACGATCTGGTAGCCAAACTGTCGTTGTTGGGGAATAATCCCAAGGTAAAAGACGGGCAGGCATTCCGTTTGAATATTAAGCTCGAAACGGATATCGATAAAATTCTGCAAACGATTAATCAGGGCTACAACTTATCGCATGAAATTCTGCGCGGCTCATTAAGGTTCCATTAAGTCCGCCCGCGCTAAATTGAAACTATGGAACACAGTATGCTAATTATCGGATTCCCAGTCAGAATGAAACGCGGGAGTCCATCAGAAAAGGAGTGCAATCATGCGTAAAATTGATCGAATAACCAACGCGACATTAGTCAAAGTCATCCTGATTCTATTCTGCCTGACGATCACTGCATGCGCGCCGACCGTTAAAGTGGAGACACCGCAAGAACCGATCACAATTAATCTCAATATCAAGCTGGATGCCGACATCCGGGTAAAGCTTGAAGAGCAAGCCAAAAAAGATATCGCGGCCAATCCTGGCATCTTCTGATATCAACGAGACGAGGAGAACACTATGCAGCGTATTGCACACATGACAGTTAAAAAACCTTTCGCAAAAATCGGCCAAGCCATGCTGTTGGCATTCATGCTTAACGCGATACCCGCCTGGGCTGATTCCATCGAGAATCTGCGCGCATCGGGCGCAGTCGGCGAAAGTTACGATGGCTATGTCGTCGCGCGCGAACCGGGCGCTCGCGGGGAAGCGGATGAAATCAACGCAAAACGCCGGTCGATTTACCAGGAAAAAGCCACCGCTCAGGGAATCGATATCGAACAAGTCGGGAAAGTTTATGCTGAAGAAATCATCCGCAAAGTTCCGTCCGGAACTTGGATTCAGCTGAATGGCCAATGGAAACAGAAATAGCAGGCCATGCAAATGGAATGACAGCTAAAACCGGCCAGCATCATTCGCGAGTGCCGATGTTAAAAAAGCATTGTCCTCTTTTTATAGGCATCAGGCGCTTCGCAATCCGATCTAACAGTGATCCAGCCGTTAATCCGCCATCAACTGATTGACTTCGGCATACCAGCTGCAATGGCGATAAGGCTCGGCGTGCAATAATGTTTTGTAGTTATCCGGTAAATCGCGCGCAATCGCCCGCAACTCCTGCTTATCCTGCGCCGTAATGATAGTCGGACCCATAAACGGGGTTTTGTTGCGGCGCAAATTCAGGTTGAACACGGTCTGATGCGGTAAATCAAAAAATCGAACCATGTCCTTCAACACCGCCTCCCGTTTGAGATCGACGTCGACATCGATAAAAAATACGCGATCCTGCCACTGATTATCCCGGATCAGCTGCATCGCCCGGTGTTCGATTTCCAGCCATTGCAACAAATAAAACTGAAAACGGCTGAGTGTGTCCGGGTAGTGCCGGAACAACGCCTCATGCCCGGTTAAAGCCCAGCGGAACAAACGTTCGCCGGTATCACTGGTATATTCCGCAAACGGCAGATGCAATTGACGTATCGCCTGCTCGCGCACATATTCGCTTTTCGCCACGAGCAATGGGTTTCGTACCAAATGAATAAAACCGGGGTTGCGCAACAGCATCCCGGCGTGACGGTTAAAAGCTTTCAGGAAAGCATGATTCGACTCAAAATAAAACCGTTGCTGGCGGCCCGCGATAAAACGGCATTTACGTTTCAGCACCGGAATTAATGCACTATCGTTACCCTGCGTGTTCCATTCAATCGGTTTGCCGAACAGCGTGGGATTACCCGGCGTGAAGTAAGGCTCGTGCGTGCTGTAACACTGCGTAATATTTTTTGCGAAGAAATCAGCGAGATAGCTGGTGCCCGAACGGCCACTGGCGAGGGCGAATAGTACAAGCTGAGGGGGATTCATAGCCTTACAAGCAAACTACTCAGTAGCACCATAAACACCACATGTTGACTCTTAACTGTATCAGGCTGGAGCGTGATGAAATCAGCTCTACTACCTATTTCAGAAACTTATCCTTGATTATCTGCGCAACAATCAATCCAGCAATCAATGCAATTACAGAATAAATAGTAATTTCTATTAAATCAGTCATCTGACAAGGTATCCCATCTCAATCAATGCAAACGCAAGCATTCTATATGAGATACATGCAGCCAATGGAAAAATATTCGCCGCGCAGGATCCCGTGATTTAGAAATTCTTACCGCTGATTGACACAAGCTGAAATTATTCTCAAAATTGCGGCGCACGTTGACGGCTTAACATTTCACGACATGCAAAGAGCACCCTCAAGGGCATGAAGCGTATGCCATCGTATCGAGATTGGATGGTAAAATGCCATCAAGCTACGCTTATAACAATAAGCTTGCATCTGTCACAAAAACAGAAGCCGTTGATGTTGATCGCAACAGACTGGTTACTTTAATTTAAGATTAATTTTTATAGGCTTAATACAATATGAAGAAATTACTTTTTGCTGTTTTCATTTCCTTGGTGTTGGCAAACAACCTGTACGCGAAAGGTAGCAAAGGCAGTAAAGGCAGCGTATCCAAAGCGCCAGTGAGTTCCAAACCAGCCGCACAACAAAAACAAGCGAATACGCCGAACCAACCCGCACCAGCGCAAGCAGCCAACGCAAATGCACCAGCCGCAGCACCGAATGCACAGGCTCAAAACCCATCTCTTTTGCAATCCGCAATGCCCGCATTAGTCGGTGGCGCAGTGGGAAGCTATATCGGCAGCAAATTGGCCAGTGATGGCGAGGATGCAAAAGCAGCGGAAGAAAGCGCAGAAAAAAAGGACGAGCAGTTTTTAAAATAATAAGCCATAGCCGTTCGGCTTAACTTCATACACCCTGCCAAACAAAGAAAGAGCGTTACCATTCTTAACAACAAAGAAAGGTAACGCTCGAACCAATGAACCCTGGTACTAAAAAACAACCTGATGAGCTTACCGAAAAATAATGGCAGCTCATTTAGGAATTTTTAGCGCCACTCACTCAGAGTCACATATTCCATCAGTTTGCTAAAGCTAGATAACACCCTGCCCCAGCATCGCTTCAGCCACTTTGACAAAACCGGCGATATTGGCGCCATCGACATAGTTCACGCTGCCGTCGGCTTTGGTGCCGTATTTCAAACAAGATTTATGGATCGCTTGCATGATTTCTTTCAGGCGCGCATCCACTTCCTCGCGCGTCCACGATATCCGCATGGCATTCTGGCTCATCTCCAGGCCTGATGTCGCGACACCGCCCGCGTTACTGGCTTTGCCCGGCGCATAGAGCACTTTGTTATGCAGGAAACATTCGACAGCTTCCGCAGTCGATGGCATGTTGGCGCCTTCGGCCACGCAAATCACGCCATTTTTGACCAGCGCCCGCGCATCTTCACCGTTCAACTCATTCTGTGTTGCACAAGGCAGTGCCACTTGGACGGGCACATGCCAGGGCTTCGCACCGGGTAAATACGTGACGTTGACCCGTTTGGCATATTCATCAAGACGGGCATACAGGTGATTTTTAACCTCGGCCAGAATCGCCAGTTTCTCGGGAGTGAAACCCGCTTCGTCGACGATCGTGCCGCTCGAATCGGATACGGTCACCACTTTGGCGCCCTGCGACATGGCTTTTTCCACGGCAAATTGCGCCACATTACCGGAACCGGAAACAGAAACACGCATGCCTTCGAGAGAACGTCCCGCGTGTTTCAGTATTTCTTGCGCGAAATAAACCGTGCCGTAGCCAGTGGCTTCCGGGCGTATCAACGATCCGCCGAAACTCAATCCTTTGCCGGTAAATACGCAATCCGCACGGTTGGATAATTTCTTCATCATGCCGGCCATGAAGCCGACTTCCCGCCCGCCGACGCCGATATCGCCCGCAGGAACATCGGTATCCGAACCGATATGACGGAACAATTCGCTGATAAACGCTTGGCAGAAACGCATGATCTCGCCCGGGCTTTTACCTTTCGGATCGAAATCGGAACCACCCTTACCGCCGCCCATCGGTAATGTGGTCAGGGCATTCTTGAAAGTCTGCTCAAACGCCAGGAATTTAAGAATCGACAAATTAACCGAGGGATGAAACCGGATGCCGCCTTTGTAAGGTCCGATGGAAGAACTATGCTGTATGCGATAACCGCGATTGACCCGGACCTCGCCGTGATCATCCACCCAGGATACCCTAAATATAATCACGCGCTCCGGCTCGACCAAGCGATCCAGCAAGCCGTGCTCGGCATAGCGAGGATGCTCCAATATAAATGGCCACAAACTTTCAATCACTTCCGTGACCGCCTGCATATACTCTGGTTGGTTCGGATTGCGCCCCGCCACATCGGCGCTGAACTCTTGAAGACTTTTATATTTCATTTTATTTCCCCGGTAAGTGAAAGGTTATCAGCAAATGGCCCAATTTTGCCAAATTAATGTACAAGCTGCACTGTATTTTTATTAAAAAGATAGATTTTTACCGATGCTGTTTAATCTGAGTCATTTTTGCCCCTCCCTTGAGTATCATTTCTTCTCATTTTTTAGAAGCGCGCGAACTGCCAAAAGTGTACTCATAGTCAGGAGCTACACCACTATCGTTTTTCATGATGTGGCTGAATTGAGCTTTGGCGGCCAGTTCGCTGCAAATTCAATTGCAACAAGCGCTGCAAAATTTCCGCATCGGGCATGTCCGGCGTGTAGTCTTTCCAGCCGTAGGCTTGGGCGACGGCTTTATCGAGCGCTTGATGCGCATTGATCAGCCAAACCGGATTAGCGTTGTATAAGTTGGTAAGGGTGCGCTTTTTTAATTCGTCTTCATGCCCAGGTTTGGCAACCGGACGCTGTGGAAAACCTGCTTTTAGTTCTTCCGGGGTAATCACCCAGTCGACCCATTCCGGCGAGTTAAGCCAGTTGCTGCGCAATTGGTCTAATTTGAAAGCAGCCTCGGCAATCGCCAAGGCTGCGGGACGCTGGGATTCGTTTGCAATGATAGCTGGGATGGGGGCGGCGTACTCTCCAGTCCTTGCTTGATTGTCAGAGTCCTTATAGCCTAACGCCCGCTTTTCTTCGTCACTTTTGGGGTTCGTGTCGGCTGGAGTCAATCCTTCGGGAAACGGAAAGGTTTCGAAGCAAGACTTTGCGTTGTAAGTGGGATCATTTCCAACTCCATGCCAAGAGCATGTGACTAATGACCAAATCTGATGAAAACGTGAATGCAAGATACCAAAGGTGGTGTCGTCTGAACGGGTGATGATGTTTAATCTAGTATCTGGTAAGACACTGACATTGAGCCAAACAAATAGGCGATGTTTAGCTACACGCGGCGTGACGATGTAGCGCGTGAGGCTTGATAATGCTGAACGCATTTCAGGTCTTGGACGTTCATGTAACCACCACCGGCTGTCTTTTCTAATTGACTTGACGTGTTCATGTATATATTGGAAAGGTGCTTCGTATAAAGTTGCATTAGCTTCATTCATTGAAGTGCCAAAATCGATAATCCAGGTATCGGACGGGCGACGAGCAATATCCATACCATTAACCCATGGCTTTACAACTTCGCTATTAGGCCGTGCATGGGGGTTAGGTAGCTTTAACCATTGACGTGCTTGCTCTCCTGGAATGTCGAAATCACCATATTTTTTTGTTCCTTCAAAACTCACACCTACATTTTCTTCAATCGGCTTTACTATGGTCAAATCCATTTCCGTTTCACCATCACCTGCGGTCAAGTCGGCATGAATCAACGCCACCGGCTCACCTGACAATCGTGTGGTAATCAATCCGGCGTTACCAAAACATACCAGCGAAACGCGCACCGCAGTACCGGCGTCAAACCAATCTTCATCCGGCCAGGCTTCGAAAATTGACATTGATTGGCAAATGTTGTCGAGCACTGTCCGGTTAGCGCCGCCGCGTATCGAGTTAGTGGACACCAACCCAGCCGCTTTGGCTTGACTGCTTTCAATCTGCCGCCGAGCTTTATCAAACCAGTAACAGACCAAATCCACGCCGCCCGGCACTCGTTCCTTGGGAAAGGTTTTAGCCAGAGCATTGAAATAATCATCACCCAATTCTCCGCGCTTTTTGCTGCCGCCCAGAAACGGCGGATTGCCGACAATCACGTCCGCTTGCGGCCATTGCGCTTCCGTGCCATCGACGTTGAGCAGGGCGTCGCGGTGCTGTATGCCGTCCAGACTGCTGAGGATCGGGTTTTTGTTGATCTCCCGTCCGTTGCGCTGACTCCATTGAATGTCGCCGATCCACACGGTCACTCGTGCCAGTTCGGCGGCGTACTCGTTGATTTCCAGCCCAAGGACGTTGCCGGTACCGGTTTCGATGGTGAGTTGCTTGCCTAAGCCGAGCGCCTCCGCGTCCAATTGGGCGATATGTTCCAAGTCCTTCAGCGCGTGCATCGCCAAATAGAGGAAATTGCCCGAACCGCAGGCCGCATCCAATACGCGAAAATTGCGCAGACGCTCCAGATAACCGTGGTACAAGTTCGCTGCGGTTTTGCTGTGCTGCTTTTTGGCCGCGGCTGTTTTCACTTTGCTGGCCGTTGCCTGTACCGCCATAATTTCAGTTTTAACAGCTTGCCATTCGGCGTTTAATGGCCGGGTGATCAGCGGTTCGATCAGTTTGTTAATGGTGGCGACATCGGTGTAGTGCGCGCCCAGTGGCGCCCGATTCTTGGGATCGAGACCGCGCTCGAACAGGGTACCGAAAATGGTCGGATCAATCGCCCGCCAGTCACGGCCTTCGGCGGCGCGATATAGAATATTCAGATCGGTTTCAGTCAGCGGCGGTACGGCTATGGTTTTGAATAAGCCGCCGTTGAACCAGGCGATATCGTCATTACCGTAGATACCGTCTTTATTCTGCATTGCGGTAAACAGATTTTTAATCCGGCTTGCAGCTTTATTGGGATCCGCATGGGCGGCTTTGAGTATGCCGGTAAAAATTTCATGATCGCCCGTTGGGCTGGCATGCAGCAAACCTTCATCCTCGGCGAACATGCAGAATATGCACTGGGTCAGGAAATGCGCTACCTGCTGCGGCTCGATACCGCGTTCGCGCATGGCTTCCGCCAGTTCAGCAAACTGACCGGCGGCTTCGGCAGTGATTGCCGCATTGGATTTGAGCGGTTTGAGTTTATCCGGATCGGTAAACACCCAACGCAAAATTTGCAGGTTTTCCGGAGTACCAATCTCATTCAACAGAATGCAGCGCGGCTCATCCGGGTAACCGCGAAACGCAGTGTGGATTTCGACGCGCTCACGATCGCACACGATTAACAGCGGTGGATTGCCCAAATTGCCTGCATATTCGCGTAATTGTGCCAGCGCCGCTTTGAGATCGCGCCCGGGTTTCTTGTTTTCCCAGGCAAAACAATCGAGTTTCCAGACATCCGCCCAACCTTGCCCGCCGCTATCTTTGATTGCGCCTTTTTCGTAGCAAAAATCCTCTGAATTACGCGGCTTGTCGATCTGCAAGAGTTCGCATAAATCTTCAATGTACGACTGCGCACCGGCTTTCTCGGTTAAATCGTTTTTAGTCCAGATTTTGATGAATTCTTCGGGTGTCATGAGGGGCGCTGAGGTGTTGTCAGACTTGCTTTAAATGTTTGAGAATATACCAATTCAACCGGCAATAGAAACAATGTTTCCTGCTTGCCGGTCAAGCGGAGGTTAGGTTCTGCGGAACAGAGAAATGCCGGTCTGACTTTTTATTCTTGATGCGGCTCTAAAAGCTTTCATGGAATCTTCGTTAAGCAATCAAACAACCGATCATGAAAAAATTCCCGCAGAAAAAGTACCAATCTGATAAATTCAGATGACAAATTTATTGCTATCAAGGACCATCAAATGCGAGAAACGCGAATGATCATTGCCTGTTTACTGATTTCCACATCAGCGATCGCGGCGGATATGGATAACCGGCAAACCCTTACACTCACCGAGGGTCAGCGTAGTCACGTGCTGGAGGAAATGCGGGCATTGTTGTCCGGCACACGGGACATTCTGGCGGCGCTTTCAACGGATGACATGGCAGCAGTCTCCAGGTACGCCCGTCCTTTGGGGTTGGGCATGGCGCATAAGGCCGAGGATCACCTCAAGAGTGTGCTACCCAGGGAATTCATGCAGCTCGGCATGTCCTTGCATCAGGATTTCGACCAAATTGCCGCAGATGCGGAATCCAAGAAGGACTCCAAACTTACGTTGCGGCAGTTGAGCGACGCCATGGCCAAATGCGTTGCCTGTCATGACGCTTATCAGATCAATAAGGCACCGGCATCCGGACAACCAGTGCAAACTAAGGAGCATGGGCACCACCATCATCCTTAGAGCTTAAAACAGACTCCAAGGAATATCCGGTTTTGCTGCGTTGGAATCAGATTCGAGTAGTCTTTGTGTTACTCAAAGCAATCGCACTTACTATACAAATAGCGGTCGAATCACCAATCATGAAAAAAATTTCCCGCAGAAAAATGATCCAGTTCGGCATGTTGAGCGGTCTATCCAGTGCGCTTGGCATCAATGGTAGTTTTGCCAAGGCATTGCCGCTGATACCGACTCCCGATGAAACCGAAGGGCCGTTTTATCCGGTGAAAGATCTACAAGACAAAGATGCCGATTTAACGCAAATTAAGGGGCATACCGCTGCTGCGCAAGGTCAGCACATTGTTGTGAGCGGTCAAGTTCAGGATGTGGCAGGGCATCCCGTTGCACAGGCTGCATTGGATATTTGGCAGGCTGATGCCCATGGGCGTTACCACCATCCGCGCGATCCTAATCCAGCGCGTCCGGACAAAAATTTCCAAGGCCGGGCGATCATCCATAGCGACGAGAATGGTTTGTTCCGTTTCAAGACGGTGATGCCCGGCGCCTATCCTGCCAGCGGATCCTGGATCCGGCCGCCGCACATTCATTTTAAGGTGTCAAAACCAGGTTACCGTATTCTGACGACGCAAATGTATTTTCCCGCTGAAAAGCTCAATCACAGCGATTTATTGTGGAACGCAAAATCCGCACGGGAACGCACCGCCATGACAGCGCGGTTGGTTGCCAAGCAAGGCAATTTACCCGTTTACGAGTACAATATCGTTCTTGATTTACTTCGCCGATAAAACATGACAACCAAACACAATACATTGCTCATTCTGGGCTCCGGACCTGCCGGTTATACCGCTGCAGTCTATGCTGCGCGTGCCAATCTGAAACCGGTTTTGATCACCGGATTGGCGCAGGGTGGACAGTTGATGACGACTACCGATGTCGACAACTGGCCGGCCGATGCGATGGGCGTGCAAGGCCCGGAACTGATGGAACGGTTTCAAAAGCATGCCGAGCGCTTTCAAACCGAAATCATTTTTGACCATATTCATACCGCAAAACTGACGGAAAAACCGATTACGCTGATCGGCGATCAAGGCGCTTATACCTGCGATGCGCTCATTATCGCTACCGGCGCTTCCGCGCAATATCTCGGTCTGCCGTCGGAAGAAGCATTCATGGGACGCGGCGTATCCGGTTGTGCGACCTGTGACGGTTTTTTCTATAAAGGACAGGACGTTGCCGTGATCGGTGGCGGCAATACCGCGGTAGAGGAAGCGCTTTATCTGGCCAACATCGCGCGCAGCGTAACCGTGGTGCATCGACGCGATCAGTTCCGCTCGGAAAAAATTCTGATCGACAAACTGATGGAAAAAGTCCGCAACGGCAATATCAAACTGGCATTGAATCATGTGCTTGAAGAAGTGCTCGGCGATCAATCCGGCGTGACTGGCATGCGCATCAAAAGCACGCAGGACAATTCTACGCAGACGATCAATTTGCAGGGCGTATTCATCGCCATTGGCCATAAACCCAATACCGATATCTTCGCCGGACAACTGGACATGGAAAACGGCTATATCGTTACACGCGGCGGCGGTCAGGGCAATGCGACAGCAACCAGCATCCCCGGTGTTTTTGCTGCGGGCGACGTACAGGATCACATTTACCGTCAGGCAGTTACAAGCGCCGCGAGCGGATGCATGGCGGCATTGGATGCGGAAAAATACCTCGATCATTTGAAATAGCCCATGCACCGGGAACTCTGCAGCAAGCAGTCAGTGATATGGAATGAAGGACAAGAATCCCACGCAAGATGACGATGAAATGGCGCTGTTTCACGCTGCGATGCGCGACGTAGCGCCGTTACCCTCCACCGACACGGTCGTCCAGCATAAGCCTTCCGTCCCTCCGGTTCCCCGGAAAAATAATCTGCAGGAACAGCCCATCACGGCGGATGCACTCTCTGATCATATTGCCATCGAAATGGAAGCAGGTGATGATTGGTCCTATGTGCGCCCCGGCATGCCGCGTCTGACATTGCGTAAATTGCGGCGCGGTCACTGGGGAATCCAGGACAATCTGGATCTGCACGGATTTACTCGTGACGAAGCCAGGCAGGAATTAAGTATTTTCCTGAATACCTGTTCGCAAAATAAATTTCGCTGTGTCCGCATCATTCACGGCAAAGGGCTGAGCTCGAAGAATCGCGAACCGGTTCTGAAAACCCGGATTGGAAACTGGTTGCTGCAACACGCGGATGTGCTAGCTTTTTGTCAGGCTAAAGCGGAAGACGGCGGTGGCGGTGCAATCCTGGTTTTGCTTAAAAGCAAAGCATAGATCGATCGAACCTTACCTTCACAGCGAAAGACTAGATTCCTGCGGAAAAGCTTTTTCGTATTTGCTTTGGCACTCAATACAGCGTTGTGCGGACGGGTACGCCAGCAACCGCTCAAACCCGATTTCATTGCCGCAATCGATACAATCACCGAATTCCAGCTCGTTGAGATACTCCATCGACATTTCCAGCTCGCGCATCTCGTTGATCTGCCTGTCGATCAGTGCGGTATCGATGTCATCCGGAGTATCATCCAAATATTCCGACCGCTCAGAGTCACGAATATCGTTGGTATGCGCCAACTCGTTTTGAACCTCTTCCTGCAACGCAAGATATCGCTCATGGAGTGCGGTTTTTAACTGCGCTAACTGATCTTCTGTGAAATTTGCCATTCAGTCTCCTTTCAATTTTAGCTTTCATATATTGTCTGAGATGTGATTTTCAATCCTTGATCGAAGTCAAATGAACATGTCCCTATCACCGTTCTACCGGATCAGGCCGCTTGTAAATGCTTCAAATCCGCGATCACTTCGGCAGAGTTACGGGCTGCGCTCGCTGACAGATACATCCGTGCGATTTTCCCCTGCGGATCGATCAAGAAGGTATTGCGTTGGGCAAATTTGATAATGCCCAGATTAATCAGAGAATGATAACGTGCCGCCGTTTCTGTTGTGGTATCCGCCAGTAATGGAAATTGCAGCTGAAACTTCTTTGCGAAATCAGCATGACTGCTTGTGTTATCGACACTCACGCCGACCACATCCGCACCCAAGTCGACCAATTCCTGTAAGCCGTCACGGAAAGCGCAAGCTTGTTTGGTGCAACCAGGTGTATCGTCCTTAGGATAAAAATATAATGCCAGCCATTTGCCGCGGAAGTCAGCCAAAGCGTGCGTTTTTCCATGCTGATCAGTCAATTTGAAATCGGGCGCAAGCTGACCCAGCTCGAGTGACTTTCTATTCCTGGAAAAAAACCAGAACATGAATCCCAGCGTGAGGATTGATAAGGTAATAGTTAACCATTCCATCATATTTTCGTCCTTATTCGTTGTTATTCGAATGCCGCAGCGGCCAGGCCCATAGCCGTAATAATACAATAGCGAGCAACGCCAGCAGACTGGCGAACATAAAAGCCGCCGCCGCGCTGTATACATGCCATATCACCCCGAACAATAGCCCCGCCGGAATAGCCGCGATACCGCTGACCAGATGATACCAGCCAAAAGCGGTGCCGCGCTCGTCAGGCGCAGCATAGTCGCTAATCAACGCGCGTTCAGCGCCCTCGCTCAACCCCATTAGTAATCCGTAAAAAACACTGATGATCCATAGCCCGGTGCTCGTTGTGACCTGACTCAGCGCCATAAACGACAGTGCGAGCGCGGACCACCCGATTAGAATCAATGCGCCGCGGCCGAAATGATCGGCCAATTGCCCTCCCTGCGTGGAAGTAATCGCCTTGGCGAGATTGAGCGCCGCCCATAGCAACAGTAATTCAACCACGCCGATACCTAATTCATGACCGAATAGCAAAATAAAAGTTTCAGAGGCGCGTGCAAAGGTGAACACCATCAACACCCATAAGTAATGCTGCATCGGCACAGACAATGCAGACCAGCGCAACGGCGTAAGTACCCGCTGCGCTGCTGGGGATGGGATTTGGCTGGCCGTGGCTTCTTTCACCCCCGCGCCCAAAAGCGCCACCGCGACAAAGCCGGGTACTGCCGACCATAGAATCACTTCGCTCAGACTTAAATCCGACCATGCCAGAATAGCCGCAGCCGCCAAAGCACCCGCAACCGCACCGGCATTATCCAATGCGCGATGAAAACCGAATGCATAGCCGCGGATCTGCGGCGGTGTAGCGTCGGCGACCATCGCATCACGCGGTGCGCTACGCAATCCCTTGCCAATACGATCCACGCTCCGCAGCAATAATACAGTCAGCCAGGAACCCGCCAAGCCAAGGAGCGGGCGCGTCAGATTGGAAAGCGTATAGCCCGCCAACGCCAGCTTTTTACGCCGCCCGCTCATCACATCGGAATGCCGTCCCGCCCATAACTTGAGAAAACAGGCCAGCGCATCCGCTACCCCTTCGATCAATCCTAGCGCAATCGGCCCCGCAGCCAGCACAGTTGTCAGCAAAATTGGGATCAATGGCACCACGATATCAGATGCAAAATCATTGAAAAAGCTAACCAATCCGAGAACAACGACCGTTCCTGGCAGTTTTTTTGAGGTTTCCGGACTGGAAGGATCCGGTTGATCAGGTTTATTCATGGTGTGATATTAGCGTAAAATATCAAGTTCGCCCTGGTAGCTCAGTGGATAGAGCAACCCCCTCCTAAGGGGTAGGTCGCACGTTCGATTCGTGTTCAGGGCGCCAATAAATCAGCATGTTATACAATCAAACAGTTTTCTAAAATCAATCAGTGCCACACTGGTGCCACGCCAGAGAAGAATAACAAACAAATAAATACCCTCATAAGTAATAAGCTTAGCGGGTCTTTAAAATAAATATTTTATTTTTTCTAAAAATACCGATTAACAAAGTGCGCATTAGTGTTATTAGTGCGTATAAGTAAAAGCTTCAAAAATCCTTTATCAAAAACAGTCAGCCAAGCTTAGCGGATTGCCTTGGCTGACTACTCCAAGCAAGTCTCAGCCAGTTTATTCAAGGTAATACGTTCTTGCCGGTCATACCATAAGTGGTATTTGTTCTTGATGTATTCCCATCGTTTGCCGTATTCGCACCAATAAGATTTTAACGGCGGTAACCATTCATGCGGCGCTTGATCTGATTTGGATTTATTGATTGAATCACTCACTACCAAAAGATTTTCAAAGTCATTTGCAAATGTTCTGCGTTGCGCCTTTGTCCATTTATCCGCACCATGTCTATGAGCATGTGCCAGCGGCACTATGTGATCAATATCCACATCTGAAGCTTTGGTGAACGTCTTGCCGGTATAACCCCGTACCATTCGCCATAGATAACCTTACACTGCCTAGAATCTTTGAATTGAACTGGTTTTTTGCTGGTAGCTATCAATAATTCTTGTCTGGTATTTTGGCAATCACCATCGGCATCTATCCAGTGCGGCCAATCTTTTCTATTGTAGGAAGTAGCTGGCAAAGAGTAATCGGCATAATTAGCGGCTGAATCCTGTTGTAGCGGTACATCTCGCTTTTCTATCGCGCAACCTGAAAGCGTGGCCAGAAATGAAATGAGCAGAGCTAAGAAAACTTTTTTCTTCAAATGATTATCCGATATTTTTTGGTTATGGCTATAAACTAAACTAAAAGCTGCGGCACTGATTTCATAAGATCGTAGTGAGATTCGATACCCCGTTACATGTTTTCAAAAAAACATTTTTTCTGAATCGCACGCGCGAATATTTAAAGATGTGCCGGTACTCTGTCTTTAAAGTTGTTGAGAATTACGGGGCGTACCCGCTGCCATCTAAAGAATAGCCACTAATTCAGCCAAAGTGTTAACCCACCAGTTAACTTTCTTAAGTTTAGTTGTTTAGTCAACGTTTTCTTACTGTTGAGTTAATATATGCAATGAAAAAAGTTTACGACTTTAATTTTTCGCTACGCTAGAATTTTTGCGGGGTTTGAATCACCCGCATTAGTCAAAGCACCAGAAGTACCTATCTTGCTTATACAATCTTCTGCTATTCATTTCATATCTTTTTCCTTGACATTCCAAATAATCCACAGATTTAAAAAGTTACAAATATCCCGCCAGAGTCTTCACATCAGGCTGAAAAATATCCCATAAGTGAATGATAATTTATGCATAATTAATATGTAAGATAATTAAGCAACTTAAGAAAACTCCTTAGAAATTTATGAGTTAGTGGCTCATGCAAGATGATTATCCACAAAGTTATCCACAGATTTTGTGGATAATAAGAAAAACCTTATGTTAAATAAAGTGATAGATTGATGCTGACCAATTAAACACTCCCGCCCATCCCCTCGATAAACGTATCAATAAACGATTTGATCTTATCCCCTACCCGCTCGATGATCGGCTTGCGTTCCAGTATTTTGGGCTTGAAGTTCAGCGAATCGACAATTTCCTGTTCGCGTGGCAGCCGGTTGGCGAAGGCGTAATGGTTTAGCAATTTTTCCAGTTCTTGCGGATTGATGTTTTCCGCTTTGCATAATTCGCCGAAAGCTTCTTTTTTGCTGTCAGTCCAATAACTCTCAAACGCCTGAATCACATTGTCGCTGGGTTTGAGTTTCGGCAGGTTTTCTTCAATGAAAGCTTCAATCAATGCACGTTTGCTGCGCAGTTGCACTTCACCGGCTACCAGATCGATGATTTCTTTCTGACGTTTTTTCGCTTCTTCAGGATTGAGTTTGTTCAGACTTACCAGCAAATTTAGAATGTAGGCGACATTGATTTCGTCGCGGTGGATCAGGCTCAATTCAAAATCCACATCTTCCAGGATGGATACTTTCTCGGTGTCGTTGCGTTTTTTTACCTTGTCATGGATATCCAGGTATTTGCTTTGATAGTCTTCAAATTGCTGTGCTTCCAAGGCCAAATCCGTTGCTTCAAAATCGGCAAAAGTGGTCAGGATGTTTTTGATGCGCAGCAATTCGCGGAATTTGGTTACAAATGCCAGTTCCGCGTTTTCATCCGGCAAGGTATCCACGCTGGCAACCGTGGGCGCAATCGCCAGCAATGCTTCCGTGGCCTGGTTGAACTGCTGCACATAAGTTTCATACGGCTCCAGCAGCACCGTTTCCTTGGCGTTCTTGTTGGAAAATAACGCAATCGCTTCATCGGTCGCCGCTTTCAGGTTTCTGAAACAAACGATATCGCCATGCGATTTCTTCTCGTTCAGGATGCGATTGGTACGCGAGAAGGCTTGCACCAGGCCGTGAAATTTCAGGTTCTTGTCCACGTACAAGGTATTCAAGCGCGGGCTGTCAAAGCCGGTCAAAAACATGTTCACCACCAGCAAGATATCGATTTCACCATTGCGCACGCGCTTGGCGATGTCCTGATAATAGTTGTAGAACGATTGGCTGTCGTTGGTTGAATATTTGGTGCCAAACAGCGCGTTGTAATCACCGATAAACTCATCCAGCTTGTCGCGGCTGCTTTGGTTGATTTTTGCGCCGCTGGGCACATCGGGTGATTCTTCCGGGATCAAGCCATTGGCAAGCGGGTTTTCCTCATTTGCGGCATAGCTGAATATCGTGGCGATTTTCAGCGGGCGGGCGGTTTGCGCCTGTTTCTGTTTGAACAATTCGTAATAATGGATCAGCGCATTGATGCTGCTCACGCAAAACATCGCGGTAAAGCTGGGCTTTTTGGTTTTTTGCGCGTGATGCGCAAGAATGTAATCGGCGATCTTTTCCAGCCGCAGCGGACTATCCAGCAATTCCTTGCGGTCGATATCTTCCACCTCGATATCCACCTGATTGGCGCTATCCTTGTATTGATACCGGCCCACATATTCCACTGAGAAGCGCAGAACGTTTTCATCGCGGATGGCATCCACGATCACATACTTGTGCAGGCATTCGCCGAACAAATCCCGGGTGGTTTTGAGTAACCCGAAGCCGTTATTAGCGTTATCCGCAAAGATCGGTGTACCGGTAAAGCCAAACATCTGCGCATTGCGGAAAAAGTTTTTGATGTTCTGATGCACCAGGCCGAACTGGCTGCGGTGGCATTCGTCGAAAATGAACACGAATTTCTTGTCTTGCAGGTGTTTGATCCGGTCAAGATAGTGTTCCTTGACGATGGCGTTATTGAGTTTTTGGATCGTGGTGACGATCAATTTCGTGCTGTCATCGTTCAACTGTGCCACCAGATTGTGCGTGTTGGTGGTGGCGTCCACGCTATCCTTGGCAAACGCATTGAATTCACGCGTGGTCTGGTAATCCAGGTCTTTGCGGTCGACCACGAACAGCACCTTGTGCACCTTGGGCAGCCGCATGATGATCTGGCTGGCTTTGAACGAAGTCAGCGTTTGCCCGATCCGGTGGTGTGCCAGATATACGCATTGTCGTTGCTGTTCTTCACCCGATCCACCAGCGCTTCGGTGGCGTAAAACTGATAAGGGCGCAACACCTTCAACACGCCTTCCTCGGTGATCACAGTGTAATGCGTGATCATCTTGGCGACATGGCAGGGCTTCAGGAAGGCATCGGCAAACTCGCACAAATCGGACAAGCGGTTATTGTCCTTGTCCGTCCAGTAGAACGTTTGCTGAAACGATTGATTCTTATTGTTGGCAAAATACTTGGTATTGACGCCGTTGCTGATGATGAAGAGCTGCACATACTGAAACAGCCCGGCACCGGCATCGAACGATTCATGCTGATAGCGGTTCACTTGGTTGAATGCCACTTTCAGTTCCGCGCCGCGCCGTTTGAGTTCGATCTGCACCAGCGGCAAACCGTTGATCAGAAGGGTCACGTCGTAACGGTTCTTGCGTTTGCCCGCCATGCTGACTTGGTTGGTCACCTGAAACTCGTTGATGCACCAATCATCGCAATTCAGAAAACTGATATAGACGGTTTCCGCCGCTTTGCCGTTGGCAGCTTCGCGTTTCAGCGCGAATTTGTCGCGCAATATCCGCGCGCGTTCCACAATGCTGCCGGTGTTCAAATGGTTCAGGATGCGCTCGAATTCCGCTTGCGTGAGCTGGATATCGCCGTTATGGATTTCCAGTTGGCGCTTGAGGTTGGTAAGCAGGGCCGCTTCATCGTCGATGCGCACGCGCGCATATTCCATGCGCTCAAGCTGTTCGATCAAACCTTGTTCCAGGGCAAATTCGGATTGAGTCGCCATTAAAGCTGGATGATTTGATTCAAACGTTCACAAACCTGCACAAACAAACTATCGCCAAGCTTGCCCAGTGGATGAGGTCTTGCACTGCGCACCCGCCAATCAAACGATTTGGGTTGATGGCATAGCACATAGCTGGTCTGCTCAATCTTGCGCTTAGGCGTCTTGCCCACGGCCACGGCAAAAGGATTATCGGCGTTGTATGCCGCCGTGGTCATTGGCAAACCGATCACCAGCGAAGTTTTGTCGTTGAATATCTTGGGAGACAGTACCAGAAAAGGATGAATATCGCGCATTTCCTGCCCGGCCTGTGAATTGCAGTCAATCCAGATAATATCCTGACGATCGGGTACCCACAAAACGGTACCGCTGATTTCAGTCATTAACGGCTACCATTTTTCCGCACCCAGGCGCTGATTGGCCGCCATTGCTTCGCCGCCATGCCGGGCCGGGTCGAATTGCTTCAAGCGCTGCTCCAGGGTCAGTGGTTCATCCCGCACCGGCGTGATGATGATCTGGCCATTGGAGGCGGTGAGCTTCACTCGTTGATCCACGTGCACATGCGCTTCCCGTGCAATCGCAGCGGGCAGGCGCACCCCAAGATTATTGCCCCATTGTTTAATATCCAGAATAACGTCTTTCATGATTATGCTCCACCCGCTAAATGTTTAAACTAAAGTATAAACACAACCGCAGCAGGAAGCAAATCGTCAAACGAACATCTGCTGCAACAAGCCTTTTTTGTAGCGCTTCACGGCTTCAAGCTGGGCTTGCGCTTGGGTGATTTTGTTGTCGATGACGGTGAGGAAATTGGCGATTTTGGTTTGTTCGGGGAGGATCGGCAAAAGAAGTGGGATGGATTTGCAAACTTCCTGATTTAATTTGGGTTGCGCAGTACCTGTATTGTATTTTGTATAAGAAATGTTATCTAAATATTGAGCTAAGAAATCAATATTTGTTTCGTCATCTGGTCTAATTACATGAGCATGATTATTAACCCAACATTTACCGCTAACTTTAAAAGCAAGGGGTAAATTTCTCGATAAGATATTCTCACCATCTTCGCCAAGTAAGATGATATCTTCATCAAAAATATAATTATTTACGTAATCAATGATTCCAGAAGCTCCATAGTAGGGATAATGTCCTTTCATTTTTGCTCTATCTGACTCTTTTATTTGCATTTTTCTCCCATCTAAAAATGTAGCAACATCACCTAATGCTCTAGTTTTCCACTCTGGAAACTCCCATCCATCATCATCCTTAAACCTCAACTTCTGGCTGAAAATCTGCTGCATCACGCCTTTTTTGTATTGCGCTAATAAGTCACATTTTTACGTGAGCTGGGTGATTTTTTGATCGATTGCCGTGAAGAAGCTGGCGATTTTAGTTTGTTCGACAAGAGATGGAGGAAAATTCAAATGAAAGTTTCTAAGAATTTCTGTATTAAGCGAAGCCATTGTTTGGCCAACTGCTAAGCTTCTGATTCGATACTTAACTGAGTCATTCTTGAAGTTTTGATTTAAAAATTTAGAATCAAAATTTTTATCAATCAAACGCACTCTCAGCAGTCGACCTGAAAAAAGCCAATTATTCTCTTCCGAACTAACTAAACAGCTTCTATCAACGGAACCAACCCTACTAAAAACGATATCACTTTCTTTCAAGCAGTATGATTTCAATCTTTCTTTATCATCGTCTGATACCAAAGGCAAATTCAAATGAATAACACCTTGCTCACCTAAATGTTCAACAGTAATAATTGGTGTTCCAGTTTGAACATAATCTTCCTCGTGTAAGGTCGAACCAAATGGCTCTGTTTTTATATCTGAAATTTCATAGAGTTTTTTTCTTGCCATGCTCCATCAAATTCTTTAAACCTCAGTCTTGGTACATTCATACTCACTTCCCTGATTCCGCAAATGGTGGCATCAGTCTGCTGGCTTTGCGCTTCTAGTGCTTTCAATTGCTCAGCAATCGCATTCAGGTCGATTTCCGCTTCTGCCTCGAAGGTGTCGACATAGCGCGGAATGTTCAGGTTGTAATCGTTCGCCTTGATGTCTTCCAGACTGGCGACATGGCTGAATTTATCCTGATTGGTGCGTGCCAGATACGCTTCAACGATTTTATGGATATGCGCCGGGCGCATAATGTTCTGCGTTTTGACTTTATCGAATTCCTGACTGGCGTCGATAAACAGGATATTGTCCGGATTGCGGCGGCATTTTTTGAAGACTAATACCGTAGTAGGAATGGCTGCACCATAGAACATATTGGCAGGCAAGCCGATCACCGCATCCAGGCAGTTCATTTGCTCGATCAGATACTGGCGGATATGGCCTTCCGCCGCGCCGCGGAACAGCACGCCATGCGGCAACACCACGGCCATCGCGCCATCTTCCGCAAGCTGGTAAACCATGTGCTGCACGAACGCCATATCGGCTTTGCTACTCGGTGCCAGTTTGCCGTACACGCTGAAACGGTCATCGCTCATGAACAGCGGGTTGGCGCTCCAATGCGCGGAAAACGGCGGATTGGCAACAATCGCATCGAAGCGCAGATCACGGTGTTGCGGGTGTTCCAGCGTGTCTTCCTGGCAGATGTCGAAATCGGCGTAATGCACGTCATGCAGGATCATGTTCATGCGCGCGAGGTTGTACGTGGTGCGGTTCAATTCCTGACCGTAAATCTTATCGACGTGATCGGCTTCGCGTTTGACGCGCAACAACAATGAACCGCTGTTTCTGTGATTATTTTGGGTATCCCAACGGCAAGTGCCATTACACCCCCGATCAAATCGCCCGCTACCGAGCCAGGATTTCAGGCTCATTGCTGGATCGCATTGATATGTAAATCGAAGTTCCGGTAATACCGCTGGAAGAATTGATGCGTCAGCGCCTAGCTGATGAGAAAAGCAGCATCATTCGTCAGCGTGTTGAAAAATCGCATCAATTGCAACCCGATCAACAAGAAAAAACGAATAGTCGGCTTAGAGGCTTAGAGTTAAGGAAATTGATCAGTTCTGAAAAATCGCTAATCCTAGCGAAAACCTATTGAAACAGGCAATTAACCGATTGAATCTATCCGCCCGGGCATATCACAGCATCTTGAAAGTAGGGCGGACTATTGCAGATTAATCGTGTGCTGAAAAAATCAATCATCAACATATTGCGAAAGCAATTCAGAAATCCTCCCAAGATTCCATTTAAAACCAGGTAGATCATTTGCTACAAGTCCGGACAGTTTCTTTGTTCTCTATACATATGTTCCATGATCTTGACTTGCAACACATGCAATAATAATATGAATAAAAATACTGTGCTTTCGTATGCGCGATCCTGTGGGTCAAGTATCGAGTGGTCTGAATCTCGTCCTCAACAATTCTATATCGGTCGGATCAAGGCCTCCTAATAATATGGTGACCGGAAGTTATGATAGGCTTGGCTAAGGTGCGCGGTGGGAAAACACGTAACGCTTTATGTTGGGGAATCCAACGATATAATGTTCATTGGCATTCGCAATCCTATGGCGCCCCCCTGACAAAAAGATGAAGATTACGACGTAGAGCAATTAGAGCGTTGTGTTATTTGAACATGAGTATCGAATGTTAATGAAAGAGTGAATTCGTAACTCGCATGTAGTTATTATTTATTAGATACTTAGTCCTAATGACTTTGACAACAAGGGATAGGTCATGCCAGCTACTTTTGCGCAGGGCTCATCGGGCCGCAGCATCAGGAAGATCCAAGAACTGCTGTCGCAACTGCAGGTTCCTGTGCCGGGTGGTGGCAGCGAGCCAGCTTTGGATCCGAGCAACATTGACGGCGTATTCGGGCGCGCCATGCGACGTGCGGTTCAGAGAGCACAGATCTATTTTCTGCAGCCCGCAACTGGAGAAGTGGACCACCAGTTGTGGGCGAAGATGACTGCCGACCCTTGGCCCGATGCGTACGAACGTAGCCTGGGTTTGATCGCTTCATTCGAAGGGCACAATTACACGTTGGCGGCAGGCAACTTTGATGGCGCTGGAATTACCTGGGGTATCATCGGCTTTACACTACTCACGAATCTGCGCGCAAAAGGTGGTCCCAAACATGGGCCACTGGTCACTCTCCTGAACATGATCATCGAGAAGCATGCGGGCTTGTTCGACAAGGCCTTCGGCATAGTGCCTGCCACTGTATTGCAGGACATGCTCAAGGGCACCTCCACCAAGCTACTCGACTTTGCCCGCAGTATCTCGACGGGCCGCAATAACAGCCGCCTTCTGCCATCGTGGCAGGAGGGTTTCAAACGGCTAGGCGAGTTCCCAGAGGTTCAGGCCCTACAGGACAAACTAGCACAGGAATTGTACTACGATATAGCCATTGAAGCTGCAAGTGAATTTGCCCAAAAGTACAACATGGGTTCGGAGCAAACGAATCAGCTGTTTTTCGATATCCAGGTGAACAATGGCGGCCTCTCAAAAAATGAGAGGAACGCGGCGATCGCCGCGCTGGACCAACTGGTGCAGCAGCACCCCAACGCATCGCTTTCCACCAAGCTGAATGAGATCACGAAGGTGCTTGCTACCTCACGTCCCGACTTCGCAACCGACATTCGCGCTCGTAAGGGCACAATCTCCAACGGCTTTGGTACGGTACATCGCAAGCGCTACCGCCTGGACGGATGGGGCATCGAGGTCAGGATGCCGCCGGCGACTCCGGTCCCGACTCCAACGCCTACTCCCACTCCCACTCCCACTCCCTTGCGGCTGGGGATACTCGGCTTCGATCCTATGCAGCAGGGAGAGCAACTCGAACTCGCGTCGGCGGTGACCAGACTGGTATTGCCGGAAGCCGCAGCCAGCATCGCTGCGGAAGGCGCTTGGCCAGAGGACAACGGCACCGAGCTGCTGGGCACCGGCGCCTTGCGCTCTCTCAGCTTTCGGGGCTTACTCGACCCTGCCGTAGCGCCTCTCATCCAACCTGACGGCGAGGACGTGCTGCAGGCGGTTAACCTGGTGTTCCGCGATCAGGTGGGTATTCTCGCGGTGTTCGGGCAAGCCACTCCTCTGCCTTCGCCGCTGCAACAGCATGCGATCATCGGACGCGGGACGCGCGGATATGCTGGCGTGGTCCTACACGAGAACCGCGAGCTGCGACTGGTACGGCAACGAACGGCTGGCATTGCTGCCGAAGACGTCGTGTTGGACGTAAGCGCCGCGCAGCGCAGTCTCTCTTCCTGCCGGCTGCTGATGCTCTATACTGGCTTTGGCATTGCCAAGGGCTTACTACCTGGACAAGCGGTAGCCTGGCAACAGTGGATGAACGCCGTAGGCGCGAATCCTATCGTGTTGGGCTGGTACGGCAGCGCGCGCATCCCGCGGGACGCTGCCCGCCAGTTCGTCGCGGGTGAGTTCTTCCGGCGGCTATGCAGTATTGATGCGCATGCGGATCTGTCAACGCTGTGCAGTCAGCCCGGAAGAGTAATCCAGATGTGGGGGCAAGCCTGCTATGCGACATTCGCCAAAGGGTCACAAAAATTCCTGTGGCGTGATGAACCGATTCCGGGCTTCACACTCGCGTCCAGCGGTGCCGCGGCGCTCGACCCTGTCGGCACCGCCTGGTATGCAAGCGCCGTCTACGACGGCGCCCCTGCCCACGCCGCGATGGAACCCGCATGAAACTCATAATCAAGACTCCATACCCCGGTCATGTGCTGGAACTGATCGGGGAGCACCTGCGCCTCGATTCCGGAGAGTATCTGAACGTCTTCGAGTTTTCCGAGTTGCGATTGAGCCGTGGCGAAGTAACTCTTATCTGGCGGGTGGATGCGCGGAATGACTTGGTCGACCTGCCTAACGAGGGCAGACAGCAGTTTTCGTCCGCGATGTGCAAGGGCCTGACGAAGTTATCTGAAGACGAATATCTATTGGATGCCGACAGTTTCGGCTGGCCGCGATGGGTGCAGTTGCTTTTCCATGTCAACTCGCCTCTAACACCGGAGGAACAGGGCGTGTGGGTGCGGGTGATACTCGAATACGATGATGTTCAAGGGTTGCACTTTGCCCATAACCCCCACACGCCCCTCTCGCGTACATGTGCCTTCTGGATATACGCCGAGGGATGGCAGCAAACAATTAGTGCGCCACCAACCTGGGTGACCAATAACCTGAACAAGGAATGGTGGTTGGAGCATGGCGATTTGGGGCGCTGCCCGAGTCGGGGCAACCGTCTGCTGCATGCGGAGCCCCACAGCAGCGAGCCGCTGAAAGCTAACCTGCTGGACATTGATCCAGCACTGAAGGCGCGCAAAGCATCCGACTATCGCTTCTCGTTCGCGCTAGCTGCCCGCAACGGGGAGTGGGAGGTGTGCATACTGTTTGCGATGGATGCCGACTTCGGCACCCCGCCCGCCGTCAGCGGATACGCGACGCTGCTCGATTTCGCCGACCGCGCCAGCGCGCCGTTGTGCGCGAGCGGCGCGCGTTTGGTCTGCGCGCCCCGCGATGGCGGTTGGGAGCTCGATTGGCTGAATGTTCCTGGCGCACAGTCGCCGTTTCTGCGTCGCGACGCCTTTACCCTGGAAACTCTGTCGCACGCTCTCCTGTCGCAGCATGCTCTTGGCCTCGCCGCCACGCGCGCACGTAATCGCCTGAGCTTCGTGCCCACTTGGATCCAGACGTCGGATCCGAACGATGTCGTGAGATTGCGTTTCCGGTTGCAGGCCGACAGCAACGGTCGGCTTGCTGATATTGAGTTGTATCGCATTCTGACTACTAAGTCACAACACCGGATGATCCTGACCTTGGGAGGTGCTTTGGGCTTAGTCGATGAAGCGTGGAAATTGAAGGTGAAGGCCAGCAACCGCAAAATAAACAGCCCAGAGGACTTTCTCAACTGGGAATTGCAGTCAGACGGAAGCTTCGAGACACATACTATCGCTGTGGGAGCTGTGAAGCTTTCGGTAATTGGGCCAATCAATGACATTAAGGATAAAGACGGCAAGATTATTAATGGCCTGACGCTTTCTCGTTCGCCGCAGGGCGTGCACTACCGGCGCGCGCCGCTGGAAAGTGATCTGACGCTGCACTTTGAGAAGGCGACCTATACCGCCTTCAGCATGGATCCGGAACTCGGTTTTGAGACACTCTCGGCGGTGGAGAAACGGCCCCGACCGTGGGCTCTAGATCTACAAGACCCGAAGGAATACACACTGTTTCTGAGGGAGCGTTCCCGGCACGACCAGAGCCGTTTGCTGCTGCTGCAATTAAAAGTAGAGCACGAGAACCAGAATGAATGGCATTCGGACGTCATGCTAATCGACCCGAGCCCGTTCACTGCGGTGCGCGTGCGCACCACCGAAAGACTGCTTAAGGGTGAAATCTTCGCCGAGTATGTGGATGACGCCGACCAGGCGCCGGAATGGCGTTTCTACTCCGAGCGTGGAGAGATGACGGCGATCCTGCCGCCGCAGGGGATCGGCGAGGAGATGATCAAGGGCTATGTGCACCGAGACAAGCCCGGCGGCGGCCGCGAGCTGTTGCCGAGGCCTAATACGCTGCTCGACTTTCGTCTGACGCCGAACGCGCGACTGCAGCTCGATCGCACGGACATTGACATGGCCCGTTCTGAGGCGCCATGGTCCTTGCGGAGACTGCTCGGGCGGCGCCTTGGTGCGGTGGGTGTGAAGCTCACACGCGCCGACTTCGAACTGCTCTATGGCATGCAAGCGCGGCTGGAAGCGCGCGGCTTGCGCATCGCTGAGCTGGATGGCTTCATCGGCCGGATTCCCCTGTCCGATGAACTGTGGGATGCCTACCTGCGTGCTGAACAGATTCTTGATGCGAAGCAGCAGCTTAATGTCCAGCAAGGCCACGCACTCCGCGTCGCAAAATGGATGAGTGGCTTGTGGAACCGGCCCTCCTGGTGGCGCGTGTACGCTGACCTCAGCAAACGCGAACACCTTGTAGTCGACAGCGTGAAGTACAGCTTGCGGCCCAAGCGGCAGACGGCGAATCCATTCTCGATTGGTGAGCTCGCATCCAAAGAAGCATTGCCGGAGAACGAGGCTCTCCACCTTACTACTAAACCTCACGATGTGCCCCGGCTGCCTTTGCGCGGTGGCGTGGATTGGCCTTTCCAGTCGCCCAACATTTACGAGGAACTGCTCCGCAAGCCAGATTCCAGCGGTGGATCGATTGAAGGCCTAGTTTTCGGATCACTCGGCGGCGAAGGCGCACAGACGGCCGCTTTCAACAACGGCAAGACCCTGATAATCACCAACACGCGCCAGGGGCGGCTGGATGCGCTCACGCTGATTCGCGTCGGCCGCATCGCAATGACCTGGAACAAGGCGCGGCACGTGATCATGTACGAGCGCACCACCCGGCGCGCATCACGATACGTGGGCTCGGCGCCCACCGACGGAAAAGACAATATCGAAAAGCAGCCGCCGTTCGAGGGCGTCGCCGCTCTGCGCAAGGTACGCGAATACATCGAGATCACGGAGCCGCGGCGGCGGTATCCGGACACACCGACGGAGCTACCTATTAGCGGACCGTTGGTGCAGAGCGTGTTCGCCACCACCGTCATACCGGTGCGCTCCAGTTGGGGGCGCGATATTCGCTACGGCTTCATATTGGCACTGCACGGGCCGATGGAGGCGGGCGATGCGCCGTTCTTCCCCGAACCGCAGGTGTTCCTGGACCTCGCGCGAGCACCCGGCAAGGGTGAGGGCACTATCGCGCAGCGCATCACCAGTACGGAAAAACTGGTGTTCTTCACCAGCACGCGTGACCAGGATGGTGGCGACACCGACCTGTGGCCGGCCTGGCCGGACGTCGACTACCCGCTGCTAGCGCCGCCCGCTGCGCCGGAGCTGCCATACGGCAGCAGCTTCCGCGGCCGTACACGCCAGCCGGACGCAAGCGCGATTGAGCTTGGCATGGGCCCTTTCACCTTCAGCCTTACGCCCGCCGAGGAAGCGGTAAACCTGATGCATGGCCGGCCCGTGTCGGGGCTGGAGGCCAAAGTCCACAACATCAACCTCGCACGCGGGCTACCGGAGCGTTCCAAGGTCGGCAAGCTGGGAGACGCGCCGACCAACTTTGCGCAAGTGCATGCGCAGTTGCTCGATGGCCTCAATGAGCTGTGCTCGGAGTTGCGAGAACGTGTCGCTGCCGGCGCAGACATCGCAATTGCCTCACAGCCGGAGTTCCAGCAGGACGTCAAGAAACTGCTGGAGGGGCTACGCATGGTGGCCACGAAGGACGTCGGCGGAACCCTCGCGAAGTCGTCAGACTGGCTTGCACTGCAGAACGAACGAAACCGTTGCTTCAGGGTCGCTGTCGACGCCGAAGCTGCGAAGCTGAAGAAACAGCTTGAAGACCAAGCGCGGTTGCTCATAGGGACAGCGGAAGACGCGCACGCCCGAGCGTCGGCGCTGTCAGAATCGGTCGCCCAGCAGGCGTTGAGCAAGATCGGTGAAGTCAGTTTCGTTCCACGCTTAGCGCTTGAAGCGCTGAGTAGCCTCGGGTCGGAGTTGGAGCGCCGGTTCACCGCTCGGTTAGACGACCTGCGCAAGGACGCGCTGCGCGACCTTGCGCAGGTCGAAGACCTGTTTCGCGTGAACCCCGAGCGCGCGGCAGAGCTGAATGCTCGCTGGCGGGAGAGGATGGCCGCATTGCCGAGCGAGCTGCGGCACCTGACGGACTTGCTGTCAGTCGCGATGGATGACACGGTGGGTCAGTGGTTCTCGCGCTTGCAACGCGTCGATGACAAGAATGTCAAGCACCAGACCCTGTTCGACGAATTGGTGCCGAAGTTCTCTCCGGCACTGGCCGCCGCGGGGGAGGCCACCGAACGCTGGATCGATTCCATTCCGCCGTTCGACCTGGCGCCGCCGGACTTCTGGACGCTCCGAAGCAATATAGAAAAGATGCTCTCCGCGGCGATCGTGCAGCCTCTGGCGCGCGAGATCGAGGAGTACCTGGCGAAGCGCATGGGTGAGCTGGGAGACTGGACGTCCAAGCTCGTGGCTGCCCAGACAAGCCTGAATGCGTGGGCGGACGACCTGTCGTCAGCCCTGCGGAACGCCCCTGACGTCCAGCAAATGACCCAGGAACTCGAAGCCGCCGCGGCAACCCTGCAAACCAAGTTGCAAGCCGGAGCGCACGATATCACAGAGCAGCTGGGTTCCGCCGTGCAGTACCTCCCGTTCAAGGAACTACAAGGTTCCCTGGATGCGCTAGGGTCACTGGGGACGCAGGTGGACAACGCTCTCAAGGCAGTTGAGGCGCAGCTGCAAGGCAGCGTCGGCGAGTTCGAGGCGGTACTGCGCGAGCAGGCAGTCATCACCGAACAGTATGTGCAAGCCGGCGCGCGGCAGATGGAGGAGTGGGCGCGCGCGGAGCTGGGGCCGGTAATAGAAATCGGCAAGGAGAATGTGAACTCTGCGCTCGAGACCCTTCGCGTTTACGCGGAAGGACCAGTGACGGAAGCCATCCAGGTCAGCCGAGAGCGTCTCGGTTACTATTACCACCAGGCTGAGGAGGCGTTGCAATTGACGCACGCCAGCGCGATGTTCAATGACCTCGGGCAGGAAGTGCTGAACTCGCTCAGCACCCGCATACCCTTCGACCGCATACGCGACCGGCTGTTGCCGATGCTGAACGGCTTCGCGGTGCGCGATCTGTTTCCGGATTTCTGCGGCATCAAGCTCACTTACCTGCTGCCGGATCTGGACGTACCGCTCGACGATGACCACCAGTACGACTGGCTGCGCGTTCAGCACGGTTTTGACAAGGAGCGATTGGCGGCATGGGCCAAGGTGAACATTGATAAGCGCTTCGACGAGGACGCCATCCTGTTCGACCTGGGGTCGGTCAAGCTGCGGTTGCTCAAGCCACGCTTTGCCGCGCTGAGCGACATCCTTATCGAGAAGGAAGGCGGCCGCCGTCAGATTACAGCTGCCAGCCTAGATGCGGATTTCGAGCTGAGCCTCAATGACAAGCCGATGGTTACGTTGCGCGAAGGCATGCTCAGTTTCGACGAACGCGGCGAACTCAAGTTCGACTTCGACAGCGAGAAAATGATGCTGGCCGAGGAACTGCAATTCATTACTGATGCGCTGCGCGCACTGATGCCGCAAGTCGAGGGGCTAACCATAACGCCTTTGTTGCCTTCTGGTATCGATGCTTCGCTCACCTTGCCTCTGCCCGATATAGGCACCGGCGCGTTCACACTGACCGGCGTGACCTTGAACTCCCGCTTCGGCCTGTTGGTCGGCAATGGTTTCGAGATCCGCACAGGCTTGTGGCTCAGCAGACCCGAGCGACCGTTCGGGATGGCGGTGCTGTTCTTGGGCGGCGGTGGTTGGTTCGGCATCGACGTCAACTACAAGCCACCCTCCGAGTTCGTCACTCGCGTTTCCGTCGGCCTCTCCGCCGGCGCCTTCGTCGCGGTCAACTTCGGCTTCGCCTACGGCAGCGCCGGGATCCTGTTCACCTTCGGAGTGGACTTCTATCGCAACTGGCAGACCAGTGTCGGCAGCACTGCCGTCTCCCTTGGACTGCTGATCTGGGGCGAGTTCTCGATCCTGGGTATCGCCTCCGCTTCAATCCGGCTGATGCTACGCATCACCTATATTGATGGTGGAATGATTGGCCGGGGCAATCTGAGCGTACGCATCCGCCTCTGCTGGTGCTACACGCTGAACGTCTCGCGTAGCGTTGAAAAGGTGTTTGCGAAACCATCTGGTACTTCCAGCGACAATACCAGCCTTGCTACCCAGAAGACCGCACGCAAGCCCGCGATCGCCGGCGCTGCTCGAGCATTCGATGTGCCAGCTTCCGCTGCTCGGTACCAGGATCTCCCGGAGCCAGATGACTGCGCCGTCGATGACTACTTTACCACTCTCGCAATCTGAAGGAGAATACGTAATGAATGGATACCGCCTGGGATTGAGCCTGTCCGTGGTGGGCCCGCGCAGCGGGCTGCTCGATCAAGCCGAGTGGCCGCTCGCTTTACGCATTACCATCGGCACGCGGGGCGAACCTTCACTGGCCGATGCGCAGGACGCCGTCACCGCCACGCTGCATTGGACGCTTTGGCCGGATGCGCTCCCGGACCTGCACGTCGCCTTCATCGATGCAAACGGATCGAGAGCGGCGCAATACACACCCGCCACTGTGCAAGCGGAGAACAAGACCTTCCTCGACATGCTTAAGTCGTCAGTCGAAAAACGTGGAAAGGCACTCGCGAACCAAGGATTGCTTTCGTTCGAGTACCAACCCGCGCCCGACGAGGTCAAGGACACTGACGAGACGAAGGGGCGGATGGTCCCCTGGCCGGGTCTGATGCAGACGCTGACGGCGCTCGTGCCGCCCACACCCTCGGCGCTCAAGGCAACCTGGTACTTCACCGTGCCACGCGACCGCATCGCCGATCAGCAGCCGGATGGTAGCTGGAAGCTGAAGACCGGCATTCGCGTATCCGCCGCGCCGATCCTCGTGCCCGGGGCACAAAACGCACAACACGCGGGTCAAGTGCAGGTGGTGACAGCACCTGGTGCCACCGAGGTGCACTGGCATACCTACAGCGGGGTGATCGACGTCGAGGCACATTGCGAGGCCTTACGGCTGGAATCCGTCTTGGACCATGACCTCGACGAGATGAACGACTACTGGCTAAGCATCCGGGACAGCCGTGATGACTCGCTGCTGGACATAGCTCACCGGCTTGAGCAGGCACTGCAACCCGTGGCCTTACTAGGAGCCGTGCCGGTCGAGAAGTTCACGCCGCACTGCGTCTTCCATGAGAATGGGGGCGTTACGCGTGGCGCCACGGCCACCGAAACGAACAAGGCGCTGGGCGAGTGGCGCGAGGTCATGGCCAATGCGTCGGAGGACGAAGTCGCGGAACGACGTCGTGCCTTGATCCAGACTGCTCTGACGACTGATGGCGACCCTGTAGACTGCATCGAGGAGGCGTACCTGCAGGAAGTGGCCGGCTTCTTTTTGACGCTCCCGCCGACGCGGGCTTCCGTCAGCCTGGTCCCGGGGGCGCAAGACGAGCTCGCCCCGCTCGTGCGCGCCCACCTTCTACCACGATTGCGGCCGGACACCGTCCGGCCGGCTTTGCCCGGAGAAGGTATCGAGTTGATAATCGGAGATGAGAAATTCCGGCTGCGCCACAAGGCTCAGACGGATCACAAGGCTATCGACGACGTTGCCGCGCTACAGCTGTTCGCGCGCCGCAGCAGCACCGCCGAGGGCGTGAACCTTCAGGCGGACGCCGGTGGCGCGCCTTGGCATCCGCTGACTGCCGGCGCCTATGCGCTTATGGACAGCGCCCCCACCATCCGCTCAGATGACCGTGTCCTCGGGATCACCGCCGCCTACATTGATGGCGTGCTGTACCGCGAAGTTTCGTACGCAGGCGCCAACTTGGTGTGCCGCAATCCGATGACGCGCGTGCACCGCGAGGATATGAGCAAAACCGAAACCTCATTGATGCTCGGCCAGCTGGATCGCGTGGTTTCCACTGAAGTCCCACTACTCGCGCTGCCGCTTCGCTACGGCGACTACTACGAGTTCGCAGCGAGTGTGATTGATCGCGGTGGCGGCATTGCACCTGAACTGTGCCAATCTGGTAAGCCCTGGCAAGCAGATCTCGGCAAGATTTCAAAGCTTTGTCCGCCCCAACGCGATCGCGTACAGTTCCGGCGTCGCGTGCCGGTGGGCGACTGCAACATCCTGCCCGGTACCGGCACCAGCTGGCCGCAGACGCCGCAAGAGGTCTGGCTTCGCTGCCTAGAGGAGAGCGGCGTGGATGCCAACCAAGTACCCTGCATCCTGCTGGTGCCCGAGGAGGAAGGCTACCGTAGCACGGCGCAACTTGGGAGCTACGCGTTCAGCGTTGAGCGTCCTCTCATTGACGAACACACGCTGCTGCGCTGGGAGATGCCGGCCACGTACCTGTCGAAAGGCGAGCGTACAGCCAGGGTCGATGCACTGAAGGAGCAACTAAAGAAGATCCACGCGCGACGGGACGTGCTGATGACCACCGCGCGCGAGTTGCGCGAACACGACGCGGCCCTGGCATCGGACGCAAGCCAGGACAATCTTCCTGACTATGACCCGGCCGTCAGCGCCATCGGCCTGCGCTGGCGCTTCGACTCCGGCGCGAAAGGTGACGTCATCATCGCGACGGACACGCAAACGATCACCGTGCAAGTCGGCCCTGCCATCGCTGCGGACCCCGCGCACTGCGTCTTCACCGTGTCACCCGGTGCCTACGTGCGCTTCGAGGTGCTTTCTCTTGTGGCCAAGGTCGACTTTGATCGTCTGGACGCCGAGGCGCTGAAAGACCTACTGGAGCTAGGCGACTGGAATGATATGATCAGTGGCAAGTCCTACCGAGCTTTTCATCCGTCGATCGTGCTGGTGGAGACGGCTGACAAGGCGCTGCCCGCCTTGTCAGCCGACGCCGTACGCCTGAGCCCGGACCTACGCGGGGACGTCCGTGTCTACTATGCCTTCAACGCTGGCGGTGGGCCCGAACCATTGTTTCGCAACGTGCACCAATGCGAGATCGCCAGCGAACGCTGGGGCTGGCGCAACCTGCCAATACCGCCGGAGGACTCCTCCGCACACAGCGGTGAGGAATGCAGAAGGCGGTTAGCGAGTGGGCCGCCGAAGGAGATCGTTTCGGTCACGCCGGACGATCCAAATTTGGAACTGGTGCGCTACTTCGACACGCTGAGTGCCATCGACACGGGCTTCATGGAACGACCTTCCGTGGTCAAACGCTTCCCGCGGCCACCACTGTCCGACGACATTCCCTTGCATGTGGACGGACGCGACGGGGTTACCCACGCTGACTACCTGCACTACAAGCTGCGCCTGCGATCTCGCTATGCGGGCGTTCTTAGGGAGCCGTTCACGGGTTGGACTATGGAGCGGCGAGCTGCGTTGCCTTTCCGCGGCGACCCTACGCGCATCAAGTCACTGAAGGTGCTTGCAGTGCTTCCGCTCACGCAAGCTTTACCCGAGTCACCGGTGGCGCATTCGACTGGCGAAGGAACGCCCTTCCTAGTCATCTTCGACGAGCCCTGGTTCCGAGAGTACGGTATCGGTGAACGTATCGAAGTGCGGATCGCTACAGTGAAACGAGAGATCGACGACACCTCTGAGCCCACACAGCTGCGCTACGGACCGCTACCCGATCATTCGATCAGACCGGCGGCAGTTACTCCGGAGCGCACGCTGGAGTGCTTCGGGCCGTTCGGCTTTAGCCTGGACCGCACCGGCAGCCAAGCCAAGGCAAACGCCACCGCTTTCGTAGTGTACCCACCCGCGGGGACGCCGCCGCACTACAACCTGTTCGTCGAACTGCGGCGCCTGCTCGATCTGCCGTCAGGCACGATGGTGAAGGGTAAACTTGTGCCCCTGGCCAGCGACTATAGCGAGGCCGTGCCCATTTATACCTTGCCGGACTCGGCCGCGCTGATGCCGTCCGGGGACAAACTCCTGGTCAGCGAGATAGACGGCGGCCTTTCCTTCACCTCTCCGCCACTGGTGCCTTTCAGGGGCGCGACGGGGGAAGTGCTGCAGCAGTACCGTTATCTCCTGATCGTCGGACGCAAGGTGCAAGACGCCGGCCGCTCCGTGGAAGTCTTCCTACCACAAGACGCACTCTGGGTCACGCCTGGTACAGGAGGCGTGGCTACAGGACGTTGGTTGTCCAAGACCAAGAAGGCCTGGAAGCAGCATTATACTGCTGGTGTCTTTGCAGAAGTACTACTTAACGGGCGATTCCTAGCGGGCAATAATGGTCGCCTCTCTTCCGCAGAGAACTTGCGAGACCTCTTCAAAGCGCTCTTCGCGAGCGAAGAAGATATTTCGAAAGACAACTCGATATCGTGGCCGTTGGACGCATCCGGCATGTTGAGGCGCGTCTCCGCGCCCTTCGGCATGGAGGAGAGCACGTAACGCCAAGCGAAGTACAACCGCGTAGGAAAACAGCGTGTACCAGCTGCTCGGCCGACGCGCGAAACCCGGCCAATGCTCTCATGGTCTTTGTTCTTGCCAGCCCGCGGCAACTTCATTCAGGCAATCCAAGGCTCGCACCGGGCCAAAGACGAAACCTTTCTGCCATATGCTCACCGGCGTCAATCAACAGAATGAGAAAAAGAGAGTTCAGAGATGACTATTTTCATGTCGCTCATTCCACTGCTTTCTCATAATTTCATTAATAGTTTCCTCAGCCATACTAAGAAATGAGGACACTAATCGCCGGTGCTCATGAGTCATAATTGTTCCACCACATTCCCAGCTTGACCAAGTACATGGATCAATACCAAGATTCCTGGCAGCCACTCGCTGACTCCATCCCAATTCTCGGCGCTTAGCAAACAACAATTCCGCAATTGATTTGCGGATTCAAATTAACAGGATCATAACCAAGAAATTTTAACAGGATCGATGTTTGGCAAAATTTTGGCTCTGAGCGTCCATTTTCCCAGTTACCCACTGTAAAATTGGTAACGTTAAATAGCGCTGCCACCTCCGATTGCTTCATGTTCAAAAAAAGCCTTCTTTTCAAAATATGCTCGCCTATGGTATTAGGCTCAAATTCATATAGCTTAGGAATTAATGACTTAAGTGAGGTGTGCACGTATGGCAAAAAGGCAACACAACTATGCCGCAGGTTGGATCGTACAGTTTTTTGATGTTCTTGTTTTGCGCGGTCACCAATTTGGCGAGCAGAGTGGAAACCGGCTGCGGGGTATAAAACTCACCGGCTTTTTTGCCCGCGCCACTCGCGAACTCGCCGATCAGGTATTCATACGCATCGCCCAGCACGTCCGCCGTGCCATCGGCTAGGCTGAAATCGATTTTGTCCAAGTGCACCAGCACTTTGGTCACCAGCGCATTTTTGGCTTTTTCCGTTGCGCCCAGTTTGGAAGAGGTCAAATCCAGGTCTTCAAACAGATTGCTGAAATCGTCCGCGCTGTCGGTGCCCAGCGTGCTTTGCTCGATGTTTTTCAGGATGCGCGTTAGATCGGGCAGAATGAAATTGTACTGTTCGCCATCCGTATCACTATCCGCTTGGCTGTGCCTTTCATCGCAATGGCGTGAAACAGCTCGGAAGGCTTCAGAAAATAACCCAGCTCGGACACAGCAGCATCGTGCACCGCTTGCACGATTTCCGCGCCGTCTTCGGTGTGCTCGTCCAGTTGCGCAAACTTCAATCCATCCTGTTCCAGAATCGAATCGGCAAAACGCACCACTTTCTCGGACAGGTATTTGTAAAAAATGAACCCCAGAATGTAATCGCGGAATTCATCGGCGTTCATCTTGCCGCGCAGGGTATTGGCGATATTCCAAAGCTGTTGCTGAAGCTGGCGGCGTTGTTCTTCGGTCATTATGTGATTTGTCGCGGTGGATTCGATCAGCCTGCCATTATACGTTTATACCGGCATCACGAAACTGCTGCATCATGACCCGGGCGAGCTGTTGGATATCGGCATCGGGATTGTGTTGCGGAATCGCCAATTGTTTCAGTATTTCACCTTGGCGGTTCTGCGCCACCTGGCCATAACTTAAAAACGTGGTCATCACGCCTTCATGACCAAGATTCTGGCTCCATGCCTTGAAATCTTCCGGTGTTTTGCAAATCTTTTCACCAAGACAAGCCAAGGAGTTGCGGAAACTGTGCGGGTTGAAGTACGGTAATCCGGCTTGGTCGAATGCTTCCCGGAAAATCTCTCGAACCGGTGCGGTGGTGCTCCAATGCTTGCGCTTTAATCCGATAGCGTCAAACTGCTTATATTCATTGACACCAACTTCTGTCATTGGAAACAGCGGATCGTCATTGCCCCACAGTTTTTGCTCTTTCAGGTAATTCACCCACTCCGCAACGATCTGGCGGATATCGTCACCCACTGGGAAAAAATACGTGATGAAAGTCTTGCTGAATTTGGTGCTGACATCGCGCGCATCTTGAAACACGCTGTTTTCCAGCAAATTGACATGCTTGAGCTTGAAGGAAACCAGTGCGCCATCCCGGGCACCGGTCAGCAAAGTAAAAGCGATCAGCGCCTTGTTGCGGCGCTCGATCTCCGTATGTTCCGGCATCGATTGAATGGCGTGCTTAATTTGCTCGATGGTAGGCGCGGCCTTTTCCCGCCGGGCGGTGGCGATGCGCGTATCTTTGGCGGACATGTTGAAATATTCCGCGTCCGAATACTGAATGCGCGATTTATAACCCGACTCCCTGGCTAACCACTCAAAAAACTTTTTCAAATTGGCGCATGTGGAATGCAGCGTGGCTTTGCTGAGTTTCTTACCGGTTTGTTTGTTGGTTTGTTCGGCTAGATGCTTTTTAAAGGCAACCGCTTGCTGATGATGAAACAGCTTGAAATCGCGGTGCTTGTTGTACTCTTCAAACCGTGCAATGGCCTTCGCTACACCGTCAATCGTTTGTTCGCTTTGGCGCATGGCTTTCATTTCCTTGCTAGAAATCACAATTTACGGCGGGATTGAAACACGTTGTTAAACTGTGCCAATCGCCAACCAGCTAGCGTATCCGCACAGTTATACCGGATTCCGGTGGTAATAGAAGAAGTAGACTAACAGAACAGATTCAAAATCACGAATTTCGCGCTATGTTCTTATGTGATTGCCAGATGTGCAATGCCCGAATTGAGATCCTGCGATTTGGCTTCAGCGCCTTCCAGCTTAATTTTCAGGCGCAGTTCATTCATTGAATCCGCGTTGCGCAGCGCGTCTTCATAACTGATTCTTCCCGCTTCATACAGCTCGAATAGCGCCATATCGAAAGTTTGCATGCCAAGTTCACGGGATTTTTTCATGATGTCTTTGATCTCATGCACATTACCCTTGAAAATCAAATCCGCGATCAGGGGGGAATTAAGCAGCACCTCAATCGCGGCAACCCGCCCTTTACCGTCTTTGGCCGGTATCAACCGTTGCGCAACGAGAGATCGCAAATTCAGCGATAAATCCATCAGTAACTGTGCCCGGCGTTCTTCCGGGAAGAAATTGATAATGCGGTCCAACGCTTGGTTGGCGCTGTTGGCGTGCAGCGTGCCCATGCACAGATGACCGGTTTCGGCGAAGGCAATCGCATGCTCCATGGTTTCACGGTCACGGATCTCGCCGATGAGAATGGCATCCGGCGCTTGCCGCAAGGTGTTTTTCAGCGCCGCTTCCCACGATTCGGTATCGACGCCGACTTCGCGCTGCGTAATGACGCAGTTGATATGTTCGTGCACATATTCGACCGGGTCTTCGATGGTGATGATGTGGCCGTAGCTATTTTTATTGCGATGCCCGATCAGTGCGGCCATCGATGTGGATTTTCCAGAACCGGTGCCACCGACAAAAATGACCAGGCCGCGTTTGCTCATCACCACTTCTTTCAGCACTTGCGGCAACCCCAGATCGTCAAATTCGGGGATTTTGGTGGTGATGGTACGCAGCACCAAGCCAACTCTTTGCTGCTGCACAAAAGCATTAACCCGGAACCGCCCGATCCCTGCGGGACTGATTGCGAAGTTGCATTCCTTTGTGGCATCGAACTCGGCCGCCTGTTTGTCGTTCATGATCGCGCGCGCAAGCATTTCGGTATGTTGCATGCTCAAGGATTGTTGCGACACCGGTGTCATTTTTCCGTCAATTTTCATCGCTGGTGGAAAACCGGCGGTAATAAACAAATCGGAGGCTTTCTTACTGAGCATTAAGCGCAGTAGATCCGACATAAATTTTGATGCTAGTTCCTTATCCATAATGCACTCCCGGAATTCAACTCAACTGGATTGGCCGATCAACCTCTGAAATTATCTTTATTCATCGCTTGCGTTCTGGCTTCGGCCATTGAAATCACGCCGCGCTTCACCAGATCGGTCAAATTCTGATCCAACGTTTGCATACCGGCATTCTGGCCGGTCTGAATTGCCGAATACATTTGCGCAATTTTTCCTTCCCGTATCAGATTACGGATTGCCGGCGTGCCAATCATGATCTCATGCGCCGCCACGCGGCTTTTGCCATCCTTGGTCCGCAACAATGCTTGAGAAATTACCGCACGTAACGACTCGGACAGCATTGCACGAATCATTTCCTTTTCTTCGGCAGGGAAAACATCGATGATACGATCGATCGTTTTAGCGGCGGAACTGGTATGCAATGTGCCGAAAACCAAGTGACCGGTCTCGGCCGCCGTCATCGCCAAGCGGATGGTTTCCAGGTCACGTAATTCACCGACCAGAATAATGTCCGGGTCTTCCCGCAAGGCTGAGCGCAAGGCATTCGAGAAACTCAGTGTGTCCCTGCCGACTTCGCGTTGATTAATCAAGCACTTTTTGCTTTCATGCACAAACTCAATGGGATCTTCGAGGGTCAGGATATGGCCGTAATCATTTTCGTTGATGTCGTTGACCATCGCCGCCAATGTGGTCGACTTGCCTGAGCCGGTGGGACCTGTCACTAAAACCACCCCGCGCGGTTGCTTGGCAATTTCAGCAAATATTTTGGGCGCTTTAAGATCTTCCAGGCTTAATACTTTTGACGGAATCGTCCGCATCACTGCGGCGGCGCCGCGTTGCGTATTGAAAGCATTGACACGAAAACGGGCAAGATTCGGCACCGCAAAAGAGAAATCACATTCCAGATGCTCTTCATAAAATTTTCGCTGACCGTCATTCATAATGTCGTACACCATCGCATGTACTTCCTTATGCCCCATCTCCGGTAGATTGATGCGGCGGATCTCGCCATGCACCCGGATCAGAGGTGGCATTCCGGCCGATAAGTGTAAGTCCGAAGCGCTATTTTTAACGACAAATGCAAGCAGCTCTACGATATTCATAGTGACACCCTCTTGTGACAATGCAAAATGTAACGTGAAACATTTGGATAAGAATTGATGACCGTAAGGATCAGGATCAGAATCTGAATCAACCCGCTTGTTAACGGATAGGGGCAATAAAAAATTGAATGCGGCTGTTTAGAAATTCAAGCTTCTTCAGGTCAACAGTTATGATCACTACATCGGTTTCTATGCCGTCTGATTGACGGCATCGCTGATCCGGTGAGCCCAGGCTGTAGCCTCCAGTTCCAGCCGGATAAATTCTTCCATGCTGAGAAATCCTAATTCCGGCAACATCGATAGAACTATTTCAGACTCACCTTTTTCATACGCTTCGATCAATGCAAGTTGGTATCCAAGCGATCCGCGGCGCGTCAGCAAGGCCTCGCTCATGTCTTTTTGTATACTGAGGGTACTCACGAGCTCGGACATTTCGATTCCCAGCAATGTATCCAGCAATGACAAAACACCGACCATAAACGCGCGATCCTGGTGGTTCTTATCATGCGGGCGATCCGCGATGGCAATCGACTCCAATAATTTGCCCCGCACGGTTGCTGTTTGCATCAAGGCATCGGAAGTGCCGCCATCCCTTTGCTTGGCAGCATAGAGCAGAATCTGCACCCAGCGTTGCAGTTGCTTACGGCCCAGAATCATAATGGCCCGTTTGATCGAATTAATCGTGCTCGGCAAACCATTGGCGGCCGAATTCACCATGCGCAGTAGGTTATAGCTCAAACCGGGCTGATATTTGAGTTCATTTTCAATTTCACCCACTTCACTTTCTCTGACCACCAGCAACAAAAGCTTCAGCAAGGATAGTTTGGATGGATCGATCCGTTTTCCCGAAATAATCTCCGGTTTTGCAAAATAGAATCCTTGCAGCATTTGAAAATTCAGCGCAATGCAGTTTCTGGCAATCTCCTGGCTTTCAACTTTCTCGGCTAACAGCAGCACCGGCCAGCGCCTTAATCTCTTCACCAAGCTCAGCAAATCCTGCTGGCTGAGTGCCGTAATATTGATTTTCACCACATTAATGAGCGGCATGATGCGATCAAATCGCGCATCCAGGTGGGTTACATTGGAAAGTGCCAGCTGATAGCCCTTTTGCTTCAGAAAGGAACAGCGTTGAATGATTTCATCATTAATGTCGACGCTTCGTAAAATTTCCAGCACGACATGCTTTTTCGGCAGCATGCAAATGGTATCGTTAAGCAACAACTTGTCATCCACCTTAATAAAACCGCGCCGCTTACCAATGACATTCTCTATACCTAACTGCCCATAGGTATCGATAATGACATTTGCAGAAGCTGCGGAGTTATCGGTTATCGTAACGACATTGTGTTGATCGGAGCGAAATAAAAGCTCATATGCCACTAAATTTTGTTTGTTATCAAGGATCGGCAATCTGCCTAGATAAACTTCCATCCCATCTGCTCCTGTAACTTTGCGCTGTCCTGCTGATTTTTGTTTATCGTCCCGGATAGGATCAACTTGAGCTTTTGTTTTCCAGGAATAACACGATGAAATAATTGAATTAAGACGACAATTTACAATTCCATGATCGTTAGCGGATGGCGTTAAATACTTCGATGACTTGCAATTTCGCCACCGTCATTACCGACTCGACGATTTCAGCCGATAAGCCCAGAAAACTCCAGGCTTGAAGTGCGCGATCGGAGATGGTTTCTTCGTGATTTATCCGTTGGTTGGTACAAGGCTGGATATAGTTAGCAATATTCACTGCTGCACATAATGTGCTGGCATCGTACTGAAATTCTTTTTCTTGCATTGGATCGAACTGATATTCAACCATCTTGCAGATATTGGCCGGTAATTTCCATTGTTTTAGCAGCTCGGCACCCAATTGCGCATGGGTAAAACCGAAAATCTTGCGTTCCGCCTGGATTACCGCATCTTCGCCTTGATTCATACAGCTCAATACTTTGGCCGATTCCTTCGGATATTGGCTGAAAAGAATTAATCGCCCCACGCCGTGCAACAATCCGGCGATAAAAAAACGCTCCCGGCTGTCGACACTGGAAGCCAACAAGCGCGCGGTAACGCCACAAGTGATGCTGTGATTCCAGAAAGTATCCATGTCCACCAAATCGGGCGGAATATCCTTGAATGTGGAGGTCACGGATGTGGCAAGCACCAGATTGCGCAGTTCTTTATGACCGATAATGGCAATCGCTTTTAAAACGGTTTCCACTTTTCCGGAAAAGCCGAAATAGCTGCTGTTGGCAAATTTCAATATCTTTGCCGTCAATGCGGGGTCGCTTGAAATAACACGCTCCAGCTCAGTATTGGTGGCTTCTCCGGAATCGATCAGGTCATTGACGCGAACCACAACATCAGGCAAGGAAAAAATTGAGCGAACGTTAGTCACTATCGTGCGTGGATCATCCATTCAGGTCTCTGTTAAGAAGAAATAAAAAGGGGTCTTAGGAAGTTAAATACTCACTAAGATTAAACTAAAACTGAAAGGGTTACGCTGACGATTAAACGGGGAAAACTATCGGATTTCGTCGAGAAGGATCATTGAGATGAGAAGCGTATTGCGAAATACTTTATTTCTTAGCGGAAATAAGCGCCTGATATTTTGCTTGCAGTTGTTCCTTACTTTCAATCACATCGGGATTGAGTGAAATGCAATCAACCGGACATACTTCCACGCATTGCGGCTCGTTATAATGCCCGACACACTCGGTGCATAAGGCTGGATTGATACGGTAAATTTCCTCGCCCTGGGAAATGGCGCCATTCGGACACTCGGGTTCACAAACATCGCAATTGATACATTCATCGGTAATGATTAACGCCATTTAATTCTCGCAAAACTATTGATTAACAATCTTTTCATGCAGCTTTTGTGCCACCAGGGGATGTACGAATGCATCCGCATTTCCACCCAGCGAAGCGATCTCACGCACCATAGTGGCGGAAATGAACATATATTGTTCGGAGGGCGTCATGAACAAAGTCTCGACATCAGGATACAAACCTCGATTCATTCCCGCCATCTGGAATTCGTATTCAAAGTCGGACGCCGCGCGCAAACCGCGCAAAATGATGCGCGCATTCTGCTGTTGCAGAAAATTCATCAACAAGCCGGAAAAGGGCATAATCGTAACATTTGCACAGCCGGACAAGACTTCCTGTGCCATTTCCACGCGCTCCTCTAGTGTGAAAAACGGCTTCTTGCTGCTGCTTACAGCTACCGCCACCACCACCTGATCAAACAAGCGTGCGGCTCGCCGGACCAGATCCTCATGTCCGCGGGTTATCGGATCAAAGGTGCCGGGATAAATCGCTTTATCCATGCTGCGCCAGCCCCAACAGCCGGTAATGCACACTGCCGGCTCTTGTGTCACGCTTTACCTGCCACTGCGCATCCGCGCTCCAATCACCCTTGGCCTCCGCATAAACCAACCCGCCGGTTTCAAGATGACATGGCAATAAAGGCAGCAATTCCGGTAACAACGCTAGACGGTAAGGGGGATCGAGAAAAATAACATCAAATTTGCGCATATCCGACTTCAAAAAATTCATCGCATTCATCATCACCAGCTCAATCTGTGTTGCTTGCAATTTTTCCTTATTCTCCCGCAGCATGCGATAGATCCCCGCATCGGCATCCACCATCACCACCGACGCCGCGCCGCGGGACGCCGCCTCAAAACCTAACGCTCCGCTTCCGGCAAACAAATCGAGACAACGCATGCCGTTCAAATCCTGTCCCAGCCAATTAAACAGCGTCTCACGGATTCGATCGGCGGTGGGTCTTAAATCGGGATGCTCGGGAAAAGCCAATAAACGGCTGCGCCACTGACCGCCGATGATACGTACTTTTCCCCGGGTTACGGCCATCGGCACAAACTTTATTCGATCGCACCTACGATCACGGTCACCATACCGTCAGGCTGAATCCGGCGTTGAAATGCCTGCCGGATCTGCTCGGTGGTAACTGCCTCAACGGCTTCCAAGTAATCCGTCAAATAGGTCAACGGCAAACGATAAAAACCGATCACAGACAGAAAACCCAATATTTTGCTATTACTGTCGATACGAAGCGGGAAACCGCCGATAATATTTTGCTTCGCTGCCGTTAATTCATCTTCGGTCGGACCTTGGGCGACAAAATCTTTCAGCACTTTATGCGTCAAAGCCAATGCTTCTTCCGATTGTTCCTTCTTGGTTTGCAAACCGATCTGAAACGGTCCTTGCTCCTGATAGGGAGAAAAGAAACTATACACACTGTAAGCCAAACCGCGCTTCTGGCGAATTTCTTCCATCAGGCGCGAAACAAATCCGCCGCCGCCCAGAATATGGTTGCCGACCAACAGGGGAAAATAATCCGGATCGCTGCGCCGCAATCCCGGATAGGCCAACTGGATATGGCTTTGCGTTGCGGGATGGGGAATTCTTTTTATCCCCGCTGCCGGAATTGACACCGGCGCAATCCCGGTCTTCGCGCCATCGGCAGGTAGATTGCCGGTGAGTGATTCCGCAAGCGCTGCCGCCTCAAGCCGGGTGATGTCGCCCATGATGGCGATCACGGCATTCTTGGCGACATAATAGGAATGGTAAAAAGTCAGCAGATCCGCGCGCTGCAAACGATTCAGCGGCTCAATCTCACCCATCTCATTGAATCCGTAAGGATGATCGCCATACAGCATTTTCATCAATTCACGATCACCGATGTAATCCGGTTTCGTGCTGGACTCTTTAATACTGGCAATGATTCTGGCTTTTTCCCGCAGCATAACTTCTTGCGGAAATTCCGGATGCTGAATAATCCGCGCCAATATATCGAGTGCCTGCTTGCGTTCCCGCTCACTGCTCAAGGTGCGCAGTGCAATACCGGCACGATCGCGATCGAAATGGTTTTTCAGTTGCGCACCGACATCGGCCAACGCTGTCGCAATCTGGTCTTCCGTTAAACCACCCGCACCAAGACTCAGCATATGCTGCACCAGACTGGCGCGGCCGGATTGATTGGCACTATCCATACCGCTACCGGCGGCAAATTCAACGCTGATATCCAATATGGGCAAGTCATGATTCTCGACAAAATATACCCGTGCGCCGGAAGCTGTTTGCCAGTATTGGATCGGCAATGTGGCCCAGGCCCATTGCGCGTAAAGACTGAACAGCACAATAAAAATGAATCGTTTTATTTGCACCCCAATACCTCCCGCAGTGCGTTCACTAAAAGTAAATAAGGAAAATTCATATCCAGATTAACCGCTATTGCGCAGACCGGCCGTTACACCGTTGATGGTCAGGTGGATGGAACGTTTAACTTCCTCGCTATCCTCGCCCGAACGGTAACGGCGCAACAACTCCACCTGTAGGTGATTAAGCGGATCAATATACGGCGTTCTATTGCGGATACTACGCGCTAACGTCGGATTATCCTGCAGCAACTCGGTATGACCGGTCAAGGCAAATAGCCATTTTTGACTTCTTGACCATTCTTCTTTGATAAGCCCGAAAATCTGCTCGCGTAATGCCACATCTTCGACTAATTCCGCATAACGGGAGGCGATGCCCATGTCCGTCTTAGCCAGCACCATATCCATATTCGACAATAATGTTTGCATGAACGGCCATTCCCGGTACATTTCCTGCAACAACGCCAACCCTTGACCACCCTGATCTTCACGATTGACAAAAGCTTCCACCGCATGCCCAAACCCATACCATCCCGGCAGCATCATCCGGCTCAAACTCCAGCTGAACACCCAGGGAATCGCGCGTAAATCTTCAATCGCATCGGAATTCTTGCGCGACGGCGGCCTGCTGCCAATGTGCAGCCCCGACATTTCCCGGATCGGTGTGGACTCCAGAAAGAATTTTTTAAATCCCTCGGTTTCGTACACTAAATCACGGTAAGCCGCAAAAGAAGCGGACGCCAGTTCTTCCATCGCCTGGTAATAGCGATCCGCATTCGCGCCAAGCGAATCATGACCCAGCAGTGTCGCCTCCATTGTCGCAGCTACCAGCGTCTCGAGATTCCGCCGTCCGATTTCGGGTTCGGCGTATTTACTACTGATCACCTCGCCTTGCTCGGTAACGCGTATTTGACCATTCACGCTGCCCGGGGGTTGCGCCAAAATACTTTGATAGCTGGGCCCGCCACCCCGGCCTACCGTGCCGCCGCGGCCATGAAACAGACGCAGCTCCACATTGTGCTTGGCAAAAACTTTGGTCAGCTCAATTTCGGCTTTATAAATCTCCCAGTTCGACGTGATAAAACCGCCGTCTTTGTTACTATCCGAGTAACCGAGCATGACTTCTTGCACATTGCCGCGAGAAACCAAAAGCTTGCGATAGTATGGCGTGGAGAATAATTGATCCATAATTTCGCCACAGACTCGCAAATCCGAGATCGTTTCGAACAATGGAATAATATTCAGGTGCAATTGCGGGTTTTCACCGCTTTGCAACAGACCGACTTGCTGCAGCAGATAAGCAACTTCCAGAACATTGATAATGCTGGTCGTCATGGAAATAATGTAATTCGGTAGCGCGGCACGTCCAAACCGGCGGTGAATATCAGCAGCACAGTGCAAAATGCGCAATTCGGATTGCGCCAACTCGGAAAAGCCGTCATAAGTGGCGAGTATCGGCCGGGATTGACCGATTTCGCTCAGCAGCCACTCGGTACGTTGCTTTTGATCGAGCTGCGCATAACCGCTTTTGCCAGTGTGATGCTGAAATAATTCGCTGACCACTTGCTCGTGAATCTTGCTGTGTTGCCGCATATCCAGCGGAGTTAAATGAAATCCGAAGACATCCGCAGCACGGCGCAAATTACGTAATGCTCCGCGAGCAATCCAGGCGGATTTGTGCTGTTTTAATGAAGCAATGATGGTATCGAGATCTCGCAAAAACTCTGCGCAGTCGGCATAAGGTTCTCTCTTTTCCGCTGTGCTGAGCTGCAAAACTTGGTGCCCGAATTGTCTGGCGGTTGCGACCAAACGTGCGCCGATACTAAGAAAAATCCGTCGATAGGGCTCATCGGATCGATTGGGAATATCGGGTGCGGTAGCCACCAATTCCTTGATATCATCGCTGACTTTGACCAGTTGCTCAGTCAAACTCATCGAACGGCCAATTTTTTGTGCCGCATCAATGTAGTAATCCAGTGCGACTGATGATTGACGTTCAACCGCGCGCAACATGACATCATGTGTGACAAAAGGATTGCCGTCGCGATCGCCGCCAATCCAGCTGCCGATGCGCAAAAATGAGGAAACCGCGGGAATTTCGCTTTGATTTAAGCGGCGTTCGAGAAAATCCTCAATTTTTGCATAAATATAAGGAATTTCGGTCAAAAACGTATAACTGTAAAAAGTCAAACCGTTTTCGATCTCATCGTTAACCGATAACCGGCTTGGGCGCAGCATGCGGGTTTGCCACAGAATTTCAATGGTTGCCCGTAAATTTTCTTCATTATGACGCAATTCGTTGGGTGTCAGCTCCGTCCGCGCCCGCTCTCTTAATAACCGCTCAATGGTAAGCTGACAGTCCAATATACTCCGCCGCTGCACTTCTGTCGGATGCGCTGTTAAAACCGGCGAGACGACCGCTTTCTTAAAGAAATCGAAAAGAATAGCCGGGGAATTGTTATTGCTGGTTAGCACACGCTCAAGCGCCAGCGTCAAACTGCCTTCCTGCAGCGGAGACTCTGCGCGCAAATGCGCACGCCGCCGCCGGTTGTGATGCACATCCTCGGCAATATTGGAAAGCAATGAAAAATAACTGAAGGCGCGAACAACGGGTAATGAGTTCTCATCGCTCAAACAATTAAGTATCGCATTCAGCTCCTCGCGCGCCTTGGGATCCTGGTCTCGATGAAAACGAATCGCAGTCTGGCGTATATTCTCGACCAGCTCAAAAGCGCTATCACCGTCCTGCTCCCGCAACGTATCACCCAGCATACGCCCGAGAAAACGAATGTCCTCGCGCAATGGTAAGTCTTTATCATTGACCAATTTATTATTGGCACTATTATTCTCTGAATCAGCAGCGCTCATCGCATTAACATACCCACGATCAAAAATGAACCCGGCGCGGATTTGCAATAAGCAAAGTCCGTACCGGCCATGCTAAAATAATCATCATACAAAACTTTCTGTAATTTTTTCATTTTATACTATTAATGCCCAACTCACTTTTATCTCCACAGAAAATCATCATTGCATCGCGAGAAAGTTTACTCGCCATGTGGCAAGCCAAATTCATCCAAAAATGTCTCGGCGAATTATACCCGCAAACTGAAGTCAGCATACTTGGGATGACGACACGCGGCGATCAAATACTGGATCAATCTTTAGCAAAAATTGGCGGAAAAGGCTTGTTCATTAAAGAACTCGAACAGGCTTTGGAAGACGGCCGGGCCGACATTGCAGTGCATTCGATGAAAGATATGCCAATGAATGTGCCGGAAGGATTTAAACTGGCGGCCATAACGGAGCGGGAAGATCCGCGCGATGCGTTTGTTTCCATTCATTATAGCGGCCTGGATGCATTGCCTGAGGGCAGCGTCGTCGGCACCTCGAGTTTGCGGCGCGAAAGCCAATTGCGCGCGCAATTCCCGCATCTCGAAGTTCATCCCTTGCGCGGCAATGTGCAAACCCGGCTGCGTAAACTCGATGAAGGACAATATGCCGCGATCATTCTGGCTGCCGCCGGTTTAAAACGGCTGGGATTATCCGATCGCATTACCGCATTGCTGAGTCCCGAGCAAAGCCTGCCCGCTGTAGGTCAAGGCGCTTTGGGTATCGAATGCCGGGCGGATCGCACCGATTTAGTTGCACTGATGCAACCGTTGCATCACCAGGAAACTGCTTATTGCGTCGAAGCCGAGCGGGCCTTGAGCCGTGTATTAGGTGGCAGTTGCCAAGTGCCGCTGGGTGCATTTGCTGAAATCAGCAACGGCACACTCCAACTGCGCGGATTCGTGGCTCAGCCTGATGGCAAACGCATTGTCAGCGATGCACTGAATGGCAAACCAGAAACCGGCATTACGATGGGACAGCAATTAGCGCAAAAGCTGATTAACAAAGGCGCCGGTGAAATTCTAGCAGCCCTGGTTCCTGCAGAGGGCTGGAAATAACATTGCCTGCAAGCACACAACTTACCGGTCTTAATATACTGGTCACTCGCCCTGAGCATCAATCCGCTGTTCTTGCGGAAGGTATCCGCGCTCTGGGCGGCAATCCGATTTTACTTCCCGTACTGGAAATCGCCGATGTCACGGATCTGAGTCCTTTAACTGACCTGATCAAGCGCTTGGATGAATTCGACTGGGCAATTTTTGTCAGCCCCAATGCCGTGAACAAAAGCATGCCGTTGATAACCAAGCAGCATGCATTGCTGCCGTCACATCTGAAATTTGCCGCAGTCGGGAAAGGCAGCGCGGACACTTTGAAGCAATACGGCATCAACGATGTGCTCATTCCAACCGAGCATTCCGATAGCGAAGCGCTACTCAAGCTCGACGAGATGCAGCATATGGCCGGGCAACGAGTTGTCATCTTTCGCGGCAATGGCGGCCGTCAATTATTGGGCGACACACTCGTTCAACGCGGCGCTTATCTCGAATACGCCGAATGTTATCAACGCAGAAAACCCGATCTTGATACCGCACCTCTACTCGCTGATTGGTCACAAGGCAAAATCCATGCCGTGATCATCACCAGCAGCGAAGGACTGCATAATTTATTTGACATAATAGGCATGCTTGGCCAACAATTGCTGAAATTAACTCCGGTTTTTACAGTTCATGAGCGAATTGCCCAAACGGCCAAAGAGCTAGGACTGGAAAAAATCATAAAAGCGCCTTCCACAGGTGACGAAGGCTTACTGAAAGGCTTACAAACATACTTTCAGGTAACCGGAAAATAGTACAACCGGACGGATGTTCATGTAATTTGCAATCGACGGTTCAATATTAACAATGATCATCTCTACTGCAATGAGGAGAATATATGAAACTGATACTCTGGCTATTGGCACTATTTGCTGCTGCTGTAGCTGTCACGCTAGCTGCTAAAAACACAACAGGGCGCGCTCTAATCGAGGCTCCGCCTTATCAATTGGAATTACCGCTGGATCAATTTATCCTCGCGGTAGCAGTGGCGTTTTTTGTTTTTTATATTTTAGTCCGGTTTATTCTGGGTATTTTTGGTTTCAGTCAACGGCATCGTCATAAAAAAACGGATGAAATGCTCTTATCCGGATTAAAAGCTTATTTTGAAGGCGACTACGTTAAATCACAAAAGAATACCGCGATTGCGCTCAAGCTAGCTGATTCATCGACTGCCAAAGCAATCAGCGCTGTTATTGCAGCTCGCTCGGCTCAAATACTTAATGAAGTAGCTGCACGTGATCAATATTTGAACACTGCGCTGTCTCAAGCGCCTGATGAGAAATCATTGTGCCTGGCCGCCAGAACCGAATTTATGTTGCAAAAAGGGGATTATCAAGAAGCCCTTAGAATATTACAGTCACTGTATTCAGAAGGCGGATTACAGTCCGTTGCCGTTCTGCAGCTGGAGCTAGAGGCTCAGCAGCAAGCCGGTAATTGGGATGCGGTTCTTGAATTGGCTGACATATTGGCAAAACGCCAATCAGTGAACAAGACGCTGGTAAGAAAATTAAAACACGATGCGCAAATAGAAAATATCAAAAGCAAAGCCACTGATTTACAGTCATTGAATCAATATTGGCAATGCATATCACCGCTGGATAAAATGGACAGCAAGCTTTCTGTCGCCGCCGTACGCGCCTACATCTCGTTAGGTAACTGTAATATGGCCAATAAAATTATTGAATCGAATGTCCCAATGACATGGGACAACGAATTAATAGAGCTGTATTCGGAATGTTTGGATTATCACGTCAGCAGGCAAATCGAATGTGCTGAAGTATGGCTCAGAGTACACCCCAATAATGCGATTTTACTGCTAACACTGGGTAAACTCTGTACGTATTGCGAGCTTTGGGGTAAAGCGCAAAATTATCTGGAAGCAAGCTTATCTGTTGAACCCGGACATAAAGCGCATTTTGCGTTAGCGCAGCTAAATGAAAAGCTAGGAAAACACGAGTTAGCAATGGATCATTACAACAAAGGGCTGCAATTAACACTCAAACAACTCAGTTAAAACGCTAAGATTCCCGTGTAACCTGGGGATTGCTGGTTGAAGGCGTGAACACATCGGAAAAGAAAGCATCTTTTGGCAAGCTGCGATAACTGGTAAAGTCATGGTAAGCAGCTTTAACCATGGCAGGGACGCCGCAAGCATACACTTGATGCTTTTCCAAATTGTGATGATCCTGCATGACAGCTTCATGCACCAGACCTGTTCTCCCCTGCCAATTGTCCGTTGGCAGCGGATCCGACAGCACGGGGATAAAAGTAAAATTATCGTGCTGCTGTTGCCAGCTCTCTGCCAAATTCATCAGATATAGATCAGCTTTCGTACGCGCTCCCCAGTACAGCGTCATTTTCCTTTTCTCATTCCGATTACTGTCCTGATAAAAAATATGCTCGAGAATACTTTTTATCGGTGCAAATCCCGTTCCGCTTGCCAGGAACGTAATGGCGATATCGGACGGCGTATCCCGCAAGAAGAATGAGCCCAATGGACCCGTGAAACGAAGCATATCCTTAACTTTCATGTCCGTAAAAACATGCTCTGTAAATGCGCCGCCCGGATAATTTCGCACATGCAATTGCAGCAATTCATCGTCATGCGGTGCGTTCGCTAAGGAAAAACTGCGCCGTTTACCATCTTTGAGCAAAATATCGATATACTGACCGGCCAAAAACTGTAATCGCTGATTGGTTGGAAGTTTTAGAGAAATAATCATCACATCCGGAGCAACAAGATCAAGCCTATGCACCCGACAGGGCAAGGTTTTAATTTCGATATCTTTGATTGCACCGATTTCGTGACACTCGATTACCAAATCACTTAATGGGGAAGCACAACAAAACAATGCATTGCCGGCACGCTTATCTTCTTCAGTCAAGGTTTCTTCACTGTAATTACCATACGCGACCGTTCCCTGAATGATTCTTCCTTTGCAAATACCACAGGAACCATTGCGGCAACCGTAGGGCAGCGAGAATCCTTGACGCAGAGCCGCTTCAAGAATGGTTTCTCCAGGCTCAACCTGGAAAACATGCCCGCTGGGCTGAATAATGATTTGATGCGACATTGAGTAGCAAACAAATAGAAAATATAATAATTAGAAACAAATAACTTATATGAAGAAAACAGTATTAATTATTGGTTGTGGTGATGTCGCGCTTAGAACAGCGCCACTATTACAAGCACATTACCGGATTCTCGGTCTGTACCGTAACTTGGATAACTCCAGCCATTTACGATCACATGGAATTATTCCAGTTTACGGAAATCTGGATTCTCCGAAGAGTCTTGAAAAACTCGCTGGAATTGCACAGTTGATATTGCATCTGGCCCCTCCACCCAACCAAGGATTACGCGATCATCGAACCGCGCATTTACTGTCCGCATTAACCAAACGAACTAAAAATCGTGCGCTGATTCTACCACAACGATTTATCTATATCAGTACCAGTGGCGTTTATGGTAATTGTCATGGCGCATTGATCGATGAAAGTCGCCCCGTTAATGCCGAAAATGACCGGGCAATACGGCGTATTGATGCTGAAAGGCAAATACGTAACTGGGGCAAACGAAATCATGTCCCTGTCTCCATTTTACGTGTTCCTGGAATTTATGCGGCGGATAGATTACCACTGAAACGCCTGCGCGAAGGCCACCCAGCAATTCTGGATAGCGAAGATAGTTATACCAATCACATCCATGCCGATGATCTTGCACGCATCATTTATGCAGCTTTACATCACGCCCAACCCGGCAGGATTTATCATACCTGTGATGATTCCCGGCTCAAAATGGGAGAATATTTTGATTTGGTCGCAGATCATTTTGATTTACCGCATCCTCCTCGCATCAGCCGAAACCAAGCTTACGAGCAAATATCACCCGGCATGCTGTCTTTCATGAAAGAATCCAGGCAGCTTAAGAATCTCAGAATGAAAAAGGAATTGCGCATCCGGTTGTTATACCCAACCGTTCATGAAGGCGTTAAAGCCGCGCGAGCTAACTGTTCATAAAGTTTTACGGTTGCATCCTACGCTAGTGCAGTTTCTCAAATTAACACTAAGAATATACAAAACTCTGCCGTTAATTCCGCACAATCTCAAAACAATCATTTGGGTTTTGTTGTCCACAACCGTAGCAGAATTTTAGCCTCTACAGTATTTCTAACGTATTGATATTCATGAGAGCCCCTGTTCTTAGGAGTTAACTATGGCAACTGTCACAGCGCGCGCAGAAAAGAAAGTAAAAGAAATCAATTATTCATGGGAAGGAAAGGATAAAGCTGGCAAACAGCTGAAGGGTGAGATGCGTGCTGCCGGAACAGTTGTTGTGACTTCCACATTGCGCCGCCAAGGGATTAAAGTCACAAAAATCAAGAAAACCCAATCCGGCGGTAAAATAACAGACAAAGATGTCACGTTATTTACACGCCAACTGGCCACCATGATGAAATCTGGTGTACCGCTATTACAAGCTTTTGATATCGTGGGAAAAGGTCACAGCAACCGTGCTTTAAGCAAATTACTTTTAGACATCAAAGCTGATGTGGAAACTGGTAGTAATTTGACGGATGCCTTCCGAAAATACCCGCTTTATTTTGACGCACTCTACTGCAATCTTGTTGGAGCAGGTGAAGCGGCTGGTATTCTGGATGGCATTTTGGATCGCTTGGCTACTTATAAAGAAAAAATTCAGGCTATCAAGGGAAAAATCAAATCCGCGCTCTTTTACCCGATTTCAATCATTGTGGTCGCATTTATCATTACAGCGGTCATTATGATTTTTGTCATCCCGGCTTTCAAAGATTTATTCGAAGGATTCGGCGCTGAATTACCTGCTCCAACGCTTTTGGTCATGAAGCTCTCGGATTTCTTTGTCGCCTATTGGTGGGCCATTCTAGGCGTTCTAGGCGGTGCAATCTATGGCTTCTTGTATGCCTGGAAACGCTCGGTTCCCATGCAGCGGGTCATGGATCGTCTTGCACTCAAATTGCCGATTTTCGGTGAGGTCATCCGCAAAGCCACGATCGCACGCTGGTCTCGAACACTATCAACCATGTTTGCTGCCGGTGTCCCATTGGTAGAGTCATTGGATTCTGTGGCAGGTGCTGCCGGAAATTTTATTTACTACGAAGCCACTAAGACCATCCAACTTGAAGTCAGTACCGGTAACAGCTTGACGTCTTCGATGGCCGGCACCAACGTTTTTCCTAATATGGTCATCCAAATGGTCGCCATTGGCGAGGAGGCCGGATCGCTTGACTCGATGCTCAGTAAAATTGCCGATTTCTATGAAGCAGAGGTGGACGATGCGGTCGCCGCGCTTTCCAGCCTGATGGAACCCATCATTATGGTCGTATTGGGCACACTCATTGGCGGTATGGTTGTTGCGATGTACTTGCCTATCTTCAAAATGGGTATGGTTGCTGGTTAAATATAATTTCCTCAAGAACACAGAACATGTCATTCTTATCCATATTGCAAGACTCACCTGTTTTCTTTGTGTCCTGCACGACAATACTTGGTTTAATGGTCGGCAGCTTCTTGAATGTTGTAATTCACCGTCTGCCTGAAATGATGAAAAGGAATTGGCTGCAACAATGCGCGGAACTTCAAGGTGAAGCGATCCAAACATTCCCGGAATTCAACCTTTTTACGCCGCGCTCAACGTGCATATACTGCGGACACAAAATAACCGCATGGGAAAATATTCCGATTATTAGCTACCTTTTTCTACGAGGACGTTGTTCTCAATGCCATGCGAGCATTTCTCCGCGCTATCCCATGGTAGAAGCAGCAACCGCCATTATCAGCGGTTTTGTTGCTTGGCACTTCGGTTACGGCTTTGTTGCGCTTGCGGCGCTTATCTTCGTATGGTCGCTCATCGCCTTGGCTGCTATTGATCTGGATACGCAATTATTACCGGACGATATAACATTGCCATTACTATGGATCGGCCTACTGGTTAATATCAATCATGGCTTTACTGATATTCAATCAGCGGTAATTGGCGCCATCGCCGGTTATCTTTCCTTGTGGTCCATTTACTGGTGCTTTAAACTTATGACCGGTAAAGAAGGCATGGGATACGGCGATTTTAAACTGTTAGCTGCAATTGGTGCATGGTTAGGCTGGAGCATGCTTCCATTGGTGATACTTTCTTCATCTCTGGTCGGCGCGCTGGTTGGCATGGGATTGATTCTTGCCGCTAAGCTGAATAAGAATATCCCTATCCCATTTGGTCCCTATCTGGTTGGTGGAGCGCTTATTGCTTTATTCTGGGGAGAGCAGCTCATTCATACCTACATGGGCTTACTTTAATCAATGACTTTTATAGTTGGACTTACTGGCGGAATCGGTTGTGGAAAATCAAGTGTCAGTCAACTCTTCGCTGAATTGGGTATTGATATCATTGATACCGATGTAATTGCCCGGAAATTAACCCAACCAGATGGTCAAGCCATCGGTTTAATAAGAGACTCATTCGGAGATACTTTTCTGACAGCGAATGGCTCTCTGGATAGAGAAAAAATGCGCAATCAGGTATTCTCCGACAGTCATGCGCGACATAAACTGGAAAAAATCCTTCATCCGCTGATACTGAAAGAAGTAATCGAGCAAATTAAACAGGCCCGATCGCCTTATATCGTACTTGTGGTTCCATTATTATTTGAAACGGATGATTACAACGACATCATTCACCGCAGTTTGGTGGTTGACTGTGAGGAATCAATGCAAATCTCACGCACCATGGCACGTAGTCAATTATCGGAACAGCAAGTAAAGGCGATCATGGCGCAACAGATTTCGCGACAAACTCGCCTGCAAAAAACCGATGATATAATTACCAATAATCGGGATATTGATTTCCTGAAGACACAAGTCACCCAGCTACATAACAAGTATCTGATTATTTGCAAGAATAAATCATATACCGTAAACTTGCACTAAAGAAATTATTTGGGAAAATTTATTTTTTTGTGAAATAATCTTAGTTGCAGCAAAGCTTCAATACCTCTAATTTCTCTTGTGGATGTATAACTATTGTGATTTGTTACGAACACCCGCTCAATGAGCGCATCCGTACCCTTCTTCGACTTGAGGATCTATTTAATAAGATTGATTTCTTCTCTACGAAAGATACTGCTACCGAGCACCATGCGTCACTCATCGCTTTATTTGAGGTGCTTGAGATTACCAGCCGGGCTGATATCAAATCAGATTTGTTGCAAGAACTTGAGCGGCAGAAACAAATACTCGAAATGCTGCGGAAAAATCCAGAGGTCTCAGAAACCGCATTGGATAATGTACTCAATGACATAAAAATCACTTTCCGGGAAATGCTGGATTTCCCAGGCAAAGTCGGTGAACATCTGCGTGAAAATGAATGGTTAATGGCAATCAAGCAACGCATTGGGATACCTGGCGGTTGCTGTGTATTCGACTTACCATCCTATCATTACTGGTTGAATTTGGACCCTGCCCATCGTCACAAAGACTTCGACGAGTGGTTAACACCGTTCCAGCCCATTCGAAACGCATTTGGAATTGTGCTTTACCTGTTGAGGAAAAGCGGAAGAACCTTGCAAGTGGTTGCCAATCAAGGCATTTTCCAGCAAACAGGATCGGAATATACCGCACACATGCTAAGACTTAATTTAAGCGATCAATTGCCCTGCGTACCAGAGATCAGCGCAAACAAATATGCACTGAATATCCGTTTCATTCCGATGCACACGAACCAAAAAAACAAAGTCTATGAAGGTGATGTCAAATTTGAGCTCACCTTCTGTAATCTATAACGTTATTTCAAGTTATTCCAGCAACCAGAGATATAACCATTGTTCTTTCCTATCAATGCATAACATAATCTCTTGTTGTTTCTTTTAGTGCTAGAGTCAAGACAAGCGGTAAGGGAATTTGTCCACAACGCACACAAGATGGCGAGAATGCTATCCCTGAGCATCCCTTAAGCCAGTTTCAATCAATTCCCACCTGTTTTCAGGTATCCGACGATCGGCCAGATGGCGTTTCACCGTTTGATCATCACCTTTACCTCTCAACGCTGACCCGAACGCAGTATTCTTGCCCCCCCCCTTGCACATCATCATGTTAACCACGATCCACAATTACTAGTGGTGGAATGAAACCGCATCAGTGCGATCCCATTCGATCAAACACCGCTCAAGTGTACAACATAACTTGTTCTCGCAGCATCTAGCGAAACAACTCATCGGAGTAAGGGCAAATCCGCTCAGGATCGAGAAGATACTGAAAAAAATTTGCAGGAACTCGGTAGCTGGGAATCGAAAGAAATGATAGGGCGTATGCACAGCTATCAAAACTGCAACCCATGCAGCATGCAGAGCTTGTTCAATGTCCTAGACGACACAATCGCGTCACATCAGAAAGAAAAAAGAGGTTAGATAATTATCTAACCTCTTGGTTTATTGGTGGGTCTGGTAGGACTTGAACCTACGACCAAGGGATTATGAGACGCAGCCATTGAATATGCAATTAATATAATCAATCGCTTACAATGCTTGCCAAGCACAAAACCAGTGTCAAACAGCCTCAAATGATGGTATTTCTGCCGCAGTTTGGCACAAATTTGACACAGTCATTTCTTAGCAATGATTGTTTCAATATCTGTTTGCTGTTTCAATTTGCAAATCATACTTATCTATGCCAAGATTAAACATGATTACTTCTGATTAAGGAATAAGAAATGGCAAGCGAAACAGGACGCATGAGTGTATCAGTGGCACCAGAAAAACAAGAAAAGCTGGATGCAATTGCGCACAGTCTGGATCGTTCCAGAAACTGGTTAGTTAATCAGGCTATTGATCACTATCTGGAAATTTACGATTGGCAAACAAAAAAAATTCAAGAACGTCTGGATATTGCTTCAGGGAAAAATGCAAAATTTCATTCAAGCGATGATGTTGATGCCATGATAGATAAATTCAAAGCATGAGCGCTGTTGTATGGCTCGATGAAGCACTAGAAGATTTAAAATCAATTGGCGATTATATTGCACAAGAGAACGCCAATGCTGCTTATAATGTTTTAATTAGAATAAAAGCTACTGCCAATAATCTATCACTCCACCCCGAAATTGGTCGCCCAGGCCGTGTGTTTGGTACGCGTGAAATAGTGATGAGCGATCTTCCATACATTCTTGCCTATCAAATAACCGACAGAGATATTCGCATATTAGCTGTCATGCATACATCCAGAAAATGGCCTGAAAATTTCAATCGATTACGCTAGTGGTTATGCTTACAACAACTTTGGCACTTCGATATCGTAAAAATAGCGAACATCCATTCCATTACAACATGAAAGACCTCTATTACAGCTCGTCATGCCATACTGCAAATGATTCAAATTGGAGTAGTGTGTCCATTGACATCAAAATGACACTGCATTAATAACCTTTTTATCCTTTAAAAAAGATCCAGAATTAACGCTATTTGTTGTCGATTAAACACAAATTTTGTGAATTTCTGATCGCTTTATAGCGTGATGGATTAACCATTGAGCTCGAAAATTCGGCGAACAAAGTGTATAGAAAACCCCGATGATTAAACCGTTGGGGCGTCAGGTCACATTGCGAGATGATCCGCCATTCCATAATCACGCGTCTGATATTCAGTTGACTCTACTGTGAAAGTTAACGAGACAGTAGTGGTTATTTCTTAACATATCCTAAATGCTTATGACGACTACATCCGCACCCAGGCACGTGTAGGTGATTTACCGGATCGGTTTTTGGTTGAAGTGAACGTATTGCCAGATCACGGCCACGCGCCATGTTGCCATGCGCCGCAGGAGCAGAAAGAATAACCTTTTCTGTCGTACTCCCGCATACCGGGCAATCTGGATTGGTCGCATTGATTGAATGGCGTGTCTCGAATTGTAGTTTGCACTGTGTGCACAAGTAATCATAAGTTGGCATTTAGAATCCCTATCCATTAATCAAGGCATTTCTCAGAAATGTTATGACGCGACCACTTGGCACAACAAGTGATCACGTTTCCAGGTTTTTCTCTTGAACTTAGCTCCAACGAGGTGGTTGCTTCACTTTGACACCGAATTGAGCGGAGGTGACATCGGTTCTGGCCCGTTTTTCAGGGTCTCGGGTTGGCGCTCTCAGCCGGCGCGTCTCGACCTCCCAGATCCAGCCGCTGATGGCTACGTCCTTGGGAATGAGAGGATGATTTTTGAATGTCTCGATGGTCTTCAAGCAGGTTTCGTCCACGTCATCCATCATTCCGATCCACTTGGCGAACGCACCTTTCTCCAGCTTCTGCTCCGGCAGGGTCGGGTCCAGCGCGATATTGTCCGGATCGATCCCCTTGTCGCGAAAAGCCTGTTCCAAATCGGCTGCATTCGCCGACAGCATGCCGCACTGCGTATGTTGCACGATGACGATTTCCCTAGTACCAAAGAAATTACAAGTCAGCATCGCTGAACGGATTGCATCATCGGTGACAATTCCACCGGCATTGCGGAAACAGTGCGCATCGCCATGTCCGGCCGGTGTGTCTACGTGAATGCCGAGCGCTTCATCTACCGGCAGACGTTCGTCCATGCAGGCAAGTACCCATAATCTCAGGTTGTTATGTCCAGCCGGCCCATGGCGGCGACGCTGTGCCCAGTGGTCATATGCGGCAACGCGTGTGTTTAGTTCATCTTTGAGAGTTTTCAATGTTAAGTCTCCTCGGTAATAGGTTGCAATTTTAAAATTACTTTAAGTGATCTATCTTTTCGATAGACCCTAAAGGGATTCATAATGGATATTTAACAGGCCGTTGAAAAACTATCTGTGTTGCCGTTACGATTTTAAAAAAATGGGTTCAAAACGCTCATTGATTAAGCATAAACTGCGATTCACCTGTTCTTGCCTTGTATCGGCAGCCTCGAAAAAGTTTTTCAACGGCCTGTTAACCCGCACACCTGGTAATTGTTAGATGCAATAAAATTACATGCAAATACCATGCCACTGAGGATCAATAATTTTTATTATTAATTACAATAGGTTATTTATGAGCTGTTGCTACATTAGTGTAGCTGTGCTTCAATTGATGAAGTTTCACTTCACAAATCATCCATAAACTATGAACAAGAATCCTCTTGCTGAATTAACACCGGTTTTTTTTCTGCAAACCTTTATTCTTGAGCTGATGCATGCCAGTGAACAACAGGGGCAAAAGCATTGCGAGCAGTTGATTGAACATATCGCCAAAACCGCCGGATGCTTTTTTGAAGAAACTTACCGGGAGAATACCAATAAAAGTGAGCAGCTCGATAGTGAAAGCTATACCGAACTCATACTCGGCATCAAAAACAATATCGGCGGTAAATTTTCACTTGTTTCCAGTAATCCGGACTGCATAACGGTTACCAATTCACGTTGTCCTTTCGGCGAGCAAGTCACCAGCTTCCCTGAATTATGCCGGATGACTTCCAGCGTATTCGGGGGGATCGCAGCCAGAAACTTCGGTTATGCCAAGGTTGAAATCAAAAAAAGCATAGCCCGTCAGGATGGCCAATGTGATGTATGTATTTATACCAATCCGCATGCAGCAAAAGGGCACGCCGGAATGGAATATACTGACACGACACCGGTTAAGGAGATTAATGATATCAATGAATTACAGTGCCGAATTGAAACAAGCATGCAACGGCTTTGGCATAAACAAAGCAGGCAAGCATCAAAGAAACATCAATCTCCTGCAATCATAGCAAAATCACCAGTGATGCAGAAAATACTGCAATCGATCGAGGTTGTTGCGCCTACAGTGGCAACAGTGCTAATCCAGGGGCAAACAGGTGTGGGTAAAGAGTTGATAGCACGTGCCATACATGCGATGAGCGAGCGTTATCATAAACCGTTCATCGCTATTAACTGCGGTGCAATCCCGGAAAGTCTGATTGAAAGTGCCTTGTTTGGGCATGAAAAAGGTGCTTTTACCGGAGCCATAGAAGTACACCAAGGCTACTTTGAGCGAGCCGAAGGCGGTACTCTGTTTTTGGATGAAATCGACTCATTATCGCCAGCAGCACAAACTCGATTGCTTCGTGTAATCCAGGAAGGGGAACTGGAAAGAGTTGGCGGCAAACAAACATTGGCGATTGATGTAAGGATCATCTCTGCAACGAATCAAAATCTGGAGAGTCTCGTAAAAGAGGATTTGTTTCGCAATGACCTGTACTATCGCATCAACGTAGTCCGCTTAAACATCCCTCCTTTGGTCGAACGGTCGGAAGATTTACCTTACCTGGTGCAATTGATCATTCAGCGATTGAACAAGCGTTATAACAAAGAGGTTGAATCAGTAAGCCGTGAAGTCATGCGGAAAATCCGCGCCTACCATTGGCCAGGTAACGTCCGCGAGCTGGAAAACATTCTTGAGCGCAGTATCCTGTTTGCCAGTGGCAAAGAAATGACCGAACTGGATTTAGAGCTTCCAGCTAAAACCAAAAGTGTTGTTGAATGGAAAAGCGTAAAAGAACATACTCTTGCCAAAATAGAGCAATCGTTCCTTGAGACAGCTTTGAAACAGCATCATGGAAATATAAAAAGAGTTTCTGAGAACATGGGAATTACTTCACGTGCTGTTTACGCCAAACTAAAAAAATACGAAATAAACTTGGCAGAATTCCGTATTTTTGATTGAAGCCATCATATCAATCTCGAAGTGGCCACGCAAATTCGGACAGCCCGCTAAGTATTAGCTTTGCTCAACCTAAACCGTAGTGTACTGGGTCAAATTATTAGAAAGTCACAATGCGTCAAGACTGCAATAGAAGCAGAAGCAACGTTTTACAGCAGATCCATCCCATTAATCATTACAAATCTAAGTGCTGCCGATGCGGAGTATTAGTACCCATACCGAATTACGAGAAATTGGCACGCTAACCCTAATCCGATTAGCACGATTCCAATCTAAAAATTTAACAAATTTCTACACAAGAATTCTATACTGCATACAGTTAGCTTCTTATCGAGGCTAACGAACAACTAATGGAATTGAAGGAAATTAAATGAAACTCGGAATTATCATTTATTCGAATGACTCAGAAACTGTATGGAACGCCTTCCGACTTGGAATTTTCTCCCGCAAGCAGGGGGATACTGTTTCAGTGTTTTTACTCGGAAAAGGTGTGGAGGTAGAATCTCTTGATAGGGACAAGTTTGATATTACCGGCCAGATTCACAGTTTTTCGGATATAGGCGGTGCAATTTTAGCTTGCGGAACCTGTCTTAAGCTTCGTGAGTCTGAAGAGTTAGGAATCTGTTCGATATCCACGATGCAGGATTTATATACGGTGATTCACGATTCAGATAAGGTATTGTGCTTTTAGAGAAATTACCCCATGGATAATAAGCGGCATTGGGAACAGGTATACCACTAAGGCATCTGACTCAGTTAGTTGGTTTCAGGAACACGCTGACCAGTCTCTGCGATTAATCCATAATACCAGACTCGGCAAAGATGCAGCCATTATTGATGTGGGAGGAGGAGCTTCCAGACTGGTGGATGACCTTGTGGCAGAAGGCTATACCGACTTGACAGTATTTGATCTGTCATCAATTGCGCTTGCTGTTGCAAAGCAGCGTTGGGGGGAACATGTGGATATTGCTCGCTGGATAGAAGGCGATATTACCCGCGCAAAGTTCCCCATGAACCGATTTGACATTTGGCATGACCGTGCAGTGTTCCATTTTTTGACTGATCCGGCAAATCGCCATGCTTATGTCGAGCGGGTCATAAGTGCAGTTCGACCAGGTGGACATGTGATTGTTGCTACTTTTGCCGACGATGGGTAATCCCCCCGAATATTAAAGGAGCAAAGCAGTAGAATTTTCTATCCCAGACGAAGAGGAATTTTACTGATGAAGAAGCAGCGATTCACGGAAAGCCAGATCATGCAGATATTGAAGCAGGCAGAGGGAGGAGTACCTGTAGCTGATTTATGCCGAGAGTATGGAATGAGCACTGCAAGTTTTTATAAATGGCGAAGCAAGTATGGTGGAATGGATGTTGCTTTGCTATCTGAAATGAAGGCGATGGCTGAGGAAAACAAACGGTTAAAGCGGATGTATGCGGAAAGCCAGATGCAGAATGAACTGTTGAAGGAGGCACTCGGAAAAAAGTGGTAAAGCCTTCACAGCGCAAGGTAATGGTGCAATGGGCAGTACAGAATAAGTCTGTCAGTATCGTTTTGGCCTGTGCAACATTTGGCATTTCTGAGACCTGCTATCGTTATCGGTCGGTGCTCAACGATGAGAACGAGAAAATTGCTGATTGGTTACTACGTTTGACGACCTGTCACAAGCGCTGGGGTTTTGGATTATGTTTCCTTTACTTGCGTAATGTGAAGGGTTTTGAATGGAATCACAAACGTGTGTATCGTATTTACCGTGAGCTGGAATTGAATTTACGGATCAAGCCGCGCAAACGGTTAAAGCGGGAGAGGCCGGAGCCATTGGCTGTGCCAGAACGGCCTAATGACACATGGTCGGTGGATTTCATGGCTGATCAACTCTCCAATGGCAGGTCTTTTCGAACTTTTAATGTGCTGGATGACTTCAACCGTGAAGGGCTTGGAATCGAAGTGGACATATCGCTTCCATCAGAGCGGGTTACACGCACCCTGGATCAGATTATTGAATGGCGCGGCAAACCACGGAAGATTCGCTGTGACAATGGGCCGGAAAATATCAGCGGCACGCTTCGTTGTTGGGCAGAGAAACGAGGTATCCAGCTTGAATACATCCAGCCAGGGAAGCCACAACAGAATGCTTATATAGAACGCTACAACAGAACTGTTCGGCATGAATGGTTGGAGATGAATCAATTTGCAACCATTGAAGAGGCACAGCTCACCGCTACACAATGGTTATGGATTTATAATAATGAACGTCCGAGTATGGCACTTGGGGGTATCACGCCTGCAATGAAGTTGGCAGAAGCTTTTAAACTAAAACTCTCTACTGCAAGCTCCTATTAAAAATGGGAGGATTACCGATGGACCAGAAAAATGTAGTGGCCTACCAGTGATGCGATACCAACCTGAAGCCCTGCATGCGGTATTTGGAGATACTTTCCAACTAGTTGAACATGAAAAAGAAGCACACCACACTCCGTTTGGAACAGTTCAGCAGTTTGTCTATTGCTATTGCCGCAAGAGGTAATTGCTAATTCTCCGCTTGCTTTCTGTCGTTCATTATTGTGCAGGAGGCTGTGGGGATATTTTTTCCCAGTCACCAGAGCACTCCCTGACATATGGATAGTAACCTTCTGGATTTCGACAATAGTACCAATAGCTGCTCTGTGATTGGGGAGCAGATGATACATTGTGTTGTATGTGGGTTGGCGGAGACGCGACTACTGGAGAAGCGGGTACCGTAACTACTGGTGGATAGGGGTAATAATGAGGTAGCCCATACCCATAGTAACCTAGATCATAACCTAAGCCTAGGCCGTACCCAAAGTGAATGTCTAATCCATGGTAGCCACCAAAATGGCCTCCTCCAACATGACCACCGTGGTGTCCATCACCTGCCCAGACTAAGCTCTTAATAAGGAATCCGAGCAATATAATGGTAAGACTATTAAAGTTTATTTGCTTCATTAATGGCTCCATTTCGCACCATTGATAGCTGTGTAATAATTTTTTGGCCCAATCAACTTAATACTGCTATTTGTTTCACTAACCGTATTTTATAAATCCGAACTCAGATAGATCATCAATCCTCCGTGCTTCAATAGTAATAGACAAAGTTAATTATTATATTACTGCAATATTCTTAGTATCAGCTGATTTGTTTTTAGAGCCTGTTTTTTAAATTTAGTTGTCGCGCCTTTGTAAACTTCTTTGAACGTCGGGCAAAGTACCCATCCCATCATGAACTGCTGTTAGGCGGATTCTGAAACGCGATAGCACAGAATGATCGAGAACATCATCTTCCAATGACAGGCGCAGAAATCGCATCACGTACAGATTTGAGTTAGCCATCTCTTCTACCGATTCATCGCTAAGTCCACCGTTCCAGATTCCAACCAGCAGCATCTTGAAAAGCAGCAAACCAGGGTACGCAGGGCGACCCGTAACATCGGATGCAGGTGCATACTGCTGTGAGATTGCAAGCTCGACCGGTTTCCAGTCGATCAATTGATCTATTTGGTTTAGAAAATTCCCTTTGCGCGTACGGTGGCTAACATCATATTCCGAAAAACTCATGATAATTACTTTAATGCTATGATTCTAAAAATGATTATATCATTGCCCGGCAGTAAACTCACTTCCGGCCGTGCAAAGG
>SSFX01000095.1:0-20550 GCA_008015635.1 Nitrosomonas oligotropha
TCTCATCGCTGATGGAAAGATGGTGCTGCGTAATGCCTTTATCGTTAATGAGTTGATCTAGCTCGGGATGAAACTGAAAAAAAGGCTTACCCAGATCGTCATGAGTAATCGTTATATACGTAAAATTCACCGGATGGCGCAATCCCGTACCTATCGCTTTAGACAATGCTTCCTTGGCGGCAAAACGTCCGGCCAGATACAGAACCGGCTTGCTGCTCGAATGGTATTCCTGCCATTCGCTGTCGGTTAAGATGCGCCGCGCAAAGCGCTCGCCATGACGCTCCAGCGATTGCGCGATGCGCGCCGATTCAACAATATCGGTACCAATACCGTAGATCATCCACGCGCCTCAAGCATCAATTGTTTCATTTCCTGCACGGCCTGCTTAAAACCAACAAAAATCGCCCGCGCGACAATCGCGTGACCGATATTCAATTCGGAAATAGCGGGAATAGCGGCGATGGTTTGCACATTGTCATAATGTAAACCGTGTCCGGCATTGACTTTCAGACCAAGATCGATACCCAGTGCAACCGCTTTCTGGATGGCGGCAAATTGTTCTGCTTGCACTTGTGGCGTATGCGCATCGGCAAAACCGCCGGTATGAATTTCGATAACCGGCGCACCCGCGCGCGCAGCTGCATCAATTTGCAGCGGATCGGCATTGATGAATAACGAAACCCGCATCCCTGCTTGAGCCAGTTTCTGGCATGCGCGCTGAACTTGATCGAAATGCTTGACCACATCAAGTCCGCCTTCGGTCGTCAACTCTTCACGCCGCTCCGGCACCAGGCAAATGTCGTGCGGCTTAATGCGCAATGCGATCCCGATCATCTCATCGGTCACCGCGCTTTCCAGATTCATCCGGGTAGTTAACCGGTCACGTAAAATCTCGACATCGCGATCCTGAATATGCCGGCGGTCTTCACGCAGATGTAACGTAATCGCATCCGCTCCGGCGGATTCAGCAATCAGCGCCGCTTCAATGGGATCCGGATAGTTTGTGCCGCGCGCCTGCCGTAATGTCGCCACATGATCAATATTGACGCCTAATTCAATCTTCATTGCAATTTTCCAAGAAGCTCGTTAGTGAAAACTTCTAACACATTATTCGTAACCAAGATTTCTTAACACACTTTCGCTATCAGCCCAACCGCTTTTCACTTTCACCCACACCTCCAAATAGACCTTTTCACCCAGCAGCAATTCCATGTCTTTACGCGCTTGAGTGGCTATTTGCTTCAGCTTCTCACCTTTCTTGCCAATGATAATCGCTTTCTGGTTCGGTTTCTCAACCAAAATGGTGGCATAAATCTTGTGTACCCCGTCTTCCTGCTTAAATTGATCAACCACGACGCTGGTCGAATAGGGGATTTCGTCGCCAACCAAGCGGAATAATTTTTCCCGGATAAATTCTCCCGCAATGAAACGCTCACTGCGATCCGTCACTTCATCTTCGCCGTACAAAGGCGGATTCTCAGGTAAATACTGACGGATGGTGGTGAGAAGCTCCGGCAATTGGATTTTATTCATGGCGCTGACTGGTATAACGTCGGCGAATTTAAAAGCACTACCGACTTCCTTTAAAAACGGAAGCAACCGGTTTTTGTCAGCCAACCTATCAATTTTATTGATCACCAAAATAACCGGAACATGCTCAGGCAGAATTTTAAGCGCCGCAAGATCGCGCTGATCAAACCGTAGCGCCTCGATGACAAACAAAATGACGTCGACATCCTGCACGCTTTGCGTAACTACCCTGTTCATGGCCGTGTTTAAACGGTTGATAAATTGCGTCTGGAAACCGGGTGTATCCACGAAAACGTACTGCGTTTGCTGATTCGTCAAGATACCGTTGATGCGGAAACGAGTCGTTTGGGCTTTTCGGGAGGTAATGCTGATTTTTTGTTGCAACAGCTTATTCAGTAATGTTGATTTACCCACATTGGGACGGCCGATAATGGCGATGTAGCCGGTGCGGAAATGGGCTGCAACAGTCATGCTAAAAAATCTTGGTTTGTCATATGGTGTTATCAGGAATAATCACATTAAGGATACGCATGATGCAGGCAAATTTCGTCATAAGCCAGCTTCGCCGCTGCCTGCTCCGCACCACGCCGGCTGGTGCCTTCGCCCGAAGTCCGGATATCGAATGCCGGTATCACGCAATCCACTTGAAATTTCTGCTTATGCGCTTTACCGCTGGTGGTAACCACCACATACTCCGGCAGCGCCAGTTTCTGGCTTTGTAAAAACTCCTGCAATAAAGTTTTTGGATCCTTGCCTTGCGTTTTAAAATCGATATCCTGCATCAAAGGCAAATAGAGCGCTTTAATGACATCTTCTGCCTGTGCGTAATTACTGTCTACATAGATGGCACCCAATACCGCTTCCAGGGCATCAGCCAGAATCGATGGGCGATGGCAGCCGCCACTCCTGAGTTCACCTTCGCCTAATCTTATCAGCTGATCGATCTGCAAGTTCAGTGCCATGCCGGAGAGCGCTTTTTGATTAACGAAATTGGCGCGTAATCGGGATAAATGGCCCTCTGGAAGCTCTGGGAATTGTGTATAAATCAATCCGGCGATCGCGCAATTCAGTACTGCATCGCCAAGAAACTCAAGCCGTTCATTATGCGCTGCGCTATGGCTTCGATGCGTCAATGCTTCCTGTAGCAACTGGGGGCGTGTAAATGTATACCCCAGGCGTTTACAAAACTGCTCGAACAACAAGGGATGATTACTGGATAGCGACATTGGACACGATATTTCCGTTATCACTCGCTGGATGCTTGAAAGTCAATATGCAGGGAAATATTGGAAACCAAAGGTATTTGAACTGCATAGCTTGCGCTGAGTACAATGCGGCCATTTTCCTTATTGATTTTAATATCTTGCCCATTGACAGATTTAATACCATCAATTTGGGCGCGCTTATCAAACGATATTTTTATTTGACTCGGACTAGTGGTCTGCGTATCGATGTCTTTCACCATGGCGGCCAGATTTCTTTTGATCGATGAGAATTCAATATAAGCAGGTGCAACTTTCAAACCGGAAATTGAAACCAGAATTAGAATCACCGCCCAGATGAGCAAACCGGATAAGCCGATACCTCTTTGTTTTTGCTGCAGCGTATGATATCTCATACCTTTTTCCACATTAAAAGAAGCTTGTCGATTATTTAATGGATAACCCGATACGATCAAAGCTTCCAAAGTTCCACCAGATCATGAAGGCTTTACCGACAATATTTTCCTCCGGAACAAATCCCCAGTAACGGCTATCGCTGCTACTGTCGCGATTATCCCCGAGGGCAAAATAATTTCCCGGCGGCACTTCGCAAGTAAATCCCGTGCGGTGGTACTTGCAGTTGTCGCGAAACGGAAAGTCCCTGACATTCGAGTATTGCAGTCCTTTAACGTCCTGATTAATCAGAATAGAATGGCCTTCTTCCTTGTTTAGGTATTCCGAATAACGATCGGAATAAATATAGCCGTGGCCGGACTCGACATATTTGTAATCGCCGTCATAGTCCATTTTGATCTCTTCGCCATTAATAATGAGCTGCTTATTATGATAAGTGATCACATCGCCAGGCACGCCGACCACCCGCTTAATATAATCAATCGAAGGATCCTCAGGATAGCGGAATACCAGCACATCGCCACGCTTCGGTTCATTCATATCGATAACTTTTTTGTTGATAACTGGTAGCCGGATTCCATAGGTATATTTGTTGACCAAAATGAAATCACCAACCAGCAGCGTCGGTATCATCGACCCGGAAGGAATTTTAAATGGCTCGATCACAAAGGAGCGCAAGCTGAAAACGATCAAAATGATAGGAAAAAAACTCTTTGGATATTCGATCCACCAAGGTTCGCTTTCTCCTTCCGCCCGTTTATTTTTCCAAAATAGAAAATCCAACAAATAAATACAACCGGTAATCACCAGCAGTACGAACAAAATCAAAGGAAAATTCATTGCGATTCCTTCGATGACACATGAGATATTTTATTAAAGCAATCCTGCTTTAATTCACAACCGGACAACAAAACTGTATTTTTATGCTTCATTATTTATTATCAACCTGCAAAATTGCCAGAAATGCTTCTTGCGGAATTTCCACGTTACCCACCCGTTTCATTCTCTTTTTACCTGCTTTTTGCTTCTCCAGCAACTTTCGTTTACGGGATATATCGCCACCGTAACATTTTGCCAACACATTCTTGCGTAACGCTTTGACCGTCTCGCGCGAGATGATATGCGCACCGATGGCCGCCTGAACGGCAATATCGAACATCTGGCGCGGAATTAATTCACGCATTTTTTGCACCAGTTCACGTCCGCGATACAGACTGTTGCTGCGATGGATGATCAGCGATAACGCGTCGACTTTATCACCATTAATCAACACATCCAGTTTCACCAAATCGGAAGCACGGAATTCCTTGAATTCATAGTCCAATGAAGCATAGCCGCGGCTGGTCGATTTCAAACGGTCGAAAAAATCCATGACGACTTCATTCAATGGCATTTCATACGTCAGCATCACTTGCTTGCCCATATACTGCATATTGGTCTGATTGCCGCGTTTACTCACGCACAGCGTAATCACTGCCCCCACATATTCTTCCGGCACGATGATGGTGGATGTGATAATCGGTTCGCGTATCTCTTCGATTTTAGAGAGATCGGGAATTTTGGACGGATTTTCAATTTCGATCATGGTGCCATCGCGCATCAGCACTTGATATACCACTGTCGGTGCAGTCGTAATCAAATCCATATCGTATTCTCTTTCCAGCCGTTCCTGCACAATGTCCATATGCAGCAGCCCAAGAAAACCGCAACGGAAACCAAAACCCAATGCTTGCGATACTTCCGGTTCAAAGTGCAACGACGAGTCGTTCAGCTTCAATTTTTCCAACGCCGAGCGCAAGGCATCGTACTGATTGGATTCCACCGGATATAGTCCGGCAAATACCTGCGGTTTAATTTCTTTAAAGCCTTGCAGGGGCTTTTCCGCCGGATTCGTGGCCAATGTTACCGTATCACCCACTTTCGCCGTATCCAGCTCCTTAATGCCGGAAATGATAAAACCCACTTCTCCGGCGCTAAGCGAATCGCGATTTAAGGATTTGGGCACGAACACTCCGACCTGCTCGCATAACTGAACCGCTTTGCTCGCCATCAACAAAATTTTATCGCCGGGTTTCAGCGTGCCGTCCATGACTCTGACCAATATCACGACGCCGACATAATTATCGAACCAGGAATCGATGATCAACGCTTTCAGCGGTGCTTTCGGGTCACCTTCCGGTGCGGGAATTTTTGCGATCAATGCTTCTAAAACATCCGCGACACCTTGACCTGTTTTCGCGCTGATTCTGACAGCGTCGTGCGCATCGATTCCGATAACTTCCTCGATATTATCGATCACCCGTTCCGGGTCCGCAGCCGGCAAATCAATTTTGTTGAGCACTGGAATGACTTCAACCCCCTGCTCAATTGCGGTATAGCAATTGGCAACCGTTTGCGCTTCAACACCCTGCGAGGCGTCAACCACCAGGAGCGCACCTTCGCAGGCTGCTAACGAGCGCGAAACTTCATAGGAAAAATCAACGTGCCCGGGCGTATCGATCAAATTCAGTAAGTAAGTTTCACCATTTTTGGCTTTATAGCGCAATGCGGCTGTTTGAGCCTTGATGGTAATGCCTCTTTCGCGTTCCAAATCCATGGAATCCAGGACTTGTTCTTCCATTTCACGATCAGACAAGCCGCCGCATAAATGAATAATACGGTCCGCCAGTGTCGATTTGCCGTGATCAATATGGGCAATGATGGAGAAATTACGAATATGCTGCATCAGGATATGAGATATAAAAATATTTCCAGTAATATAAGATTAACGCCGTTGGACTGGAAATTAAAATATTGTATTGGCAGTTAAAAGAGGCAGCATTCTAACGAAATTTAGCAAGATAATCATCTAAAGCTGCTAAATCCAGAAAATAGTGACAGATTTCTTGGCCGTTTTGCGAGGACATCAGCACAGGAATTTTATCCCCGTAGCGGGCAACCAGCTCAGGATCGGAATCAATATCAATCACCTGAAAAACGAAAGATACTTGCGCCTGCAAGTTTTGCAGCGCAAGTATCATGTCCTGACAAAGATGACATTCTTCACGGCCATAAACGATCAATTTGGGTACTTGATCCACGGCCGCTGAGTCCGGCTCAGTCTTTTTTGTCATCGTCGGTCAGCTTCATCGTGATAAAAGTCGTGATATCGCTTCGCTTAACCAGCAAAGCAATATTCTTTCCGCTTTTGACCTGATTCAACAATTCATTAAATTGCTCAACAGTTTTCACATCCTTACTGTTTAAGCCCAAAATGATATCGCCAATGCGGATTCCCGAGCGGCTAGCAATGCCGGGCTGCATATCTTCAACCAGCAAGCCATTGGCAATCTCCAGTTGTTTCTTTTGTTCGTCATTAATCTCGCTCAATGCCAACCCCAGACGATTCGACGTATTCGTTTTTTTACCTTGTTTCTGCTTGCGATTTTCCGCCGCATCATCAGAAGGTGTTTCTCCCACCTCAACTTTGACGGTTTTCAAAGCGCCCTCTCGCCAAACTTCTATCGATACTTTGGATTTAGGTTTGGTGTTGCCAACTATACGCGGCAAATCTGCAGAAGTTCCGACCTCTTTTTCATCAAACTTCAGAATAATATCGCGTGCCTTGATTCCTGCTTGATCGGCAGGACCACTTTTTTCCACTGAAACAACCAGAGCACCATTACTATCGGATAAACCGAACGACTCCGCGAGCTCTTTGGTAACTTCCTGGATCATCACGCCGATTCTTCCCCGGCTCACTTTACCATTAGCTTTTAATTGATCCGCAATCTCGGTCGCTACATTAATCGGTATGGCGAATGACAATCCCATGAACCCACCGGTCCGGCTGTATATCTGGGAGTTGATCCCAACCACTTCACCGCGCATATTAAACAACGGGCCGCCGGAATTTCCCGGATTGATCGCTACGTCAGTTTGTATGAATGGAACATAATTTTCCTGCGCCAGAGAACGTCCTTTTGCGCTCACGATACCAGCCGTCACGCTATGTTCAAAACCGAACGGTGAACCGATTGCAACCACCCATTCACCCACTTTCAGATTTTCCGGATTCCCTTGCGTCACTTTGGGTAAATCCGTGGCATTGATTTTAATTAAAGCAATATCGGTCTTCCGGTCAGTGCCGATGATTTCCGCAGTAAACTCCCGTTTGTCATTCAACTTGACCGTAATTTCATCAGCCGTTTCAACAACGTGTGCATTCGTCAGAATATAACCGTCCGCACTGATGATAAAACCGGAGCCCAAAGACTTAGGCTCTGATCTTCTCGGCGCGGGGAAAGGTTGCATGTGCCGCTTAAAGAAATCGTAAAACGGCGAATTTTCCGGCAGACCCTGTATTTCAGGTAAGACCTGGTTGTTCACTGCATTTGAGTTCTGCACCGCGCTGATATTGACCACCGCAGCACCATGTTTTTCAACCAGTCCGGTAAAGTCGGGTAATTGGTTGGTTTGTGCGAATGTTGATGGGGTATACAAAAACAATAACATTACTATCAATCGAAACATGATTTTTATCCTTACTTTACGTTTGGCAAGCAATCAACGCGGGTATACATCATTTTTTTAACCGTCGAACCGGCAAATATGTTCAATTTTTTCTTGTGAATATCGATGGGAAGCGGAAGAATTTTGCAGATTCAGTATGCTTTGACTTGCGGAAATTAATCTTTTTTAACAACAGAATCGCCTATTAGTTTAATGGTTTCCAGTGGAACTTCACCGACTGTTGTTATTTTATTATCATTGAGAGTACGAACATAGATATTTATCGCACCACGGCTGGTAAAAAAACCAGGCACCGGTGACGGTGCATCCTTACTAATCGGTTCGATAAATACCGAAACCGTCGCGAGTCCGTCTGATACGGCAATATGATCGACCAGAACAGGCTTTTCGGTCAAATTGCGCTTCATTTCAATCAATTTCCGGAAACCTGCGGGAAGACTCTTAACCTGCCACGGTAATTCACCCTCACCTAAAATTGAAGTCAGTAATTTTGTTGTTTCCCATTCACCCGAAATCAGAGATTGATTCGGTTTCAATTGACTGGAAGGAATATCTCCATCGATCTCCAGTTGCGCAAAAGCAAATTGCTCAATGATTTGATTGCCATCGATTACAGCCACTTTCACCGGTACTCCGGTTGCAGTGTCAATCCAGAATTTATGACCATATCGTAATGAATCCCTCGGAGTCAGGGATAAGACCTGACACTCATGATCCGCAATCCGCTCGCGGCCAATTTCCTTGACAGAGTAATTCTCGTCAACGTTATCTAATGGTAAAGGGAGAATATCAGGAAAGAATTTACGGAACCAACGCTTCTCAGTATATATTCTTTTACTTTCAGGAAGATAGCACTGCATTTCATCGTTATCACGAAAAACAATGCGCGGTAGTCCGTCTAGCACTTCAATTTTTTCATATTCACCGGTTGAACCAGCTTTGTGGACAATGCGAGAGGTTTCTATATGGCCATCGGCATAATAAACGAACGTTCCGGAGTAATTATGGCGACGCGGCGCGTCAGCCATTTTTTTTAACCAACTCAGCGCACTCTGCGTTGAACGAGATAACTCTTGCGCAACCGCTGTTTGAAGACTTACTACTAGCAGTAAAAATAGCGAAAACAGCGCGAATATTTTGCGGCTAATCATCTACCATATCTTTCGTGGTATTCAGTCACGTTATTGACATTGGTAACTTGCCCATTCATCGTGATGCCTGGAGAGAATTCCCGGTGCACGAAGAGATAATCATTCATTTCAACCGGGGGATGTGAGTAATTATGAATTAAAGGAGGAGAAGAAACTGTGACGGGTGTGGCAGTTAAGTTATTGTCGCGTTTTGATTGCTCAGCCACCATAACTTGTTGCGGCTTATAGAGATTATTCATTATAACCCACCCCGAAACCATCGCTATCACCGAGGCGGCCATTGAAAAGGCCAAGACTTTATGTGTTTGTTTCTTTTCAACGTTACGAGAACTATTATGGGGAGAGAGGATGGTTGGTTCGGCTTTTAACTTTTGGTTAACACTGGCAGATATATTCATCGATAGTCGAGATGATTGCCGCAGCGCATCGCCAATCACGTGATACGCCTTCCACTCATCCCGCAGATCATTATCTTTTTTTATCGCCTCAATAATATTTGAAACATCTTGCTGATCAAGCTCACCATCCATCAATGCAGATACTTTACTTTTCACATTACCACCTCTTGTCTTTACTTGTCCCTAGCAAAGGACGCAACTGTTCAGATATCGCTTCACGTGCGCGAAATATGCGCGAACGTACAGTCCCAATGGGACAACTCATAATATTGGCAATTTCTTCATAACTTAATCCATCAATTTCTCTTAAAACAATCGCTGTACGCAATTCTTCAGGCAACGAATCCAACGTCTGATTAACCGTTTGAGCAATTTCTTGACTCATCAGTTCACTTTCAGGTGTATTCATTTCCTTCAACAAACCGCTATCTTCGAAATCTTCGGCATCTTCATTGTCAAATCCTTGCAATGTCGGCAGCTTACGCCCCTGAGATACCAGAAAATTCTTTGCTGTATTAATACCAATCCGATACAGCCACGTATAAAAAGCACTATCTCCACGAAATGAAGGCAACGCCCTATACGCTTTGATAAAAGCTTCTTGCGTAACATCCTCAACCTCAGCTGAGTCACGAATAAACTGTGACAATAAACGAGCCAGCTTACGTTGATATTTAATGACTAGTAGATCAAATGCATGCTTATCTCCGCCTTGAACTCGTTCTACTAACTGTTGATCGATTTCCCGATCACCCATACAACCTGATCCCTGAGCATTTTAAATGAATTTATAGTTAATTCTTGTTCCATTAAATGTAGCATAATGACACAACAGAACAAGTATACATATCCAAATGAATCTCGGGAACTACGTAATTGCATCATCATTGTTTCAGAGACAATTAATCCTATCGATTAGTTCACAATTCAGTTTTTCGGTATCAATAAAAGCAAATCCACGTATACAGATTGAAGTACTCCGAGTCTGTTATTATTCAGCCCATCAATTACAAAAACAGATGGTCAAGTTTAATGCCTAGCAACAATTTCGATACGCTGATCATCGGCAGTGGATTAGCTGGGTTTACGCTGGCATTGCATTTGGCACAGCATAAAAAAATCTGTATCGTGACTAAACTAAGTGCTGATTCGGGTGCCAGCTCATGGGCGCAAGGTGGAATTGCAGCAGCATTATCCGATAACGATTCTCCATCACAACATGTACAAGACACATTGATCGCCGGAGCCGGCTTATGCGATAAGGAAATCACTCAATACATCACCGAAAATGCAGCAAATGCAATTCATTGGCTGATAGATCAAGGTGTTATTTTCACCAGCGACAAAACAAGCGAAACCGGATATCACCTGACAAAAGAAGGTGGTCATAGCATACGGCGTATTATTCATAGCGGCGATGCGACAGGGAAGGCTGTACAGCAAGCTTTAATCCAGAAAATACAAACGCATCCGAATATTCTAGTACTGGAACATCATATCGCCATCGATCTGATTACCAGCGATAAGTTATCTGATTATACTCACACACAGCATAAACGATGCTTTGGTGCTTATATCCTCGACAAAAAAAAAGATAAAGTGCTTACTTTTACAGCGCAAAACACTGTATTAGCCACAGGCGGAGCCAGCAAGGTTTATCTCTATACGACCAATCCGGATACCGCCACGGGCGATGGTATTGCAATGGGCTGGCGCGCGGGTTGCCGGATTGCCAATATGGAATTCATCCAGTTTCACCCGACTTGCCTCTATCATCCGCATGCAAAATCGTTCTTGATCAGTGAAGCCGTGCGCGGCGAAGGCGGTTTATTGAAACTGCCAAATGGCGACCGTTTCATGCAGCGGCACGATCAACGCGCCGAACTCGCGCCACGCGATATCGTGGCTCGCGCTATTGACTTTGAAATGAAAAAAAGAGGACTGGATTGCGTCTATCTGGATATATCCCACAAACCCGCTGACTTTCTCAAAGAACATTTCCCGACCATTTACGCCCGTTGCCTGGAATTGGGAATCGATATCACTCGTGAACCGATTCCGGTCGTTCCGGCAGCACACTATACATGCGGTGGCGTGGTGACTGACAAACACGGCAAAACCGATTTGGATAACCTATATGCCATCGGAGAAACAGCGCATACCGGATTACACGGCGCCAATCGTCTAGCCAGTAACTCTCTGCTGGAATGTCTGGTATTGGCGCAAGCTGCGGGAATCGATATCGCTAATCAACCCATGAATGGGCTCCCCAAATTGCCTGACTGGGATGAAAGCCGAGTTACGGATGCGGATGAAGAAATTGTCATCGCGCACAACTGGGACGAGTTGCGCCGCTTTATGTGGAACTATGTCGGCATTGTGCGTACAACCAAACGATTGCAGCGCGCGCAGCATCGCATTGCGTTATTGCGCGAAGAAATCGATGAATACTATACAAACTTCCGCGTTACCAGTGATTTGTTAGAGCTGCGCAACCTCGTCGATAGCGCCGATCTCATTGTGCGATGCGCCATGCTACGCCATGAAAGCCGGGGATTGCACTATAGCAAGGATTACCCAGATACCTTGCCGGTAGCGCAAGATACGATACTGCAGAGGGAAATTTAGGAGCAACAGAAAACGGCGCCTTACTTTTCAACACCTAAGCCGGTGTAACCGGCTTAGGTCAATAACAGAACAACCCTATTTTAAATAGATTAACTTAAAAAAACTAACTGCATTTTCCTGTTTCGGAACCATCACTGTTGGTCTCTTTACCATCTTCTTTCACACAAGAATTTTGGCAAACACCTGATTTCTTACAGGACTTACCTGCTGGCAGGCTCTTCTTATCAATACAAGTGCCATCTACCAGATAACACACTTGGTTTGCTCCACAAGCTGATTTTCCATCTTTCTCGGTATCCAGGCTACAAGCGGCAAAAGCTTGGCTGGTAGCAAACACCATTGCAATAACTAATACCAATGCATGAACAGTTTTTTTAAACATATCTTCTCCATTTTTAGTTTTTAAACAAAGAACTCCCTCTTTGCATAATTAGGATAACAGAAAAATTTTCTATTGCGTGCAAATTGTTTTTATCGCTCATATGGAAAAATACTTCAGAATAAACAGCATACTTATATTTGCCAAAGTGCACACCACCATCAAAAAACAAACACCAAGCACGTATCCCGTTGAGCGTAGTTTGGTATGTACCACACTCGCTCTTGTTAAGAGGCTGCCATGATTATTGACCGGTTTCTTGATCGTGCCTCCATTTCCACCGCAACCAGACCCGCAACCGCCTGAATTCATCCCCTTTGATGCTATCGGGCAAAATCACAACGCTGCGCATAAAGAATTTCCCGACCGGTTGCAGATTCATCACTGTAAGGTAAGGAGCGACAAAAGTGCTCCCCAATATGCGGCAAGCGATCGATTGTCCGGATCGCGTTGTTACAATACAGCACATATCCTCCTTCAGCTGCAAAGCGATTACCGCATCATTTGCGCTTAGCAATGCATCTTTACGTAAATAATAGAGCAGACTGATGATCAGCAAAACAATGATGATTGCCTTTACTTCCAAGGGTACCGCCAGCGGCCATAAAAAACCGGCAGTAATCAGATGCGCCAGACACAATATCGTTACAAGGCGGTAGGAAGGTTGAAGATGAATAAACAAATCAGGCATATTTAAAATCACTTTTCCAGCCTTGACACTCACAGAAAATAAAAGCACCCGGTGCAAAGCGCAATCTCCCGCAGCGCACGCTTGCTTTCAACCGGATTGAGTATCGTATAATCAGTGCCCGTTTATTCATCCGTAGCTTTTGTATGAACCCAGCATGGCAAACCTTTTTACGTGATCGTCACGCCGTCATTGAAAATGATAGCGTGGTACATTTTGGCAACATCACAACCGAGCTTCAAGAGACGCCAACGACCACCGTCATGGCTGATCTATCCCATAACCGCATAATTCGTTTTTCCGGCGAGGACGCAAAAACTTTTTTGCAAAACCAGCTCAGTTGCGATATCCGGGAAATCAATCCAAACCAGGCGCAATATGGCAGCTATTGCACCCCTAAAGGCCGGATTCTGGCAACTTTCCTGCTCTGGCAGAACCATGACGATCTTCTAATGCAATTGCCTGCCGGTTTATCCGCTGCCATACAAAAGCGGCTAACCATGTATGTGCTGCGCGCCAAAGTACGGTTGACCGATGCCAGTAATGACCTGATCCGAATTGGTATTGCAGGTCCGGATGCCGCCTTGTTGATTAAAGATGTAACCGGTTTACCATGCCATTTTGATCATCCGTTGCAAGTCACGCATGATGGCGCACAGAGCGCTCTTTGTCTTTCTCCACAACGTATCGAATTGAGCACATCGGTTGAAAATGCAGCCGTGCTCTGGCAACGCTTTGATCAACATGCCAAACCGGTTGGCGCGGATTGCTGGAATTGGCTAAATATTGAATCGGGAGTTCCGGTTATATTGCCTGAAACCCAGGAAATGTTTCTGCCGCAGATGGTCAACTTGGACGCAATTGGCGGTGTCAGCTTTAAAAAAGGCTGTTATCCGGGGCAAGAAATTGTGGCACGCACACAATACCTCGGGAAACTCAAACGGCGCATGTTTTTAGCGCATATTGACTCGACACAAACTATTAAAGCGGGCGATGCGTTATACAGCAACGATATGGAGGATCAATCCAGCGGCAACATTGTCAATGCGACGCCGTCACCGCAAGGCGGTTTTGATGCTTTAGCCGTCATTCAGCAAAGCAGTGTCGACACCGGCGAGATACATTGGCAATCGCTGCAAGGGCCAACATTGGAAATTAAATCGCTGCCCTATTCATTGCCGGCGTAAAAATGAATGGCTCATTTTCGCTTGTTGCGTCACCCTATTGTTTCTCAGCGGCTTGCGGTTTAGGTTGATTGGAAAAATTCAAATTGTCGGGTGCATTGGTCCCGCCCGTCACAATAAACGTCATTGCTTCTTCTGTCGTCCAGTCCGTCAGAATAACATCGTCCATCGGTAGAATTTCGATATAACCGGAAGTTGGATTGGGTGCGGTCGGCACATAAACCGCAGCAAGCTTTCTCCCGCTATTTTTATCTGTTATGACTTTCGTGATAAACCCGACTGCTTTCATTTCTGACGATGGAAAACTGATCAGCACAACACGCTGCCCGGTAACCGGCGGCTGGCTGACCGTGTGCAAAAAACGTTTGGTAGCGCCATAAATTGTTTGCACCAAAGGCAGTCTAGCGAGAATATTTTCATAAATACCGATCACTTTCTTGCCAATGACAAAAGAAGCCAGCAAGCCGATGCCATAAAGACTCACAATCGTTAGCAACGCAGCCACTGCATGTTGAAAATTAGAATCGAGCAGCCAACTGGCCGTGGTATCCGAAAATGGCCGGACAGCACGCGCCGTCCCTTTTAGCAAAGGATCTCCGATCTGTGCCAATAAATTCAATAAAAAATCAAATACCAGCCACGTCACCCACAGCGGCGCCACGGTAAGAAAGCCAATGAGGATATAGCGAGCTAGATGGGCGGAACGTGCTGCAGGCTGCTCTTGATTACTTTCTGTTGACATGCTTTAAATTTTTCTCCCGCCATGTAAGTGTGTACGATCTAAGCCTTGTTTTCTTCCGATAAAGAGGCACAAACCGCCGGAAACCGGTCGCGCATAAAATTGGCTATGATAATATTATTGCAAGCCTGCGGCGTTCTTGGTAGAATCGCCAGAGACGCTGCAACAATTTCTGACATAGATCGACTGGCATTGAACATGCGTTATCCGTAAAGTCTGTTTTCATTTGCAGTAGAAAAATTCTGGCTGGCACACATTCCGAAGAACCAGAGTAACTTACTGAAAACAGCACCATCTCATGCAGAAAAATGAATTTTTAAACTAAAAAATCACCTTCACGAAATTTAGGGTGTTCTCTCATAGGAATGAAAAGGGATCGTTATGTCACATAGCTCAACACAAATTAATAAGTATCTTAAGAGTTTACAAAAGCACTTAGCTGATGAGCATCCGGATAACCCGACACTGGCCAATGCAGTCAAAAGTTTCAGAAAAATGGATTATGTCGGCCACAGCATGGGGTTACTCAACAAAGATGAGTCTTATGCGACCTGTGTGACCTGGTGGCCTATGATCGCCGTATTAGGCACTTTCTCCGCTGGAAAATCGACCTATATCAATTCCTACCTGGATATGAAGCTGCAACGCACCGGCAATCAGGCCGTCGATGACAAATTCACGGTCATTTGCTACAGCCGCCATAATGAAGCGAAAACGCTGCCGGGCATTGCACTCGATGCCGATCCGCGTTTCCCGTTCTTTCAAATTAGCCGTAGCATTGAAGAGATTTCCGAAGCCGGGCAAGAACGCATTGACGCTTACTTGCAATTGAAAACCTGCCCATCCGAAAATATACGCGGAAAAATTCTGATCGATTCTCCTGGTTTTGACGCCGACAACCAGCGCGCATCGACATTGCGTCTAACGCAGCACATCATTAATTTATCCGATCTTGTGCTGGTATTTTTTGATGCGCGCCACCCCGAACCGAAAGCCATGCAGGATACATTGGCTTATTTGGTATCGGCCAGCGTTAACCGCGCCGATGCCAACAAGTTCCTGTACATTCTGAATCAGATTGATGTCACCGCACAGGAAGACAATCCGGAAGAAGTTGTTTCGGCCTGGCAACGCTCGCTCGCTGAAGTAGGCTTAGTCACTGGAAGGTTCTATCGCATCTATAACCCCGCCGCTGCCGTTCCGATCGCCAACCCGCACATCAAAGAACGCTTCGAGAAGAAACGCGAAGAAGATATGGCCGACATCAACGCAAGAATGCATCAGATCGAAGTCGAACGTTCGTATCGCATTGTCGGGAAGCTGGAGCAAACAGCAAAAAGCATAAAAAATCAGATTGTTAATAAACTATCTGATATGCTAACTAAATGGAAAAGCAAAGTCATATTATTTGATGGTTTAGCTTTTGGCACGTTGGCTGTGTTGGCAGGAATAGTGTTAACGATGAATGAGTCCTGGGGCATTGTCAAAACATTCCCGGAAGAACTGATGCAGGGGGATACCACGGCGATCGCCATCGCTTCGTTTTTGGCGCTCAGCATTATTTTCATCCATTTTTCCATTCGCCGCACCGTTGCCAATAAGCTACTGAGAAATCTAGCGAAAGAAATCGGCAGCGATCATGAGGTCTACAAACAGTACGTGCAGGCATTCAATAAGAGTACTGCCACGCACCGTCCAATGCTCCTCAGCGGACCGGCTGGCTGGAATGATGTTGCACAACAGACAATTGATGAAATCATTAACGAAGCCAATGATTATATTCAAGCGCTGAACGATCAATTCACGAATCCATCGGGAAATGAGGGCGGAAACTCGCAAGTTTAGGATTTTACAATGCCAAATCGTTTTATCGCATTGCTAAATGCGCACTCTGCTACACAAAGATCTTAATCAGCCACTAGGGATAACAAACAGAATTGATAGAAGAATCCAATCTACACTATCAATTCTTTTGTTCTCCATAGATAGCTCTAAATTTCTTCTTTTATCAACTTTAATCAGTATCCATTCCAGTTTACCCAAAATTACACTTCCCCATGACTCAGCTTTAAGCTGCAATGAGCTTTAAGGTCTCCGCCACCGGTTCGATTTAGTTTTATAACTTGTTCCAGTTTGGACAAAAACGATATTAAAGAGTAAAATTCCGGCTCTTTATACCCAAGGGTAGTTTAATAACCGGAGAATTTTATGTCAGTCACAATCGACCAAAAAGCACAGGTAGTGCGGGACTATCAAAGAGCCGAAGGGGATACTGGCTCTCCTGAAGTCCAAGTTGCACTCTTAACGACTAGAATCAATGACTTAATCGGTCACTTCAAAACGCATGTCAAGGATCATCATTCCCGCCGCGGTCTGTTACGCATGGTTGGACGCCGCCGCAAACTGCTTGATTATCTAAAAAGCCGCAATACCGATACTTACCAAACACTGATTGAACGCCTTGGTTTGCGTAAATAATGGTTTTCTCAGACTTGGCTGGTGCCAATCGAGCAGACCATTTTTCAGTCATGCAATCGATATTCTTGTCTGCAGGCAAATCAAAATTCGGAAAGATTCATCAAATAGGAAAAGGGATTGTTAATTGAAACCTATTAAGAAGAGTATTACTTATGGACGCCATCAACTCACACTGGAAACAGGTGAAATAGCAAGACAGTCACATGGCGCCGTAATGGTTACAATGGACGATACAGTAGTACTTGTCACCGTAGTTGGCGCAAAAAATATAAAACCAGGACAGGATTTCTTTCCACTGACAGTGGATTACCAAGAAAGATCTTACGCAGCTGGCAGAATACCCGGCAGTTTCTTTAAGCGAGAGGGTCGTCCATCAGAAAAGGAAACATTAACTTCCCGATTGATCGACCGCCCTATTCGACCACTCTTCCCCGAAGGATTCTATAACGAAGTACAAATAGTAGCCACGGTAATGTCGGCCGATAATGAAGTGGATCCGGATATCCCTTCGATTATTGGCACCTCCGCTGCATTAATCCTTTCCGGCATTCCGTTCGATGGTCCGCTTGGCGCAGCCCGGGTCGGTTATATCAACAATGAATACGTTCTAAATCCAACCACTTCCGAATTGAAAGACACGCAATTGAATCTGGTTGTTGCAGGTACACAAAACGCTGTTTTGATGGTTGAATCGGAGGCGCTGGAACTCCCGGAAGAAGTGATGCTAGGAGCCGTAACGTTTGGTCATGAGCAAATGCAGGTCGTTATCAATGCAATAAACGAGTTTGCTGATGAAGCCGGTGTTACCGCTTGGGATTGGACACCGCCCGCCAAAGATGTCACTTTTGAAGAAAAGATTAACGGCTTGGCAGAAGCTGATTTGCGACAAGCATACAAAATCAAACAAAAACAAGCACGTAGCGAAGCAATTGAAGTCATTAGTCAACGCATCTCCGCCGAGCTCGGTGTTGATACCGAGGGTGGCCCCGATCTACAGTCATTCAAGGAAGCTTTTTTTGCGCTGGAATCGAAAATTGTGCGCAACCAAATCCTGGATGGTGAACCCCGGATCGATGGCCGCGGCACGCGGACTGTCCGGCCTATTACAATTCGTAACGGTGTGCTGCCGCGCACGCACGGTTCAGCGCTATTTACCCGTGGAGAAACACAAGCGCTGGCGATTGCAACTTTGGGTACCGCGCGCGATGAGCAAAAAATCGATTCGCTGCAAGGCGATTATAACGACCGATTCATGCTGCATTACAACATGCCGCCCTATGCAACCGGAGAAATCGGCCGTGTCGGCACTCCAAAACGCCGTGAAATCGGTCACGGACGTCTTGCCAAACGCGCTCTTGCTGCCGTACTACCGGCTCCTGAAGAATTCGGTTATTCACTCCGCGTGGTATCCGAAATTACTGAATCCAATGGTTCCAGCTCAATGGCATCAGTCTGTGGCGGTTGTCTTGCACTGATGGATGCAGGTGTTCCATTGAAAGCGCATGTTGCGGGTATCGCCATGGGTTTGATTAAGGATGGCAACCGTTTTGCTGTACTGACGGACATTCTTGGTGATGAAGATCACCTCGGCGATATGGATTTCAAGGTAGCAGGCACCGAAAAAGGCATTACTGCCTTGCAAATGGATATCAAAATTCAAGGCATTACCAAAGAAATCATGCACGCGGCGTTGATACAAGCGCATGAAGGGCGGATGCATATCCTGCAAATTATGAAACAGGCGTTGCCATCGACCCGGGAAGATATTTCAGTACATGCACCGCGCATCATCAAACTGAAAATCAATCCGGAAAAGATTCGCGATGTTATCGGTAAAGGCGGCGCTGTGATACGTACACTCACGGAAGAAACCGGCACCACCATTGATATCACCGATGACGGTCAAGTCACGATCGCTTGTGTTAATGCAGAAGGCGGCGAATTGGCCAAAAAACGCATTGAAGACATTACCGCGGAAGTTGAGGTTGGTAAAATTTATGATGGTGTAGTCCTGAAGTTACTAGATTTTGGTGCTATCGTCAGCGTTCTTCCAGGAAAAGACGGCTTGTTGCATATTTCGCAAATAGCCAATGAACGTGTCAACAACGTTTCCGATCATCTGAACGAGGGCCAGCAGGTTCGTGTCAAGGTGCTTGAAGCGGACGACAAGGGCAGATTGCGCCTCAGCATGAAAGCGGTAGTTGCTGATGAAAGCGATGCGGATCCTACCACAGAAGAATCCTAATTCGTCTCAGACTTACGCGTTAATTTAAACAAATAAAAGCCCCTGCTTCACAAGCAGGGGCTTTTATTTTCAGCGGCTACAAGCCCATTCAGTTCATTACGTTCAAAACTATTTAGCTATTTGCCTTTCACGCATTTCATCCAATGTCTTGCAATCGATGCAGAGTGTCGCCGTTGGCCGTGCTTCTAATCGTTTTAATCCGATTTCAATACCGCAGCTTTCGCAATAGCCATAATCACCGGAATCAATCTTGCCGATAATCTCATCAATTTTCTTGATCAGCTTGCGCTCCCGGTCACGGTTACGTAATTCGAGCGTCATATCCGATTCCTGACTGGCCCGGTCATTAGGATCCGCGAAAACCGTCGCTTCATCCTGCATCGTATGAACAGCACGGTCAATATCCTGACCCAACTCCACTTTCATATCTTCCAGTATCTTACGAAAATGCGTCAGCTGATCAGTCCCCATATATTCTTCACCTGCTTTGGGTTCATAGGGAGTCACTTGTTTACTTTGCAGCTCTTTTGGCATCTTTCAGGCTCCTCTTTAATTCCGCTAGCGTACAAAAATCGCATAGTATTATCAGAAAACATGTTCGATAACAAGTTATTTATCTATAGTCGATGTTTGCCATCGATCAAATTCTACGATAGCACGTCACTATAAATTTAATTTGTGACATTACGCATGCAAATTGTCAACATTTCTGGTTTCTAATTCGTACCCAAACAGAATCAGCAAAATTCTCAACTTGAAGCACGAAGAAATTGACGTTTCACCGCTAAGAAGGTATAGTGTCGCCTTTTCCGGGGTGTAGCGTAGCCTGGTAGCGCGCCTGGTTTGGGACCAGGATGTCGGGAGTTCAAATCTCTCCACCCCGACCAATTTCAGCCCTAATATTTAGAGCAGCCCGATTTGGTGCCCGTAGCTCAATCGGATAGAGCACCAGCCTTCTAAGCTGGGGGTTACAGGTTCGATTCCTGTCGGGCACGCCACAAA
>SSFX01000061.1:0-6968 GCA_008015635.1 Nitrosomonas oligotropha
GCGAATAAATCTTCACTGCCATCATCTGGAGTAATAAAACCAAAACCTTTGGAATCGTTGAACCATTTTACTGTACCTGTTGCCATTTCTACTTCCTATATAAAAAACTGGGCCGGAAACCCTAATACTATTTGAATTTCAAGACCATTGACGGATAAAACCAGTACCGCTGAAAACTTGAAGTCAAACGCCATTTGCTGTTTTACGCAAATCAAGGGTTAAAGTCAAGAGGTTACGGGATATTTATGTTTGCGGATTTGGTAATTATCTTAAGAGACTTGAAAATTTTGTCGTAATCGTCAAATATGTCATTACTGGAAGGAAGTATTTTTATGCTAATTATATTTATAATTGGAGTCACATAGGGAAAAGCGTGATGACGGAAAGCAACACAGAAGCCGTTAAACTTGCAGAGGATAAGGTAAAGCATGAACTGCCCCCACTGTATAAGATACTATTATTGAATGATGATTTTACACCGATGGAGTTTGTGATTGAGGTGTTGAAGCTGTTTTTTTCTATGAATCAAGAGCAAGCGACGCGAATAATGTTAAAGGTGCATACGGAGGGAGTTGGAGTGTGTGGCATTTACCCGAGTGATATCGCAAGTACAAAAGTTAAGCAAGTGGTTGAATTTGCCAGGAAGAATCAGCATCCACTGAGATGTGTAATGGAGGAAAACTGAAATGATCGCGCCAGATTTGGAAGTCAGTTTGCACATGGCGTTTGTGGAGTCCAGGCAAAAACGCTATGAATTCATTACGGTGGAGCATTTGTTGTTGGCAATGCTGGATAACGCAAGCGCCGCTGAAGTATTGAATGCTTGTCTAGTCGACATTGAAGAGTTGCGGTTGGTATTGCTGGATCATATTTCACGGCATACCCCGGTCATTAAAGGCAGTGAAGAAGTTGACACGCAACCGACCTTGGGTTTTCAACGGGTGATACAACGCGCCATATTGCATGTTCAATCATCGGGAAAAAAAGAAGTGACCGGTGCTAATGTGCTGGTGTCAATATTCGGCGAAAAAGATTCCCACGCGGTTTATTTCTTGCATCAAAGAGGTGTGACACGTTTGGATGTGGTCAATTACATTTCGCATAATATCCGCAAAGTACCGCAAGAGAATGATGCTAAAACCGGGAGTGAAGGAGAGACAGAGCATGATTCGAATGCCGGTGGATTGCTCGAGAGTTATACAGTGAATCTCAATCACTTGGCGCTAATCAATAAAATTGATCCATTAATCGGGCGTGAAAAGGAAATCGAGCGCGTTATCCAAACGTTATGCAGGCGCCGTAAGAATAACCCCTTGCTGGTTGGTGAAGCGGGTGTCGGAAAAACAGCAATCGCAGAAGGCTTGGCAAAACGTATTGTCGAAGAAGATGTGCCTGATCTTCTGCTAAAGCATCAGATTTATGCGCTGGATATGGGAGCATTGTTGGCCGGCACCAAATATCGCGGTGATTTTGAGCAGCGCTTAAAAACATTGCTAAAACAACTCACTGATAATCCTAGTGCAATTCTATTCATTGATGAGATTCATACACTCATCGGCGCGGGTGCTGCATCCGGTGGAGTTCTGGATGCATCGAACCTGCTGAAACCGGTTTTAAGTTCGGGGCAATTACGATGTATTGGCGCAACCACTTTTAATGAATATCGCGGCATCTTCGAGAAAGATCATGCATTATCAAGACGTTTTCAGCAAATAGAAGTCAATGAACCCAGTGTTGATGAGACAGTGGCTATTTTACGCGGGCTGAAATCACGCTATGAGCAGCACCACAAGGTTAAATATACTGCTGGCGCATTAGTTTCTGCAGCGGAACTATCGGAACGCTATATCAACGATAGGCATTTGCCGGACAAAGCCATCGATGTGCTCGATGAAGCGGGGGCTGCGCAACGATTATTACCGAAATCGAAGAAACGTAAAGTTATCGGCAAAAGTGAAATTGAAAGCGTAGTTGCGAAAATTGCACGAATCCCACCGCAGAATATTTCGACCAATGATCGCAATAAGCTGAGAACACTGGGTCGTGATATGAAAGCGGTTGTTTTTGGGCAGGATAATGCAATCAATGCATTAACGTCCGCGATCAAGATGGCCAGAAGCGGACTTGGTAATCCACGGAAACCGGTGGGCTCTTTTCTTTTTTCGGGGCCAACTGGGGTGGGAAAAACGGAAGTCGCTAGGCAACTGGCCTATGCATTAGGCATTCATTTGCATCGCTTTGACATGTCTGAATACATGGAACGTCATGCAGTGTCGCGCTTGATCGGCGCACCGCCCGGGTATGTCGGATATGATCAAGGCGGTTTGTTGACTGAGGCGATGATTAAACACCCCTATTCGGTTCTATTATTTGATGAGATCGAAAAAGCGCATACGGATGTTTTCAATATTTTATTGCAAGTCATGGATTATGGAACGTTAACGGACAACAATGGCCGCAAAGCTGATTTTCGCAACGTCATTATCATTATGACTACCAATGCAGGTGCCGAGTCTTTGACGAAATCCTCGATCGGATTTACGCAATCGAAGTCTGCGGGTGATGAATTGGTCGATATTAAGAAGCTTTTCACACCTGAATTCCGCAATCGGCTCGATGCCATTATTTCGTTTGCACCGCTAAATCAGGAAATTATTCTGCAGGTAACCGATAAATTCTTGATTCAGCTTGAGACTCAGCTACATGAGAAGAAAGTGGAGGCGACATTTACGGATAAATTGCGGAATCATCTTGCAAAACATGGCTTCGATCCGCTCATGGGCGCTCGTCCGATGGAACGGCTGATACAAGACACCATTCGCAGCGCGTTAGCCGACGAGTTGTTGTTCGGGCGTTTAGTCAGCGGTGGCAAAGTGACGGTTGACATCGACGGCAACGATAAGGTGGTACTGCTATTTGAGGAAGAAGCTGCAATTATTTGAGTCTATTTGAGTTCCGTTGCAACTAAATAAAAGCGCGATATTGATATTTTACGGAGAATAAATGAAATACTGTTACGCGCTTTTATTTTTGTTCTATCCTTATTACCGTCTAATTCAGGCGGCGTTTGTGTAGATTTATCAGTGACGATTGACGTGTCTTGACTGAAGGGCGTGCCAATGTTGCATATCGAAGCAAAGGTTTTGATAGAAATTGCTGAGAAAATCTGCTTGTAAGGCAAGTTTCTGAGAGTCAAAGCAATTTTAGGAAAAGCCAAAGAATGATCTAAAATCATAGATGCGCACTACCGGCAATTAAGGTAGATTAAACTCTGCATAAAGAATTTCCTTTCTTTTTTGTGCTGCTGCCATGAGATCAGCTATCAGCGTTTCGACAGGTAGTGGTAATATACAAATTTTCTCAGTTCCAAAAAATTTCAAAGGATTGGTATCACCATGTTTTCGCAGAAACACACAATAGAAAATGTCGACCCGGAATTATGGCAGGCGATTAAAGGGGAGATACAACGTCAAGAAGAATATATCGAGTTAATTGCTTCGGAAAATTATGCAAGTCCCGCAGTTATGCAGGCTCAAGGCTCTGTTTTAACGAATAAATATGCCGAAGGTTATCCTGCAAAACGCTATTATGGCGGCTGTATGTATGCGGATCAGGTGGAGCAATTAGCGATTGATCGCTTAAAAGCGCTTTTCGGTGCTGAATATGTCAATGTGCAACCGCACTCAGGCTCTCAAGCCAATGCAGCGGTTTATCTATCCGTACTGAAGCCTGGCGATACTCTGCTGGGCATGTCGCTCGCACATGGAGGTCATTTAACACACGGTTCCAGCGTGAGTATGAGTGGAAAGATTTTTAATTCGATTTCATATGGTTTGCATCCGGATACCGAGCTACTGGATTATGATGAGGTTGAACGGCTGGCTCATGAGCATAAACCGAAAATGATCGTTGCGGGTGCCTCGTCATACGCACGAGTCATTGATTGGGGGCGTTTTCGCAAAATTGCTGATACCGTAGGCGCCTACTTGTTCGTTGATATGGCGCATTATGCCGGACTGGTTGCTGCTGGTTTTTATCCTAATCCGGTTGGCATTGCGGATTTTGTGACGAGTACCACGCATAAAACCCTGCGCGGCCCTCGTGGTGGCATTATCATGGCTAAGCCGGAACATGAGAAAGCACTGAATTCCGCTATTTTTCCGCAAACTCAAGGTGGTCCTTTGATGCATGTGATTGCTGCCAAAGCAGTGGCATTTAAGGAAGCGGCTAGCAAGGAATTCAAGGATTATCAAGAACAGGTGATCGAGAATGCGCGAGTCATGGCGAAAGTGCTGACCAATCGCGGTTTGCGCATCGTGTCGGGGCAGACCGATTGTCATATGTTTTTAGTTGATTTGCGGGCGATGAATCTGACCGGGAAGCAGGCGGAAGCATCGTTGGAGCATGCGCATATTACAGTTAATAAAAACGCTATCCCTAACGATCCGCAGAAACCTTTCGTGACCAGCGGTATTCGTGTCGGTTCACCGGCGATAACCACTAGAGGTTTTAAAGAACTGGAAGCAGAACAACTGGCTAATCTGATCGCCGATGTATTGGCGGCGCCGGAAGATGCAGCGGTTTTGTCACGAGTAGCTACTGAAGCAAAAAAATTGTGCGCAAAATTTCCGGTTTATGGATAAGCCTCATCAATCTGGACGGAAGTGAATAATCGTCCGTTCAGGTTGTTATTGCGGGTTTAACTGCGCATGAAATGTCCTTTTTGTAATGCCGATGACACTAATGTCATCGATTCCAGGGTCAGCGAGGATGGTCACAAGATTCGCCGCCGCCGCCGCTGCCCTGCCTGCGATAAGCGTTTCACCACATACGAGACTGTCGAGCTCCGTTTGCCGCAAGTGGTCAAGCACGATGGCACCCGGACGGAATTTGACCGCAACAAATTGCTAACGGGTTTTAAGCGGGCGCTGCATAAACGCCCGGTTCCTACCAGTTATGTTGACGCTGCGATCGATCGCATTGTGCAGAAGTTTTTAGCGTTGGGGGAACGCGAAGTTTCCTCGCGCAGCATTGGCGAAAGCGTGATGGAAGAGCTGTATAAGCTCGATGAGGTTGCCTATATCCGCTTTGCATCGGTTTATAAAAGCTTCCAGGATGTGGATGATTTTCGTGATGCAATCAAGGAAGTACAAAAACCGCATCAGCCGTCACCAACCAAGAAAGTATCCTGAATCAATAGAATGGCTCTGAACGTTCTATTGCCAGCACAGCCCATTATTCCACAGCAATAACAGTACCGATGTTTTCTGCCGCAGATTATGCCTTCATGTCGCATGCCTTGCGCTTAGCCGAGCGGGGGTTGTATAGCACCACGCCCAATCCGCGTGTCGGTTGTGTGGTTGTGCGCGATGGGCGGATTGCGGGCAGCGGCTGGCATGAAAAAGCAGGACAGCCGCATGCGGAAATTAATGCTTTGACTGCTGCGGGGGCTGCGGCGCGTGGTGCGACCGCCTATGTGACGTTGGAGCCTTGCAGTCATCACGGCCGGACGCCGCCTTGTGCCGATGCCTTGATTGCAGCAGGCATCGCACGGGTCGTTATGGCGATGGAAGATCCCAATCCATTGGTATCCGGGCGTGGACAGGCTTTATTGCAGCAGGCTGGAGTTATCGTGCAGATGGGATTGTTGCAAGCCGAGGCACAGGCATTGAATGCCGGTTTTGTTTCCCGCATGACGCAAAAGAAGCCTTGGGTGCGTTTAAAAACAGCCGCGAGCTTGGATGGTAAGACTGCATTGAATAATGGTGTTAGCCAGTGGATTACCGGTGAAGCGGCGCGGCGCGATGGGCACCGGTGGCGGGCTCGTTCGTGCGCTATCATGACAGGCATTGGCACCGTCAAATCCGATGATCCGCAGTTGTCCGTCCGGCATGTCAAGACAGACCGTCAACCCAGGAAAGTAGTTGTCGATAGCCATTTAGCGATACCTTTGGAGGCCCGCCTGCTGCAAGACCGGGAAGAAACATTCATTTTTACGGCCCATGCAGAGAATCTGGAAAAAAAAGCTGTGCTGAGTCAGATGAATGCACGAGTTATTGTTTTACCGGACGCTAAAGGCGCGGTTGATTTGCAAAAAATGATGATGGTGCTGGCTGAGTCCGGAATTAATGAAGTGCTGGTGGAAGCCGGTAGCGGGCTCAATGGCGCTCTGGTTGAAGCTGGATTAGTGGATGAGTTAATTATTTATTTTGCTCCGCACTTAATCGGTAACGATGCGCAAGGTATGATTGCATTACCTGAACTGACCAATCTTGAACAAAAAAGAAAGCTCAAGATTCAGGATGTGCGTATGATCGGTCAAGATATCCGGATAATTGCAGGGTTTCTATAGGGTTTTCTGTTATTCACGCAGTGGCCGTTTGGCGAGCTTGCGCTGCAATGTACGGCGATGCATGTTTAAAATTCTGGCGGTGACCGAGATATTGTTGTCGTTCTCAGTCAGGATACGTTGAATGTATTCCCATTCCAACCGGCCCACGGATAAAGGATGCGCGCTGATCGGAATATTCGCCTCCCCGACCGTGCGTTCAAAAGCCGCCATGATTTCGTTTGCATCGACCGGCTTGGCGAGATAATGCGTGGCGCCGAGCTTAATCGCTTCTACCGCAGTGGCTATGCTGGCATATCCCGTCAACATGACGATGCGGGTGCCCGGATCTAGGTTTCTCAATTTTTCAACTAAGACCAAGCCAGATTCACTGGATAATTTCAGATCGACAATTGCATATTCCGGTGTGGATGTTTCAGCCAGATTCAACGCGTCATCGATCGTGTGTGCGCAGGTGATGCTAAAGCCTCGTTTTGTGAGCGCTTTGGACAATACATCGCAAAAAACTTCATCGTCGTCGACGATCAGTAAACTCGGATATTCGCTATTATCCGTCAATGAGGGTTCAATCATGCTATTCATCCTATTAGCGGTAAAACAACCTGTGTGCAGGCTCCGC
>SSFX01000082.1:0-27684 GCA_008015635.1 Nitrosomonas oligotropha
AAGACTCCTGCACAACTTCCCCAAGTTAGCCCAATAAGCAACTAAAATGGCGACAGGTAAAAGACGGGCGGAGGAGAAGATGCAGATGAGTTTTGGAACATTGGAATTGTCGCAACGACTGAAGCGAGACGGTGTGTTGATGAAGATTGATGGCCTGATTGATTGGGAGAAGTTGCGACCGCAGCTTACGGGTTTATACAAGCGTGAGTTATCGCATGGTGGAGGACAGGAACCGTTTGATGTGTTGTTGATGTTTAAAGCGACGCTGCTGGGTCAGTGGCATAGTTTATCGGATGCTGGATTGGAGCAAGCGCTGAGTGTGCGCATTGATTTTCTACAATTTTGTGGTTTGTCGTTGTCGGATGAGATACCGGATGAAACCACCCTATGCCGGTTCCGTAACCGCCTGGTGGCCAACGACAGACTGGATGGTCTCCTTGCTGCTATCAATGAACAGCTTCAATCACATGGATTGATGATCAAAGGTGCAACAGGTGCGGTGATTGATGCCACACTGATTGAGTCAGCGGCACGGCCTAAGAAGACCATCACGTTGGAGGTGGATGCCGAAGGTAAGGGTGTTCAGTTTGAAGATGGCAGCCAGCCTGGAGTCAGTTGTACCGAAGAACAGAGTGCAGATGCGGATGCGACCTGGCTTAAGAAGGGCAAGAAGTCGCAGTTTGGCTACCGCAGTTACCTGGTGGTGGACGCGCAGGATGGCTATGTGCGGGGGGTTCACACTGCCCCGGCGAATCAGAGCGAAATGCTGCATTTCGAAACCGCTATCGATGGTGCGCACATTGAGGCGAATCGGGTATATGCCGACAAAGGATCAGCCAGCGTCGCCAACCGCCAGTTTCTGAAACAGCGAAAAATCAAGAGCGCAATCATGCATCGCGCATACAAGAACAAACCGTTGTTGGCACGCCAGAAGCTGGCGAATAAATTGATCAGCAAAAAACGCTATATTGTCGAACAATGTTTCGGCACAATCAAACGCCTATTCGGAATGAGACGCGCCAGCTACTTCGGCACGGCAAAAGTTAACGCCCAGATCATGCTGAAGAGCATCTGCATGAATCTGAAAAAGGCGGCCAACAAAATTTTTGTGGACCAGCCGCCAAGGGGAGCAATCCGTCCCAATACTGCATAAGGAGGGGAAACTCCCTCGAAAAAGGGAAAAAACTAAACTTTTTACCAAAATGACGCATAACAACTGTCATGCGGACATTCTTCTTCGTCGCCATAACAAAATTTACGCGGTTGTGCAGGGGTCTTAGGGTTATTTACCGCTCGGGCTGGCCATCAATGCGGACGGCGGCGCGGGTCAGGATGTGCTGCGCATGCAAGGCGGCCGTGCCGACGTGCACCTGGAATTCTCCGGGGATCGGCTGGAATTGACGCAACTCAGCGACGGCGCCATGTTCAGCCTGAAGAACGCGGAAATGATCGCATTCGACAACCATGAAACCGTCGTGATTGCGCATAACCAAACCGAAGGTATTTTGGCGCGCCTGGTGCACAGCTTTTTAAATCGCGACGCCACCGTGGAAGAATGGCAATCGGGCCAAAAAGCGCTGGAAGATCAAATCAATCATGACAGCATTCTGGATTGGTTGCAGCAACATGCCGGTTTACAAAATCTATCCGATACCGATTATGTGCAAACGATTTATACCCGGACATTGGGGCGGTCTGCAACCGGCGATGAACTCAATCTGCAATTGTCACGGCTGGAAAGCCATCAAGTGGATCGCAGCTGGCTCACCGTAGAAATTGCACAAAGCGGCGAGGCTGCAACCCATTTAGTAGGCAGCGTTCTGCTGCAAGACGGGTGGGTATAACCCAAAAGTTCTGCGCCGGGAAAATGCAATACTCTGAACTGCTCAATGCGGTGCCTGAAACGGCACGCCGAGGAAGTGGCGCCGGTTGAATTCCGATTCGTTCAGCACTTTGTCGTAGCGGGCAAATGCCGCCACTTCGTCGGATGGAGACGAGGTACTGCCCGAAAATGTGATGAGTCCGGTGCGAAAACGACGCAAATCGGCGCAACGTTCCACCGCTTGGGCAACGGTCATATGCCCGCTTTTCATGCCAAAATCCTTCAGACTTTCCATCTTGATGCCCAGCTGCACTATCGATGGATGAATACCGGCGCTGGTAATCGATTTCAGGATTTGCACATGGCGTTTTGTCAGCGAATCCTGCGCAGGGAGCGATTTTTCTGTTTTTTTTCCGCCACCGGCTTGAAACCCCTCATCGTACGCCATAATCCGCGCGATCACATTGGCGCGTCCCGCAGCTAGCTCGAGCGGCTGTACCCGGGTGTGGCCGAAAATATATACGCCATCGTCAAACTTGCCGGACTTGGCATCCACAAAGGCAGCCGTGGCGTACGACACAAACCGTTTCTTGGTAATCAGCAATTGCGCCAGGGTGTGATACAAAATACGAATATTATCCGCCGCAGCTTGTTCCTTTTTGGCCGCCGGATCGGACGATGTGGGTCTCGCAACCACCCAATCCTTGATCGTTTTACCCTGTTTGAACCAGGCTTTCATGGTATCGCTTTGTTCACTCGGGCCGATACCGTTCACCTCGATATCGAAACCGACGCCATCAAAATCCCAGGTATCGAGCACATCGCGGATGCGGTTGGCGTGATCGGTCATATCGGAATTGCGTGACGTAATGAATGATACAAAATTGCCCTGCGTCTGCTTGCCGAAGTCGTCACGCACTTCATAACCGGCAGTGACTTGAATGCCGAGCGAATGACAAGCGCCGATCAAGTTCTTGAGCGCCAGCTCAACAAAACTCCGCTCCTTGCCAGGTTTATTGCCAACCGCGTGGCCGAACACGGCCAATTCGGGGGAAAGATCGACCGAGCCATCCGGCCGTCTGCTGATCGTGGCGATCAGCGAAATATCATCCAAACCTGCGCAAAATTTGCTCATGAACGATTCGTACTGCTGCGCCGATGGAATCTGGCCTTCGATGTTGTGCGCGACCGCCACACGCTTGGTAAAATTGGCCAATCCCGTCCACAGCGACAACCTGGACCGTACCGACAGAACAGCGCGCAATGGTGTACCGGCTTCGACCTTGGGAATTAACGCCGATTGACCCACCATGCGCCATGCATACGGCACATTCAACACGCGCCGGCGGATATCGGCTACGCTCCACGGATCGGCAGTACCGCTCGACCACTTGCAGGAACCATTGGCATCGGGCTGCAAAACCTGGGACTCATTGGCGCCGCGAAACACCACGACTTCGTTGTGCTTCCAGCCGAAAGCCGCCTCCTGTGCCGACGGCTCGATAAATGCCGCGTCGGCAAACTGCACCTCGAAATCGGCCATGCCTACAACTGCCGTCCGGTTTTCGGATCGTAAGCCACCGGCACCGGCACAACCTGATCGGTCGGCAGCACCTCCACCCATTGATCGAACACCTCAAAATCCTCACCGCCCTGTAACGCACGGAAGCCGCCTTGCAGCGGATAAAAGCCATGCTCATACACTTTGTCGACCGGTGTGGCGGAAACGCGGTTATCGTCGTTGATTTCATCGCCCGGATAACGCCCCACCTTCATCGACTTGGCGTGTTTGTCCGCGACCACATCGCACAAATGATTGATCGCATCGCGGATCGTCACGTTCGGGCCGCTGTGCGGAATTTTGCCCAGTTCATCCGAGGACGCGACGTAGTTATCGTCCAACCCTTCGGTGCCTTCCACATGCAGGCGTTGCAGCCAGTTCATCGCCGCGCGTTCCTTGCCGGGACGGATCGGAATCACCGCTTTGACCCACGGTGCATTCAGGAAGGCATTGCGCATGTTGTCGCCATCGAGTTGCAACAACCAGCCCAACGAGGACCCCAGCTTGGCGGGATCGGATTCTTCGGTGATGTAGTAGTTGTCTACCCGGTTATCGTGCGTTCCGCCCCAGGTCACGGTATCCATCGAGGCAATTTGCGTGTTTTCCGCTATGGCTTTCGCAGCGGTGATCAAGTTCTTGGCTGCCTTACTCTTGATTTGCGTATGAACCGAACCGTCCGCAGCGGCGGTGCTCACTGGCGCGGGCGTGACGGAAGAAGGCTTGCGGATGCCGCCCAAGCCTTGATGACTGTGGTGCAAACGCGGACGCCACCATTCCGGCGCGACGAAGTACAGCATCTTGTCGATGTCGAAAATCGTATTCAGCAGTTCCGACACCACATGCCGCGTGCGGTCATCCGGCATCGGCAACCCCTTGGTGAGCATGTCCTGGATCAGGCTGCGGTACACCACGATGCGTTCTTCCTCGCGCAAATCCTCGTACTTGCGCGTTTCGATGCGCGACATCTTGTTGATGCGATCACGCGCCGCTTCGACAAAGGCCTGCTCGTATTCAAATTTGGTTTTCTCGTTGAATTCCTTGATTTTCAGCTCGTTCTGCGCAGTGACCTCGTCGTTCAGCTTTTTGCCCGGTTGCCAGGTAATCTTGGCGACCACGCGCAGCGGCGACACATTGCGGAAGTTCACATGCTTGACCTTGACGGAAAAACGGATCGCGCCAGGCTTATCTTCTTGCACTTCGTCCAACTGCAAGCGGATATCGCTACCGCCATAATCGAAGCTGATAAAACCATCTTCACCGTATTCATAACCCGGTTGATCGCATTGCGCCTTGAAGCCGCCGAAATACCACTGAATTTGCTCCGGCGAGCCTTCGTTGTCATCCAGATTCACTTCCTTGCCTTCGCGGTACACTTCGTCCATATCGTCTTCCGGCAGCGTGTCCTCGGTTTTCGGCACAAACGGAATGTCGATGTTCAAGTCGGTCGTGACCGGTTGCGGCATCGGGATCGCTTCCGGCGGCGGTATCTCGCCCACTTCGGGCCCTTTGGCCAAATGCACCAGCTTGGCAATGCCGAGCTGGCGGCCCGGATCGTCGACATACGTTTGCCAGCACAAATACGTGCCGATATCCTGCACTTGCACGCCAACCTGTCGCATTTTCCGGCGCATCTCGTAATTGAGCAGATCGGGCGTAGTGTTGTTCAGCACGTAACGCTTGCTCGAAGTGTCGGTCGTTTCGGTGACGGTGCGAAAAGTGGATTTATAATTCTTGCGGATCTCAGTGGAGATTTTTTCGGTCTGCTGGCGCATGTGCTTGTGCGAGACTTCGCGCGCCTTCGATTGCGTATTGGCCATATCGATACTGGCCGATGCGCTGGCGCTGCCGCCGATCCAGCTCTGGTTGGCGGTCGCGTTCATGCCGAATTTGGTATCGGACTTGTTGTCTTCCTTCACCGCCTGCGACAACTCGTCTTCCTCGGTCAGCGACTTTTCGGTTCTCAGCACCGTTTCCAGCGAGGTCTCCAGCGTGCGTTCGACCAATGTCCGGCGCGTGCTGACTTCGACCAATTCCACGCTGCTGCCCGGACTGAGCCACACATGCCCCACCGCCGGACCCAGAAATGTGTCGAATTCAAAGAAATACTGGCGGAACAGATGCACGATGCCGATCGGCGACAGCCCGGCGCGGTCGAGATCCTTGAACGGATCGATGTAGTCGAGCGGGTCCTTGAAACTGAGCAGCTTTTGCAGATTTGCCAGCTGATTGTCCTGCTTGTAAAACAATTGCTTGAGTGTTTCGAACTGCTTGGTTTGCTTCAAGTGCAGCACGTAACCCGCCACCGTGGATTCACGCTGCAACTGCTCCGCCGCCAGTTCGTTGGCGGCTTCCACGCTACGAGGATTCGCCCGCGCGTCCTGCGCGGTCTTGTACCATTCCGTCACCTTGAGAATCACTTCCTGATTCAATGCCGTCTTGATGCGCTCAGCATCGATCAGCTTGTCCCACATGCGCTCGTCGTAACGCTCCAGCGGCGGCAATTCGCGCGTCAAATTCTCGATGACAAAGCTGCCCATTGCACCAATGGCCCCCTTGCGCGGCACATCGCTACCGCCCGTTTCGAGCCGCGAGATCTTTTGCAGCACGCCACGCTCGTCCAGCACCATCTCGAAATCACCGCGGAAACGCTTGAACAATTGCTCGCGCACCTTGCTCAAATCGGCGCTGAACCCCTTGTCCATACGCTGCTTGATACGCTTGGATTTCCAGCCAATCATCGGCTGATACACACCGAAAATCTCGCTATCGTAAGGCAGGATATTTTTGTAGCGCGAAAAGTCGTTGATTTTCTTCATGACGGATGCTCCTTTCGTAGAATATTGCCGGTAAGGATCGGGAACACATCTAATTGTGACTATAGGCAAATCTGTGCAACCCGTCAAACGACGGGAATCACGTCCTTGCTATCCTAGACTGGCAGCGTGTAAACACCACAGAGATGAAATCGATTTGCTTAAAGACAGATTTTATAAGCAGCGGTTAGTATTTGAGCGCCGGATTGGGATGATTTTACAAAGAAGTTTCTATTGAAAATAAAATTACTTACCGAATTTCTTTAGATATCGATTATGAACCCAGCCTTGGCAAATTTTTCCATTATCATCACGGTAAGCGACTTTTGCCCAATTTCTTTCTTTTTCTACCAGAATTACTATTTTTCCTAAAGTAAGCTCATCAAGGATTTGCGTTTTTTGATTAGGTTTTGAGTAGATATTCAAATAATCGGTGGATACAAAACGAGAATTGATGTAATCGAAGTCTTCAAATGATAGTGACTTAATGAATTTTATTTCGTCTCTATTTGAATGATTGTGGTTACGGCTATCACTGCCACTGGAACTACATGATATCCAGGGCAAATGGCATTCAACATACTGCTTAACGTAACTATCGATAATTGAGCTAATAGTTGGCACAATAACGTAGGTAAAAACAATAAACAACACGCACTGTAACCAAGGAGGTATTGCTTTTAACCGCTCAATTAAGGATTCACAGTCTTGCGCATCGGCAATCCCTTCGAGTTTTTGGTGAATTTCCTGTTCATCTATTTCATATAATTCATTTGAAGGAAAGTAAACAGAATTTATATTCGTTTTATATTCAGTCAGGTTTATTGATTTAGTAATTGCAGCCGCAGTTTTAAGCATCGATTCATATTGTTTTGCAAAAGAATCAAGAGCTCCTAATCCATTGCTTTTTTTCAAAATGGCTTCTGCAGAATTCATCGCAGAAAAATGCTTAGTTAAAGAAGAAATACTTGTTAATTCATTTTCCCTGAAAATAGAACTCAAATGAGATGATGCTGTAGTTCCGAAACTATTAGTTAAATTACCGATTATGTCCTGCTGTAGCGTTTCGCATCTTTTCGCTAAAGGGTCTAATACTCCTAGAATACCAACATTTTTTAAACTCGCTTCGGCTAATTTCATAGCAGAAAATTGCCTAGCAAGAGAAGTCATACCGATTAATTCATACTCACTAAAAATAGAATTGATATGAGATGGCGCAGTCGTTCCGAAACGGTTAGTTAAATTATCGATCGTGCTTTGCTGTAGTGCTTCGCATTCTTTCGCTAAAGAATCAAACACACCGAATTTTTTTCGATTAGCCTCTGCGGCAATCATGGAAGTTGATTCTTTAACTAAAACAGTAATAGCAGCTAATTCAAATTCTTTAAAAGTAGAGTTCACGCGAGATGATTCTGTAACACCTAGCCGATCAGTCAAATTTCCAATCATGCCGTACCGTAGCGCTTCGCACTCTCTCGTAACAGAATTAAACACTCCTAAATCACCAAGGCTTTTTAACTTCGCTTCTACAGAATTCATTACAGAATACTGCTTAGCTAGAGAGGCTATACCAGCCAATTCACTCTCTCCGATACCAGAGTTAATGTGAAATGATGCTGCAGCTTCAAAATGTTTATTTGGAAGATTACTTGCCATAGATTTACTCTCTTTCAAGTGTAAGTAACGAACAAGGTGAAATAGTCATCGGAAATTCTTCAAGGTAAAGCTGGGTTACTTCGGCCAAGTTGGACAATGTTTGCTCAATGGTTTCGCCTTGCGTAGTCGTTCCGGCTCGGGATTGAAAGCAACATAACCGCCTTCTGGCGCGGGTGTTAATACTGCGTTTATTCTCTTTCAGTTTTGTTAGGATTATACCTGCCTCCTTTCACTTCCGAAGCCCTTAACCGTAAACCGGCTACCTCGCCCCTTTGTGCTTTCAACCGAAATGGTCCAGTTGTAATGCTCGCAGATGCGTTGAACGATAGACAGACCCAGTCTGACTCTATCCGAGTTGTTGGGATTGTATACTGCGTACCCTTTGAATATTTGCGCTTGCATCACGGGATCGATACCCACACCGGTATCGGTAACAGTTAATTGATCGGGTCCTAGCGTCACCACCACACTTCCCCGTTCGGTGTAACGGAATGCATTGCGCACCAGATTGGCGACTAAGACGCTTAGGATACCGGAAGGCGCCGATACGGCTAACCGGCCATTCTCCTCGACAACAACTTCAACCGGCTTATTGCCCAGCCACACCCGTTGCTGCTCGATCACTTTGCGGACGATAGGCTCCATTTCGTGCGTGCCAATATCCGTCGGCTCGTTATGCAACTGCGCTAATACTAAGAAAGTTTCGATCAGCTCGGACATCTCTCCGGCGGCGCGTTGAATGCGCTGAATCCGTTCATGTTCCGCCGCGGACAAATCCTTTTTAGTCGCCAGTACCTCTGCCGCCATGCTAATGCTGGTAACGGGTGTTCGTAACTCATGACTGACGTTGCTGGCAAACTCTTTCTCGCGGCTCAGCAGTTGCTGTAATTGCTGATGATAATGCTGCAGTTTGTGCGCCAGAACGCCTATCTCGTCATTGCCAAATTCGGATAAATCAAGAACCTCACCGGGTTGATTCTTAAACGCCATCACTTGATAGGCCAGCCGTCTGATGGGGCTAATCACATAATGCGCCATTCTCCAGCCAAAGATAAACGCGATCAGCAAGGTAATGAATGCACACAATCCAACGAGACGGATGAATTCAAGTTCACGCTTATGGATGCTGGTGTCGTCAAATTTGATGGCATAACGCGCATCACCGATATCCTCGACCAGCACGCGATAGTCCCGGCCATTGTGTGTTACATCGTGAATGCCGCGAGGTAGATTACGCAGGTATTCCGGAATGGTGTCCGTTTCGTCCGGCAGTGCGGAATAAATGACGATGGTTGAGCGTGAATGCGAGAATCCGGATTTCTGTGAGTCATTGCCTTGCTGCTGGAACCGTTTAAGCTCGGCATGCAGTATTTCATCGAGTATGTTGATTTCAACCGTTTTCAACGCAGCGACCAGACTCAAACCGAGTAACAGTGTGATCACGGTGCCCAGTAATAGAAACGACAGGATAATGCTGCGGCTCAGCCGCTTAGTCTTCTGCATTCCTGTCCGTAATTTTGAACCCGAAACCGCGTACCGTATGCAAAAGCGGCTGATCAAACGGCCGGTCAATGAGCTGTCGAAGATTAAAAAGATGGGTTCGCAACACATCGCTGTCTGGCCGATGATCCTGCCAAACAACACGTTCCAATTCTTCCCTGGTAATGACGCGGTGCGGATTCTGCATCAGATACATGAGTAACCGGAATAATGACGAGCTGAGTTCTATCCGTTTGCCCGCGCGATAGACTTCGTGAGTGCTCGCATCGAGCGTGAGATCGCCGATCTGTAATCGTGAATCCGGCACACGGCCAATGCGTTCCGATAATACTTTGATCCGCGCTGCGAGCTCTTTCAAGGAAAAAGGCTTGACCAAGTAATCATCCGCGCCTGATTCAAAACCTTGTAACTTATTCTCCAGTAAGCCTCTTGCGGTCAGCATGAGCACCGGAACGGAGCGGCGTGCGTCATGGCGAATCCGGTAGCAGATATCAATGCCATCGATATCCGGTAACCCAAGATCCAGAATGATCACACAATAATCTTTCGCAATAGCCAGATTCAATCCGGTCATACCGTCGCTTGCTATGTCGACTGAGTAGTTCAAGTTCTCCAGATAATCACGAATACTGGCAGCGATATCTTGGTTATCTTCTATGACAAGCACTTTCATGACGCATCCCCACCCAATAAAATCCGGAAGAATTAATTAGGATCCCGCCAAGCAGCTTTGCATCGCCCAGCCAACGAAGGGCGGATTTGATAGTCCGCCCCCTGTACGCTGATTCTTAAGAAAATAACAACGAAATGTTACTGTAGATTGCTGCTATCTTTCTTTAGATTATCAAAGTACCGCTTAACGACCGTTTTGCCTGACAAGTTGTCGTGTTTGGTAAACACCATAAAATGAATGATAGCGTGTAATACCATCGCAATCAGCAAACCTTCAAAAATACCCACTTTATAAACCAATCCCGCGGTTAAAAAAGAAAGTACCACCGCATAAGGACCATAATGCGTCACATGCACCAATCCGGCAATCATTTTATACCCGGTAAACATCATGATCGCCGCCAGCGAGAACTTGGGCAAATAATTAAGATAATGGGTATTGAAAGTAAAGAAGCAAACCACTGACCCAATGATCAAAACGGAAAACTTGGTCATTGCTCCGGCGAGCTTATTCGTCGTGCTTTTAGCCAAACCGTCCAGATTGGTCATGCCATGAAAGAAGCTGGATCCCAGATTGGCAATCCAGATAGCCAGCAAGCTATTATTGCTATTGGTTTTGCGCTGTAATGGATCGATTTTCTCGATCGCCGCATTACTCATGACCTGTTCGATGACGTCAACAATCGCCAGCATGGCACAAAACAGCACCATATAAGCCAGCATCAAGAAAGATACATCCGCTTGCGGCAATGGTAAGCGCAAATGAAGATCGACATCTTGCACAGAAATCATCGGCACGCTAACAAACTGAGCCAAGATAACACCGCCGACAATGAGCACGAAATAGGGAATGGCAGGTTGCGTATTCTTAAATCTGGAGAATAGCAATAAAAATACCGCAAGACCCGCACCTGAGATCGCTACCATCTGAATACGCGCACTATTCCAGAATTCTTCGGTAACCAGCGCATCTGAAATTTCATAAGTAAATTCCGAAAACTTCAGCAATATTTTTAATCCCACACCAGCCAGCAATCCTTCAACCAGATAAACCGGAACGGCAACCAGCAGATACCGTTGCCAATTGAATTTCCAGATAATTGCTTGCATGATCGCCGTCAGAAAAATACAAAACGCCATATTTTCCCAGCCAAATGTAGCAACGCCCATTGCCAGCACCGGCGCCAAACCCGCAGCGATACCCGGTGAACCGATGTAGTTACCTGGCTTGAACCAGGCATTAATCCAGCCAATGAAGGAAGCAAAAGCGACCGTCGCCAGCCCCACTTTGATTGGGTAATCGGACATGATCGCAATACCGACCGTTAGCGGAATCGCCATTGCACCGGTAATGAAACCTGCGGCAGTATCGCGTAACAGGTATTGCGATTGAAAAGCCGCGGAACCGGCTTTCTTCGCTACAGTCGTTGTTTGTTCGCCAGGCAACAATTTCTCTATTGTTTGCGATTTCATAAACTGTTCCCCCCAATAAATTTAATGACAATGACCAACAAGAGATTTAATATTCGAGGCTCCATTGTGTAATTCTCCTCTGACTTATTGCTGGTAATACACTCTATTACTTTGACAATTTACTTATATCTTAATTGATGTAAAATTTTCGTAAAATCTCTGTTAAGACTGTGTTAAGAAAACACCAAAATAGCTTGTTACCTTCGGATATCCACACTAAAGATATTTAGAAAGCAAGTCAGACTACAGCAGCAACAGACGTATCAGTCCATTGTTGCGGTACTTGCTCTGGGGATTGTGAACGATGCACACTCACAACAATTGCAGGCGCCTTGAAAACAGCATGACGCCCCTGAAATAATTGCCGCATCTAATTGCTGAAAAACCGCCTCAACACTTTGATCATATAACCATGATCCTGCACACCGGCGCTTTCGCGCACGCTGTGCATGGCCCACATCGGGCAGCCGATGTCGACGCTGCGGATGCCGAGCTTTGCCGAGGCGATCGGGCCGATGGTGCTGCCGCATGGCAGGTCGCTGCGGTGCGAGTAGCGTTGATGGGGAACACCGGCTTCCTCGCACCACTGGATGAAATGTGCAATCGACACACTTTCGGAGCTGTAGCGGCGGTTGGCGTTGGATTTTATCACCGGGCCTTTGTTGACGAAAACACGGTGATCGGCGTCATACGCGGCGGGAAAATTCGGCTGGTAGGCATGCGCCATGTCCGCGCTGATCAGAAAGCTCTGCGCCATTGCGCGCGCCGTGTCTTCGCGCTCCGCTGACGTTGCGATGCCGATGCGCTGCAACACGTCGGCCAGAAAGCTGCCGCCCGCGCCGATGTGACTTTCACTGCCGATTTCCTCGTGGTCGAAAAACGCGCACACCAGCGTGCTTTGCGCGGAATCCAGCACGCTGTCGTCTAGCATGGCTTGCAATGCGGCGTGGCAGGAAGCCAGGTTGTCGATCTGGCTGTCGGCATAAAATTCTTCATTCGCACCCCAGAATGCGCCCTTTTGCGTATCGTACACCGCCAGATCCCACGACCGTATTTGCGCAGCGTTAATGCCTGCCGCTTGTTCCAGCAGTTGCAGAAAGTAAGGTTTCGGTAGCTGGCCGCCGGTCAATTGCGCGAACAGCAGCGGCAATTCGTTCTGCTTGTGCAATTTCAAACCATCCTCGTTGACACCGCGATTCATGTGTATCGCCAGATTCGGCAAGCGCAGCAGCGGCCGGTCGAAGCGCACCCGCTTATAGGCGAGATTTCCTTGTTCGTCGACGTAGCTGATCCGCCCAGCCAAACTCAGATCGCGGTCGGCAAAGGTCGCGAGAATCGGCCCGCCGTAAATTTCAACACCAAGCCGGGCCAGGCCGTCGTTCACGGTCGCCGCATTTGGCCGGATGCGGAATCCCGGCGAATCGGTATGCGCGCCGACGATCTTGAATCCCGATTCGGCGGGCGCTTTGCGCCCCACCACGAACAGCACGATCGACGAATCGTCGCGCACCACGTAATAGCGCCCGCCCGCTTGCAATGACCATTTGGCGGTTTCATCGAGGCGCACGAACTGAAACTTTTGAATCGCCGCCTCGACCGTAGCCACCGCATGCCAGGGACTTGGGCTTTGGTCAATGAAATCCAGCAAATGCTGCACGTGTTGTTTGGCTGTCATGATTGGTATTTTTTCTCGATGATTTATTCAGGGTTTCTGTTGCGGGAAAAATATACGGAAAGGCGCAGACTCCGTCAATGATGCAGCTGCACAATCCAAGAGATCAGATTTTCACACCGCGCAAAGCAGAAAATAAAAGGTAATTCCACCTTTCAGGCACATACATGACCGTGCGGCATTGATGATAAAATCCCGGCAACCCATTTAATCACACTGTTCAGCAAAGGAACCGCTGCGTGCGCCGCTTTCAAAATAAACTGTTCTTACCGCATTTCCAATTTTTCTGTTGTTTGTTTCTTCTGTTCAATCCGTCGATTACCCTCGCGTTGATCGCGGATGCAAAAGAAATCGAACGGCAACTCGCAAAACCCGCGTCGCTTTCGTTGAGCAAAAACGGGCTTGCCGACTTGCAGCGATTCTATACCGCGCGGAATTCTCAGCCGGTATGGGTCACAAACCCGGCATCGTCTTTGCTCGAAACGGCGTTAACGTTCATCGCTCATGCGGAAACCGAAGGACTGGATAGCGAAGACTATCAACTGCAACATTTGCAGCAATTGCAGCATCACGCCGGACAATCTTCATCCGCGGCAGCCGAGCTGGAAGTGCTGACGACACATGCCGTGCTGATGCTGGCGCGGGATTTGGCGCGCGGTCATTTGACGGCCGCTGCGGCTGACAAGGATTGGCACATTCCACAGCGCGCTTTCGATGCTGTCGCGTTCTTGCAGGAAGCGCTTAAGAAAGACCGTTTGCAACCCGCGTTCGATGAGTTATCCCCGAAGAATCCCAGTTATCAGTCGCTCAAACAGACATTGGCGCACTACCGCCAGCTTGCCGGTAATCACACCGAATGGGTTCATATTCCCAGTTCATCCTCGATACGGCCGGGCGACACACATCCGCACATTCCCTTGATCCGCCAGCGCATGGTGCAAGCGTATGCGGCCGATGGCGTTGCCGAATATCACACCGCCGCCAGCGGAAACCAGCACTACGATCACGAGCTGGTGACAGCGGTCAAGGCCTTTCAAGCGCAGCATGGTTTGAACAGCGACGGCGTGATCGGCAAAAACACCCTACGCGCCTTGAATCGGCCGTTGACCTGGAAAATCCGCCAGCTGCGCATCAACATGGAGCGCTTGCGCTGGCTGCCGAGAAATCTGGGTGCACGCTACTTGCTGGTCAATACCGCCGGTTTCAAGCTTTCCGCGTTTGAAAACGACGAGCAAGTGCTGGATATGCGCATCATCGTCGGGCGCGATTACCGCAGCACGCCCAGTTTCAATGGTGCGTTATCGCACATGGTGATCAATCCCTATTGGAATGTTCCGGTCAGCATTGCGGTCAAGGATCTACTACCGAAGCAGCAAAGCGACCCGAGCTATTTCAGCAGCGCCGGTTTCAAAATTTATCCCGGCAATAACCGCAACGGCGAACCCATCGATCCGGACACCATCGACTGGCATAGCTTTAAGCGAGGATTCCCTTATGTCCTGCGCCAGGACCCCGGCAAGCACAATGCGCTGGGCCGGCTTAAGTTCATGTTCGCCAATTCTTTCGATATCTATCTGCACGATACGCCGTCCAAATCGCTGTTCCAGAGAGATATCCGCACGTTCAGCTCCGGCTGCATCCGGCTGGAAAAGCCGCTGGAATTGGCGGCTTTCGCTTTGAACAAAGAAAGTTTATGGGAAAAATTCACGGAAAATATGGAAGGTGACAAAACCATCACCACGCATTTACCTAAACCGCTGCCGATTTACTTAGTGTATATTACGGCCTGGACTAATGGGCCAGACAAATTAGTACATTTTTACCCCGATATTTATGACCGGGATTCAAGCACTTTGCGTTATGCTCGCTGGTAGCAATTGATTATTCGCACACATTCGCAAGATTTTCAGGGAGAAAACAGCCGATGATACGAAGTTTATTCAATCAAGCAAACTCATCAAAATCAGAATCAGAACAAACACCAGAATTAAGCCGCCGCCGTTTTTTGCGTGCGGGATTAGGCGCATGCGCCGCACTGGCGCTACCCATGACGGCATCGACCGTGCATGCAGCAATCAGAAGACCGTTTGAAAAGAAGCTCAGTTTCCTTAATTTACATACCGGCGAACGCACACAAGCCGTGTTTTGGGCCAATGGCCGCTATATTCCCGAAGGCATGCGCGCGATCAATTACGTATTGCGCGATCACCGCACCGGTGACCGGCGTTCCATCGACCCCGACCTGTTTGACTTACTCTATTTACTGCAACACCGCTTAGGCACCCGGCAAGAATTCCACGTCATCTCCGCCTACCGTTCACCTGCCACCAACGCCAAACTGGCCGAACAAAGCGGCGGCGTCGCCAAAAACAGCATGCATACGCACGGCAAAGCCATCGACATCCGCCTGCCGGGCCGCAAACTCTCCGATATCCGCTCTGCCGCCATGTCGCTGCAAGCCGGTGGCGTCGGTTATTATCCTTCTTCCAACTTTATTCACTTGGATACGGGCAATTTCCGTTACTGGTAACGGATTGAATAATTTTTTAGCGGCTGGAGCCAGTGTGCCGATTGGCCCACTTATTCAGGGTCACCACTAACAGATTCATATTGACGGGTTTGGCAAGAAAATCATCCATACCTGCGGCAAAGCACCGCTGACGATTATCCTCGAAAGCATTCGCAGTCAAGGCAATGATAGGCAGATGTACTTTTCCGGTTTCCCGTTCCCATTGACGGATTTTCTCCGTCGCTTGATACCCGTTCATCACCGGCATCTCGCAATCCATCAGCACAAGCGCCGGTTGCATTCCCTGCATGACCGCATTCACCGCTTCCTGGCCATTCTCAACAACTTTGCAGCGGAATCCTTGCTTCTCCAATAAAGCAACGATGACCGTGCGGCTGATCGCATTATCCTCAGCCACTAAAATCACCCCGGCTTGCGGAGAAACGGTTCTTACCGGCACTTCACCGGTAATGCCGGTATCGCTTGCGGCAAGATTGCTTGCATCACCAGCACTGGCCGGGTTAGCACGGACCCGGAACCACATTCTCGTACCCTTGCCTTCCTGACTTTCGACGCCAACACTGCCTCCCAGCAATTGAGCCAAGTGATGTACGATGGACAAACCAAGACCGGTACCGCCGTATTGACGGGTAGTCGAGGCATCCACCTGAGAGAATGGTTTAAACAATTTATCGTGCTTGTCCGCGGGAATGCCAATGCCGCTATCGGTCACCGTAAACTCCAGCAAAGTTTCCGCGGATGCATTTCTAAGTTCACGTGCTTCAATACGCACGAAACCTTGCGGCGTGAACTTGATGGCATTGTTGACCAGATTGGCCAGCATTTGGCTTATTCTGAACGAGTCCGAGCAGTAGCGCATTTGCGGCTCTCCGTGCCATGTCACATCGAGTGCCAGTCCCTTCATATTCGCACTCTCGGCAAATAGCGCCGCCGTCTCCAGCAGCAGTTGCCCGGGATCAAAAACATGATTTTCCAATTTGATCTGTCCGGCTTCGATTTTGGACAAATCAAGGATATCGTTGAGTATGACCAGCAAATTGTTTCCGGAAGTAATGATCACCCGGGCATAATCCAATCGCTCGTTGTCGTTGATGTCCGGCTTTTGCAGTAGGTAGGCCATGCCCAGAACGCCATTCAGCGGCGTCCGGATTTCATGGGACATGGTGGCCAGAAACTGGCTCTTGGCTAAATTTGCCGATTCTGCCGCGACCATAGCCTGCCGGAGCGCTTCGCTGTTCGCACGCAATTGCGCCGTCTGCTCATCAACGGTTTCCTGAATCAGCAGGGTCCGGCCCGTGGTGACTAGCATCAGCATTTGCAGCATACTGGCCACGAGCAACCCGGCAAAGCACAGCGCCCAAGACTGCCATGGCCGGTGCGCACTCAGCCATTGCGCATCCGGGAAAATGACTAATTCCCAGCTGCGATCAGCCATCGTCAGCGTTGTCCGCCAATCGAAATGAGGATCTGCTGCAACCCCAGGGGCTGAACTGAATAACAGTTGACTGTCGCGTTGCCCGGCAGAATCGCGCAATTGAAACACAATACCTGGCGTTGCGATGCTGCCGGTAGCGGATTTGACCATATCGGGAATTTTCAATGCCCCCGCCACAAAACCGATAAATTCCGCTGAATGTTCCGGGCCGCTCTGATCAAAATTCTGGCGGTAAGCAGGATGCAGTACCAATATGCCCGCTTTATTATGTTGATCCTGCACCAGATTGATCAAACCGGTGGCTGCTGGCTGACCGGAATGCCGGGCGCGATCAATGGCTTCCGCCCGGATGAGATTGGAATAAATGTCGTAACCGATCGCTCTTTGATTGCTTGCAAGCGGCGTGATATAGGTCACAACGATATACTCCGGCCGCTTGCCTGCAACGGTTAACTCGCCCTGCGCATCCATTTCGGTTATCTGGAACGGTTTCCCGGGAACACTTCTGGATTGAGCCCGCTCGAACTGTTTCCGGCTCCGGTCACGCACAAAATAATTGTAGCTTAGTCCTGCAATGCCATGAGATTCCTGCAATATTTCTTGCGTAAAGTAATCGAATTGCTGGTAGCTCATCGCCGGATTCAGCTCGGCCAAACGCCGCAATGCCGATAGCGTTTCGTTATAGGCGTTGAAACGCTCCTGTAACAGGAAAGCAATGTTTTGCCCGATACTTTGAATTTCGGCGTGCTGTTGTCTGCTTTCGAGTTTCGATGTGCTAACGAATCCGGTCACAATCAGCACCACCAGAATCAGCATAATGGGTGCAATAACGATCTTCCGCGTTTTCCAGCAGGATTGCTTGCCGAAGAAAGCCAGCAACAGCGGTGCGAAAACGAGCACTCCGAAGGTATCGCCAGCCCACCAGTTCCACCACGACCAAGTGATATCGTCCGTATGAATAGCACCGGAAAAAAACAGCGTCAGATGCGCGATACTGACCGAGATCACGCAAGACAACGGACCGCCCAGCAGAAAAAAAGCGAAGATCTCTTGTTCCCGCATCAAAGTTTGCCAGCGGTCCTTGATATACCGGCGCACTAGCCAAGCCCCAATGGCCGCTTGCAGCATCGCACCCACGCCTAAAAACACGGCGATCAGGATACTATCCTGCGTGAAAGCGTTATGATTCCATGCAACCCAGACATTCAGTCCCATCGAACCGATCCAGATGCCCGGCAACACGCGGTAACCCAATACCAGTGTCAGCGCCAGCGCCAAGCCAGCGGCGGGAAACACCGGACTCGCATAACCCGGCGGAATCGCGAGCAACAACCCCAGGAAGCCTAACAGGGCATAACCGGTAGCCGCATAAGCATTGTGCCGTATGATCTTCAATGACACTTCAGTTGATGTTCGGGTCTGATCCAGCATGCAAATAAAATTGGTTGTAGAAGAGGATTGATCCGGCCGATCGCGGATTAAGCTGCACTAACGTTGTGATTATATGCGGAATCGTACTCCGGAATGCGTTTTTCTGATTCCAGAAGCAATGACAAATTTCAGAGGGTATTCTTTGCAACAACCGGTAGCCGGTTGACGGATCTATTGTTCAGGCTACTGCGCGAGTCTTAGCCGATCGTGATTTCGTGAGTACGAGACCGGCTTGAAGTGATCGCTCATGACACAGTCCATTCCTGGCGGCATGAGCGATACATCCACAATCACATTTGCGATTGCAAATAATTCTGTAGCCCTACCCGGTTGATCAATCCCAATTGCTGCTCCAGCCAATGCGCATGATCTTCCTCGGTTTCGGCCAATAGATTCTCGAGAATTTCCCGCGTTTGGTAATCGCGTTCCTGTTCACAAATCGCGATGGCATCGCGTAACGCGCTGATTACCGAACGCTCCAACGTCAGATCGTTCTGCAGCATTTCCGGCACATCCCGGCCAATCCGCAACGGGCTGCGGTTACCGATCACTGGTACGCCTTCGAGCAGCAAAATCCGTTTGATCAAATGATCCGCATGCTGCTTTTCATCGTCCATTTCGTGATCGATGCGTTCATACAGCTTGCTGAATCCCCAATCTTCGTACATGCGCGAATGGGCGAAATATTGATCTATGGCCGTCAGTTCCTCGGCCAGCAATTTATTCAGCAAATCGATAATTTTAGGATTGCCTTTCATGATGGTGCTCCTCTACGCTATTGGGTGACAGGCAGCTCTTGACAGATTTCGCAGCGCGCAAGAGCCGTGAAGTATTTTGCAAACACCCGGCATTATACGAGCCAAAAACTACAAAAACAACAACAAATTATTGATTAAAAACGATAATAATTCTTGATACCGTTATCATTATATTTATGTGATCGGCAAGGGAAGCAACAGGAACTTGGCCAGTGATTATGCACCGCGATTCAAAGAAACTGACCTAATTCAAAAACGGATGCCGCCACAAACCCCAGATGATCGACGCCTACCCGGGAAACACAGCTCACATCAAACGCAAAACTTAGCGGCAATATTCGGCCGTCTCCACGACCCGCTCGATTTGATAAGGTGAGTTTGGACTGAGAATATACTCACTCGCGCCAACACGGCTTGCCGGATTGCCCCAATCGTAGGTGTAACCCAAGCCAGTCCATGGCACACCAGGACGGTAGCGGAAATCATTGAAATAGAGATTCTTGTAGAAAGCCGGATAATCGGCGATGTTCTTCACTGCGGAAACTTTGTCTTCGGCAAATTTGAGCTGACAACTGCCATCGTCAATTTCCGGATCGACACAAGGCCGGAACACATCTGCGGGATCAACCCACAACTCGATAAACACCTCGTAATGCCAGTCCGGATTGAGTCCCAGATATTGTTTCAACCGTTGATTGAGATCCCCGTGCGGATTATTCTTGACGAAATCCTGGCAAAACGCCTGCAACTGCGGCGCAGCCGTCACCCAAGTCACATATTTTTCCTGCGGTGAAGTATGTGTTTGGTTCTTATAGTTCGATTCATAAGAAGATTTGCTCTTCCAGCTTACCACCAGCACCTTGCCATCCTGCCATTTTAATGCTTGATTCGCTGAATTGATGGCGAACAGTCGATCGCTGATTTCGGTCTGTTCTGCAACTGCTGCGTCATCGACTGCGCGTTTGTAAACAACGGCAGTATCTTGTTGAATATTGCCTTGCTGCGTTGCACAACCGAATAGGAATGCGAGGGCAATAACTGATATAAATGAATTAAACATATTAATCCTCACTAATTCTCAATTTAATAAACTGCCTGATTCAGGCTACTGCAATGAAATTCCAGGATAATAGATTGAATTACAATCTATTTACAGAGACATTAACTGGATACTAAAAATTTCCTTTTCTGTGATAGATAGAAAATATAAACCTTATCAGAATTACAAACTATCACTGATTACTCCAATCCATTACCACAAGACTAAAATCGTCAACTAACGTTAGTCTTAAGTCATACTGTTTTTTTCTTCTGCCCAAGTCTGATACGTTCATTGACGTATTTTCTATCAAACCCCGGTGGAGTCGGTTTGTACTCTTCTGAATCTTTTTGCAACCCGTACTCTTTGCGTTGATGCGCCCGTAGCTTCTGTAACGGCAGCTCCATTGTTAGAAAAGTCTGGTTGTCGCCACCTTTAATTCGTAGCGGATTGAGTTTCTCAGTTTTGGAGGGGCTGACAACACGGGAATCCCCAAATTGTGCACTATTCACTTGAATTACATAGCAATGCAGATCACGGGCTGCCGACTCCACGATACTTGAGAAATAATTTACATCCTGATTGAACTCCGAACATACGATAAAATCGACTTTTGCCTTAAAGATGGCCCTGTCTTCTAGGCACGCAAGCTCGAAACAATTGTAGACTGCAAAGCTGGCGCCTCGCCATTGAAATAACTGATATGTAATTTTCGGATCATCCTTCTTGGGTATCTCCAAACCATGGTTGAGTAATTCAAACTCTTCAGCAGGAGAGTAGTGTTTTTTAAGTCGCCGGATTGGAACACACGCCTTAGTACCATTCCGTGCGCGGTAAGGTAACACTGCAAGCAGTTCATTCCACGCGACTCTACTTCGAACACAATGTTCCAATCCGCAAATAATACCAATTTGATGCTCACGTACCCAACGAGTAAGAAATGTGGCAAATGAATAAGGTACCGAAACTTCAGGTAGAACCAATAAGTGAATCCGCTGTTCGGGATGATGTACGCCATGCCTGAGAACATCGTTCAATAACTGTGATAACTTTTTAAGACGCTTCAATGAAGTATTGGGTATCTCTAAATAACTCTTTTCAATATCCTCTGGATTGACCGCCATATGCCCGACCGCAACACGTAGCATTTTGTGAAGATCGGTCTCATGAGAGCCTATGCTTATTTTCGTATAGCTCATCAATTCTTCTCTTGTAGTGGGTCTTCTACAACAAATAATTCGCTTGTTACATCATCAAGGTTTGATCCATGAAAACTAGCGTAAATCTTATTAGCCGCTGCAACCGAATCATCCTCGACGTCTCCACAATAGCCTGAACCAATGAATCCCAAACATTCATCAAAATGAACATAACGCGGACTCCATTTGATTTTGCGTTTATCAAAACCAAGACTTAAATCGATCACATTACCCGGCATGGTGAGATCACCGTCAAATCTTGTGTAATTTAACAATGGTATTGCCACCAAATGATGGCGAATTAGATTCGAAGACCGCAAGTACTCACGCACCGAGCCACTTGAAGCTTCTATATTTTTGACCGCATGGATCATTTCTATAGAAATATCAAGATGTTCTTTCATCGCTAGCTTCAATAGATATGAAATATCTTTTGATTCTGGAAACGATATCTTTTTGATTTCACAGGTAATCGCTTTATGAAATTCATTAACAGCTTTGATATTCCTCGCAATCACCAAGAATGCCACAACACGCTCCCACATATCCCAGTAATTGATTGCATTGCTCCCCTTGAAAAATCGAAATAACTCTTTCTTCGTCTGTGTATCGAGTCGCCCTTCTGCCACTAGAAAAAGTCGTGTCTGTTTAGAAAGATGCTTAGCAAGCTCCCACCGATTCTCGGCAATCTCTTTGACGCTTCTAATCTTATTTACTGAACCATCATAAAGCAGATCATAAGCGACCTGCTCAACCGGGCTTTCGTCCCCTTCTACGGGCAGCAAAGCAAAGTCACTTGCATTTTCCTCAATTTCCTTCTGAAATTTCTCTAACCCAGCAATGGAATGACCAGCATCAAAAAACTGAAGAATGCACTTCTGCTCCTGTAAAAATAGTTCGGGGGTTTCGGTCAATTTATATCGTGAATTCTCCGGGTCACGCTTCATGATCCTAGAATCTACTAGAATCTTTTCCATAAAACTATTAATTGGATCATTAGTCGGTTCGAATTGGCTTGTCACTACCAAAAGGATATCGTCTACATATCGACCATAGTAAGCAGGTCGCACTTTGGCCAAAATAGCCTCATCGAATTCTTTCAGATACCAGTTCGCAATTAGCGGTGAAGTGCATAGACCAATAGGTAAACAGGTTGCGCTATCTGGGATGCCGCGATGCGTAATTTCTAGTTGAGGCGCGATACGTTGTCGATAAGTAGTGCAAATCGCTTCAATGCACTCTAGCAACAGAGCTCCAAGTTTTTCTCGTTTATATATGTTCTTAAAGATTCCATCTGTTTTACTTGGCCTTTTAATCTGTGTGCGGAGCTTACCCCAGTCAATCTGCACCCGGTAATAGTATTCCTGAAGATCTAAGGCAATGATACAGACACTTTGCTCTTCGTTGACGAGCAGGTCTCGGGCCTTTTTAATGCCATCGTCGCGCCATTTGGCATACAGTTCATGGTACTTTTTGAAGAGATGTGCGGAATGATCTTCATACTGCCCGACAAGTGGATGGAGGCGAGAGCCCATACAATTCCGTGCTAGTTCACCGTCAATTTTCGGACCTTCAATCATCAGCCAGAGTACTGCTATGATATGCAGTTCAATTGGCCCATCGAAGATATAGTTCACCTTTTCAATTTTGTAATTTTCTTGACTAGTCACGTTCGTTACATAAGTGCCTTTATCCTTTCCACTCTGTGAATCAATTCCGCTTACTCCTTTGGGCAGCAACACAAAATTGATTTCATTTAACCAATCTTGAAAGGCTTTTTCTTTCGTGGGAGCTTTGGTATTTATAACTGTATCGATTATGCGGAGACGTTCTTCAAAATCTTCTGTACATTCAAACTCAGCGAGGCGTTTTCGCAGAAAAAGATGAGTCTTTTCATAATAGACCATTTGTTTCAATTTCTTATAGGCAATCTTGATAATATCGTCTTGAATCAGGCTCATTCTGCAATCCTTATTTTTGTTTCACAAGCAAAGGCTTCAAGTTCTCGATGATCGTGCAAATACTTCACCAAATCGTCCAGATTAATGATCGGCGCACCGACCAGCACGCCGCCTTCGTCGTGGTCTTTGGCTTTTATAGTGGGCGAATGTACTGAAAGCCCAATGGGTTGTCAAAGGTGCGAATGAAGCGGCATTTTCAAACACTCTCATTGATTTTATCGTTTGAATTTGCCATCATTGATTGCACTTTTTAACTTTCAGCAAGAGAAAAACATGGCGAGCATTACGATCCGGGATCTGCCCGACAAAACCAAAGAACTGCTGCGCATGCGTGCAGCAAAAGCCGGTGTTTCACTGGAGGCTTATGTGCGCCATATCTTGCAGAAAGCATCGCTTGCCAACGAATTCACGTCCGCCGATATTGCGCAAATCGCGGAAAAGTATTTCGGCCCGAAGCACGAAGTTACGCTTGATTTGCCTAAGCGCGGCACGAAACGCCAGGCTGTTGATTTCGACGCATGATCGTTCCGGATACCAACGTTATTTCCGAATTGATGCGCGAACAGCCCGATGCGAATGTTAAGCAATGGATCAAAGCGCAAAAAACGATTCATCTTGCCATCACTGCAATCACCGTCGCAGAGATTCAGCGAGGGCTGACACGTTTGCCGGAGGGAAAGCGGCGCACTCAATTAACTGCCAATTTTTCGGATTTCATTGCCGAAGCTTTCAGCGGTAGAATTTTTCCCTTCGACGAAGAAGCGGCCTATCGCTACGGCGAAATTGCCGCTACGTGCGAATCCGCTGGAATCAATACCGATGCCGTAGATCTGATGATTGCCGCCATCGCCAGCAGCAGGCGAGCAGCTATTGCCACACGAAATGTTAAGGATTTCACCGGCTGTGGCGTTGCCATCATCAATCCCTGGGTAAATTCGCCCCAGCAGATTCCGCCTAACAAGTAACAGCTGGCTGCTTGATTAAATTCATTTCTGTATTGGAATGGAGTCAGGCACTGTCCAAACAGCTTCTGTCTCCACCCGATTCAACAACTAAAACTTATCCGTGGATTCTTGCACCACGGAATCCCAGCAAGCCTAAACCGGCAAGCAACATCGCCCATACACCGGGTTCCGGGACTGGATTGATGTAGAAATCGTCGATGAAATAGCGGTCACGACCGCCGGTGGATGGAAAAATGTAATTGAGTCCGACAAAGCCATCGATCGGGTCCGTCGATACGATGCCGACAAACCCCGAGGTTGTGCTGCCAACCGGGACGATCGTCGAGCCGTTCAATTCGATGGAGCCCATACCGCCGCTGATGTAGTTAAAAGCAAAAGCGTGCACCGGATTGGTGAAGTGGCCACCGACTGCCGCGACAAAATTCGGTGCGGCAACGCCGCCGGTATCGGTGATGCCGTCGCTGTTATGAAACACGCTGGAACTGCAACTTGCCAGTCCGAGGTCGCAGGTGCCGAACGTGACCGCCGAGCTGAAGCTGCCGCCGTTGACGGTCAGCGCCGGAGATCCGGCAAAGTCGATGTAGTTGGTTGTTGCTCCGACCGCCGCCAAATAATCGGCTTGCGAGGTATACAGCGTCACCGCGGCATGCGCCGAGGTACCGCCGACTAAACACAACATCAAGAATGCATTGACGAGTGATTTTTTCATTGAAACGCTCCTTATGGAAAGTTTTTAAAAATAAACACCTTGTTGCGAGAAGTTAATGTAGCGAAAGAAGAATGCGGAGTCAAACCTGGTAGCAAAAAACGCCATTAATAATTCGCGCCATACTGATCCCGGTAGCGTTGCACCGCCTGCAAGTGCTGCGCCAGTTCCGGATGGTGGTGCAAATAAGCGACCAAATCGTCCAGATCAATGATCGGCGTGACTGTCAGACCGTGCGTCTGCTGCACTTCCTGCACCGCTGAAAGCTGGCCAGTACCGCGCTCCATGCGGTCGAGCGCGATGACGACGCCGCCGGGAGTTGCATTTGCAGTTTTGATCAGTTCGACCGATTCACGCACCGAGGTACCGGCGGAAATGACGTCGTCGACGATCAGCACCCGGCCTTGCATCGGCGCGCCGACCAGCACCCCTCCTTCGCCATGATCCTTGGCTTCCTTACGGTTGAAACAGAATGGATAGTTCTTGTCCATTTCCGCCAGCGCGATGGCGATGGTGCTGACCAGTGGAATACCTTTATAAGCGGGACCGAACAGGGTATCGAACGGAAGCTCGGCATCGACGATCGCTTTGGCGTAAAATTGCCCGAGTTTGCGTAAGGCATCGCCATCGTTGAAGAGTCCTGCGTTAAAAAAATACGGCGACATGCGCCCCGCTTTGGTTTTAAATTCGCCAAAACACAGCACGTTGCGCTCGATGGCGAATTGAATGAAGGCTTGCCGGAAATCGGACATACACTTAACCATCCCGAAATAAAAAAGATGCAAATTATAACGCTTAACCTCAATGGCATCCGCGCGGCGGCGAAAAAAGGCTTTTTCCCCTGGTTGGCCCAGCAAACGGCGGATGTGGTGTGCGTGCAGGAATTAAAAGCGCAGTTGCCCGATCTTTCCGCCGAGATGCAAGCGCCGGACGATTATCACGGTTATTTTCATTGCGCCGAGCAGAAAGGTTATAGCGGCGTCGGCATTTATTCGCGCAAAAAACCGGATCGCGTCGTCGAAGGCATCGGCGTTGCGGATATCGACGCCGAGGGGCGTTTTTTACAAGCGGATTTCGGCAATCTGAGCATCGTGTCGCTTTACCTGCCGTCCGGCTCCAGCGGCGAGCACCGGCAAGCAGCAAAATTCTATTTCTTGGAACAATTCTATCCGGTATTGCAAAGCCTGATGGCTAGCGGGCGAGAAATCATTTTGTGCGGCGATTGGAATATCGCGCACAAGGAAATCGATTTGAAAAACTGGCGCTCGAATCAGAAAAACTCCGGATTCCTGCCGGAAGAACGGGCCTGGCTGACCCATGTGTTCGATGAAATTGGTTTTGTCGATGTATTCCGCCGCTTGAACACTGAGCCCGATCAATACACCTGGTGGTCGAATCGCGGTCAGGCTTGGGCGAAAAACGTCGGGTGGCGCATCGATTATCAGATCGCCACGTCCGCCATCGCGCAAACAGCGCGCAGTACCTCAATTTTCAAAGACGAGCGCTTCTCCGATCATGCGCCGCTGATCGTCGATTACGACCACTTGTCATGACCGCTCAGGTACCGTCCAGCTGGTTGCAGGCGCTGCGGGTTTATACGCACCCGCGCGTGCTTGGCATGCTGTCGCTGGGATTTTCCGCCGGACTGCCGCTGCTGCTGATCATGGGCACGTTGTCGTTCTGGCTACGTGAAGCAGGCATCGACCGCGCAACCATCGGCTATTTGAGCTGGATCGGGCTGGCGTACAGCTTTAAATGGCTGTGGTCGCCACTGGTCGACCGCTTGCCGCTGCCGCTGTTGACGCACTGGCTGGGCCGCCGCCGTGCCTGGCTGCTGCTGTCACAGATCATCATTACCTGCGCGCTGATGGGCATGGCCGTAACCGACCCGGCCGCCAATCTGACGCATTTGGTATTTTTTGCACTCGCGGTGGCGTTTGCCTCGGCGACTCAGGACATCGCGTTGGATGCCTACCGCATTGAAGCCGTTGCAGTGGAATTGCAAGGCGCGATGGCGGCGACTTATCAAGCAGGCTATCGTATCGCGATGATTTTGGCTTCCGCTGGTGTGCTGTGGATCGCCGCCGCGATTGATACAACGGCCGATACCTACGATCACGCGCCGTGGCGCTTCGCCTATTTGGTGATGGCGGTCAGCATGGCAGTCGGAATGATTACGACGCTGATCATCCGCGAACCGGATGTGCCGTATAGCCGGTTGATTTCCGACAATGAGAAAATCGCCCGGCAAGCCATTGCGCATTGGCAACTGTCTTCGCGCACCCGCGACCTGCTGGTATGGCTGTATGGTGCCTTGATCGCGCCATTCCGCGATTTTATCGTGCGGCATGGACGGCAGGCTCTGTTGATCCTGGGATTGATCGCGATCTACCGCATTTCCGATGTCGTCATGGGCGTTATGAGCAATCCATTTTACGTTGATATGGGGTACAGCAAGGACGAAGTCGCGACGATCTCCAAAGTATACGGC